>NZ_CP013650.1:2814965-3127739 GCF_001466725.1 Lacimicrobium alkaliphilum
TGAATCGACAGTTCACGGATACGATTTACGCCATCGGAAATACCCGACAACCCACCTTCAGCCACCTGCGCCAAAGACACGCCGTCGTAGGCATTGTTGTATGCCTGACGTAACCCTGTAGTCTGGGAAGTAAGCCTGTCAATAATCTGCTGGGCAGCAGAATCATCGGCGGCGCTGTTAACACGCTTTCCCGAGGCCAGCTTTTCAAACAGGCTCTCCTGCTTGTTCTGAACCTGCTGCAACAAAGATGCGTTGGACTTGGTATTGATTTCTAACATAATCTACCCCCTCTACCTATGGCCATAAGAATAGCAGAATGGTGGTTATAAAGTAAGCAGTGAAATACGCCTAGAGTATAGGTTTTAATAACAACGTATAAGGGCAACCAACAGTAACACTAGCTTATCGGTACAAGGCTTAATCAAGCATAGTCAAAATCGGCCGATAACTCTTGTGTAAGATTACGAACGTAGAGGGCTGATAATGAAAAAATTTGCTTTGATGGGAGCCGCCGGTTATATCGCTCCCCGACATATGAAAGCCATCAAAGAAACCGGTAATGATCTGGTTGCCGCCGTTGACCCCAGTGACTCGGTGGGGATCATGGATAGCTTCTATCCTAATTGTCACTTTTTTACCGAATTCGAGCGCTTCGATCGTCATATTGATAAACGTCGTCGCAGCGGCAATCCGGTTGACTATGTCTCGATTTGCTCGCCCAATTATCTGCATGACTCTCATATTCGTTTCGCCTTACGTTCAGGCTGCCAGGCAATCTGCGAAAAACCTTTGGTGCTCAACCCATGGAATATCGACGCACTTCAGGAGATAGAAAGAGAGAGTGGCCATAAGGTAAATACCATCCTGCAACTTCGGCTTCATCCGACGATCATAGCGTTAAAACAACAGATCGAATCGCAAAAAAGCAGCCAGAAGTACGACGTCGATCTCACCTATATCACCTCCAGGGGACACTGGTATTCCGTGTCATGGAAAGGGGATGAGAAAAAGTCCGGCGGCATTGCCACAAATATCGGCGTGCACTTTTTTGATATGTTGCATCACCTGTTTGGCGACTTGCAGGAAAGCAAACTGTTTAAATCGGATGGGCAGACCGCAAGCGGCTACCTTGAATATCAGAAAGCAAGGGTGAGATGGTTCCTCTCAACCGATGAAAGTGCGCTGCCCGCCAGTGTTCGCTTGCAGGGACAACGGACCTACAGAAGTATCACCATGAATAATGAAGAGATTGAATTCTCTAATGGCTTTACCGATCTGCATACACAAAGTTATCAACAGATTTTAAGCGGCAACGGATTTGGACTTGAAGACAACCGGGTTGCCGTAACAACCGTGTCAGAAATCCGCAAGATGGCACTCACGAAAGACCATGACATGATTCACCCCTTTGCTATAAACTCATGAAATGAAAGATGTTTTTATACACTCATCGGCAATTGTAGATGACGGTGCAACAATTGGCTCTGAAACGCGAGTCTGGCACTGGGTTCATGTGTGCGGCTCAGCCACTATTGGCCGTGGCTGTTCTTTAGGCCAGAACGTCTTTGTTGGTAATAAGGTAAAGATTGGTAATAACGTCAAAATACAGAATAACGTGTCGGTGTATGAAGGCGTTGAGCTGGAGAATGATGTCTTTTGTGGCCCATCAATGGTCTTCACCAATGTCTATAATCCTCGCTCCGCCATTGAGCGCAAAGACCAATACCGCAAAACATTGGTACAACAAGGTGCGACTCTTGGCGCCAACTGCACCATTGTATGTGGCGTGTCGATCGGGCGATACGCTTTTGTCGGAGCCGGGGCTGTTGTTAACAAAGACGTGCCAGACTATGCCCTGATGGTGGGTGTGCCAGCCAGACACATTGGCTGGATCAGTGAATTCGGTGAGCAGCTCAACCTTCCGCTCAAAGGTGACGCAGAAACCACCTGCCCTCACTCCGGCAACACCTATGAACTTAAAAACAATACAGTAACCAGGAAGGATTGATGGAGTTTATCGATCTACAGGCGCAGCTGGCAACAATGCGCGAGAACATCGACCGGCGAATCGCCAAGGTGCTCGATCATGGCCAGTTTATTATGGGTCCTGAAGTGTCTGAGCTGGAAGAACGTCTGGCAGACTATGTTGGCGTTGAACACTGTATAAGCTGTGCCAATGGAACGGACGCGTTACAACTCTCCCTCATGGCATTAGGGGTTGGTGCCAACGATATTGTATTTACCACTGCGTTTTCCTTTTTCGCCACCGCTGAAGTCATACCTCTGGTCGGAGCCACACCCTACTTTGTAGATATTAACGAAGAAACCTACAACATTTGCCCAATTAGCCTGGAGCAAGCCATTATCGCCTGCAAAGCTGCAGGAAAAGGAATACCCCGCGCCGTTATTGCCGTGGATCTGTTTGGCATGCCCGCCAATTATCCCGAACTGCGATTAATATGTGATAAATACGATCTTCATCTTATTGAAGATGGTGCGCAAAGCTTTGGTGGCAGCATTTCAGGAAAGAAATGTGGTAGCTTTGGCGATATAGCCACAACCAGCTTTTTTCCAGCTAAGCCTCTGGGGTGCTATGGTGATGGAGGTGCGATATTTACCAACAATCAGGATCTGGCTGAACAATGCCGTTCAATGCGGGTACACGGTAAAGGCGATCACAAATATCAAAACATCAGGATTGGCCTGAATAGCAGATTGGACACGATTCAGGCGGCTATCCTGCTGGAGAAACTTCAGCAATTCCCCACGGAGCTTGAAAGAAGAAACTATATTTCCAAGAAATATGCATCAGCCCTGAGAGCTGATCTAGTTCACCAGAAAGCGAGCGCTGGATTTACCAGTGCATGGGCCCTTTACACAGTTTCAGGAATATCTGAGTCACGTCAGTCCTATCTTGACAGACTGAGTGCACAAGGTATTCCCTCGGGTATCTACTACCCCGTTTGCCTGCACCGGCAACCCGCGATGCAAGACGCGTTGGCAGAGCCCTGCAAAAAAGCTGAGGCAGCCAGTCAAAAAGCTTTCAGTATTCCAATGCATCCTTATATGTCTGACCAGGACATTGATCACGTCATAAATGGGCTGAGCCAATGAAGATACTGACCGTTATCGGCGCTCGCCCGCAGTTTGTAAAAGCCTCAGTCGTCTCCAGAGCTATCCTTGAATTGACGCAAGATCAGCCCGGACAAGTTACGGAGACGATACTTCATACTGGCCAGCATTTTGACAGCAATATGTCGCAGCTATTCTTCGATCAATTGGGAATTCCTACGCCCAAGATCAACCTCAACATCCATAGCAGCAGCCATGGTCAGATGACAGGTCAAATGCTAATTGAAATAGAAAAACACTTATTACAGGAAAAACCTGATTGGGTATTGGTATATGGTGATACCAATTCGACGCTGGCAGGTGCTCTGGCTGCAGCCAAGCTACACATACCCATTGCGCATGTAGAGGCGGGCTTGCGCTCTTTCAATAAGAGTATGCCGGAAGAGATCAATCGCGTCATGACAGACCATGTGGCCAGCAGCTTACTTTGCCCGACAGAGGCGGCAATGAAAAACCTTGAGCGAGAAGCCTTGAGTAACAAAAGCTTACTAGTCGGTGATGTCATGTATGACGCATTCTTATATGCCAAAAAAAAGTCAGAACAACACAGCTCGGTCGAGATCGAGGGCCTGGATGCTGGTTTTATACTAGCGACCCTGCATAGAGCTGAAAATACAGATTCACTTGAGCGTCTGAAAGATATTTTGATGGGCCTGAATCAAATAAATCTCAAAAAGCGAGTTCTGTTGCCTTTGCACCCAAGAACAAAAAAACAAATTAGTCATTTTGGGTTAGAGGATTTACTCAAGGATATTCTGGTATCTCCTCCACTAGGGTATATAGAGATGGTTCAACTGCTGTCACTTTGCGAATGCGTCATCACCGACTCTGGAGGACTGCAAAAGGAAGCTTATTTCGCCAAGAAGCCTTGTTTGACGGTGAGAGATGAAACTGAATGGATTGAAACCGTTGATGCTGGATGGAATCATCTGGTTAGCGCTTCATCACACCAAATTATTAGCCAATATGATGCTTTAGATACGCCTAATGAATGGAAGCCTCTATATGGTCATGGTGACGCAGGAGCGACTATTGTCCGGCATCTGTTAGATGGACAAAAATGATGGACATACCAGGCATTAAACGCATTCTAATCACCGGTGGATGTGGCTTTATCGGGTCTGCCTTAGTCCGACATCTTATGCACAGTACAGCCTGCCATGTACTGAATATCGATAAGCTCACATATGCGGCTAATCCAGAGGCAGTCAAAGACGCTGCAGACTCCGCCCGTTATCAACATGCTGTCGCCGATATTTGCGATAGAAGTAAAATCAAAACATTGATATCCAGATTTCAACCTGATGCCATCCTTCATCTCGCAGCAGAGTCCCATGTAGACCGCTCTATCTCCTCGCCAGCCGTGTTCATGCAGACCAATATCATCGGAACATACTCATTGCTTGAGGAGGCTCTGGCCTATTGGCAAGAGCTATCCGAGAGTCGTCAGTCTAGATTTAAATTTATTCATATCTCCACTGATGAAGTTTTTGGTGATTTGGAAACTGATGATTCGGCTTTTGATGAATCAAGCCCTTACCTGCCCAGCTCACCTTACTCTGCCAGCAAAGCAAGTTCGGACCATCTTGCCAGAGCATGGCATCGAACTTATCGGCTCCCTGTCATAGTGACCAATTGTTCAAATAACTATGGGCCCTATCAGCATCACGAAAAACTGATACCTCATATGACCATGTGCGCCCTCAAAGAGCAGCCATTACCCATCTATGGAAATGGTAAAAACATTCGTGACTGGCTGTTTGTCGATGATTATGTTGATGCTTTGACATCAGTACTTCGAGATGGCGTAGCTGGCGAGACGTATTGCATTGGCGGAAATAACGAGCTGACGAATCTCGAGTTGGTTAATACGCTCTGTGCTGAATTAGATATCCTCAGACCAAGAGTAAAAGGACGCTACATCGATCTACTGGAATTTGTCGAAGATCGCGCCGGGCATGACAAGCGCTATGCCATCAATAGTCAAAAAATTACTTCACAGCTAGGCTGGCGCCCTTCTCACAATTTCAGAGAAGGTCTGAATAAAACGCTGTGCTGGTTACTCGAACAATATTCTGAACCGTTTAATCGCGCTAACAGTCATTTCTGCACCTCAGGTGAAGGGAGCGAAGTAAAGTGAAAGGTATCATCCTAGCGGGAGGCACCGGAACCCGACTATACCCAACCACCAAGGGAACCTCGAAACAGCTCATCCCAGTGTATGATAAACCCATGATTTATTATCCACTTTCCGTACTTATGCTGGCAGGTATTAGGGAAGTGTTGGTCATTACTACCTCTGAGGATCAACTTAACTTCCAACGCTTGCTAGGCGATGGAAGCAGCTTTGGACTGAATCTGGAGTATGCGATTCAGGATCAGCCCAACGGGATCGCAGAAGCTTTCATTATTGGTGAGAAATTCGTAGGTAACGATAGCGTCTGTCTGGTGCTGGGCGATAATATTTTTTACGGTGAAGGCTTTACACCAAAATTATTACGGGCGGCTAAGCGCAGAGAAGGCGCGACTATCTTTGCTTATAAAGTAAGAGATCCCCGTCGCTTCGGTATCGTTGAAGTTGATGAAAATTACAACGCCCTATCCATTGAAGAAAAACCTCACAAACCAAAATCTGAGCTAGCCGTAACCGGTATCTATTTTTACGACAATCAAGTTATCGACATTGCCAAAGCAGTCCGCCCATCGGCCCGGGGAGAGCTAGAAATTACCAGCATTAATCAGGCCTACCTGAGTCAGCAGCGGCTTTTTGTTGAGCCATTGGGACGAGGCTTTGCCTGGCTTGATACTGGCACACAGGAAAGCCTGTTCGAGGCCAGCGTTTTTGTCCAAACCATTGAAAAACGTCAAGGCTATAAAATTGCGTGTCTTGAAGAGATTGCATTCAATCAGGGTTGGTTAGACGAAAATGCTTTGTTGACACAGGCTAATAACCTCGGTACCAGTGCCTATGGAGCGTATTTGCGGGAGCTTCTGGCGGAACATCATGATAAAGCTTAATCTCCCTCTAAAGCCCGATACAGATAAACTGTTTGAATACCTAAATGGTATCAATGACCGTCAATGGTACACCAATTTCGGCCCATTACATCAGGAGCTGACATATGCACTGGAGCAACAGTTGCAGGTGGAAAATCTGCTTCTGGTCACCAATGCAACACTCGGTCTTCAAATCGCCGCTGCGGTGCTAGGCCTCAAACATGTCATTACTACGCCATTTAGCTTCGTTGCGACCACCGCTGCGATGGCGTGGCGAAATGTTGGTTTCACATTTGCTGACATAGATAGTCAAACACTGAACCTGGATCCGGAAAAAGCAGCTGCAGCACTTCATCAAGTGCCAGAAGCCGATGCCGTCCTCGCGACACATGTTTATGGTAATCCGTGTGATCTTGAGAGCTTTGCCGAACTCACAGCAAGTCAGGGTAAAAAGCTACTTTATGACGCCGCCCACGGATTTGGAGTCACCGTCAAGGGTAAATCGTTGCTCAGCTTCGGAGATGCAAGCGTTGTGTCATTTCATGCCACTAAAGTCTTCAGCACTATCGAGGGCGGAGCAATCATCTTCAAACGCAAGTCTGATTATGACCGCGCAAAAAGAATGATCAGTTTTGGTATGGATGCCAATGGCGAGATCCACGATTTAGGGATCAACGCCAAAATGGGCGAGTATCATGCAGCGGTTGGCCTGTGCAACCTTAGCCAGATTGAAACGGTTTTAGAGCATAGAAGAGAGTGCTTCGCCCATTACCAGAAGTTGCTTGTCCCAAGAGTTAAACTCCCACTCTGGCATCCTGATGCAATATTAAATGGGGCTTATATGCCAGTTATCTTCGAGAGCAGTGAAGATAGAATAAAGTGTGAAAAGGTGCTTACTTCTCGGAACATTGGTCACAGAAGATACTTCTCTCCGTCTCTGGATACCCTTTATCCATCAGTTCACTCCCGCAACCGCTTAGACAACAGTCATCGCATCGCTTCACGGGTTTTGTGCTTGCCCATGCATGCTTACCTCACTCAATCTGATGTCAGTCAAGTGTGCCACAGCATCACTGAGGCTCTCCCATGAAAGTAGCCATAATGCAACCTTACCTTTTCCCCTATTCGGGCTATTTTAAATTAGTAAAAGCAGTCGATACCTTTGTTTTTTTTGATGATGTGGCTTTTATAAAGCGGGGCTTTATCAACAGAAACAACATTCTTGTCAATGGACAGGCACATCGATTCAGTTTACCTGTAGAGAAAGCATCTCAGAACAGAAACATTAATGAGCACTATTACCTAGCGCATCAACACAACTTTTTAAAGACATTAAATCACGCGTATAAATGTGCTCCAGCTTACACTGAAACACGCGCTATAGTAGAAAATGTTGTAAACCATTCGGATAACAATGTTGCCACAATCAATCGGTTGTCAGTGATGCAAACGGCAGAATACTTGGGAGTCAATAGAAGTTGGCTAAATGCATCTGAGTTTGCTGGAACCCAACATTTGAAAGGACAAGACAGAATCATTGCAATATGTAAAGAATTAGATGCTGAAATCTACATAAACCCAATAGGTGGACGCCAGCTTTACGATGAAGATGAGTTTTCCAAAAATAACCTCAAGCTGAGATTCCTACATAGCCAAGTCAGACCTTACCCGCAATTGGCTGACACTTTCATTCCTAACTTGTCCATTATCGATCACTTAATGATGCAAGCGCCGAAAAAGATAGAGTCTTACCTGGATGATTATCAACTTATCAGAGGAAAAGAAGCCTTATGCCTGTGAAAGAAGTCACTTTATCTAGTCAGTCACCTTGTGAAGATGACATTACTAATCTAATACAAACCTTAGCAGAAAGTGAGTTTCCCATTGTATTAAGAAGTGGACTCTCTCGTTTCTCTATGCCTCAGTGGCATAGCTTCTTATCAGAAAACTGCTCTCTAAAAGAGGATAAAAGGCACTATAGTACTGACCAACAGTTAGTAGAGTCAGATTGGTGGGAAATTTCATACAATCCCGCAAAAGCATCCACTTATGCTCACAGTAATACACGACAGCCTATGCACACCGACAATGCCTGGTTTGCCGATCCTGCTGAAATTAACTTCTTTGTGATGCAGAAACAGGCAGAGTCCGGTGGTGAACAAACTATCTATCCACTGTCGCGGTTGCAGGAAGACCTGCTCGCAGAGAATCGTAGCCTCTATGAGGATTTAATCAGCATTCCCGTTACCATCCAAAAAGGTGATGATGAATACCAAAATCACACCCCAATCATTGTTGAGCATACTCAGCCCAGAATATTCTGGAACTACTACCGAACCCTACGAGACAACAAAGACATTGATAATATGTGTGAACAGTTTTTTCGGTTTCTAGAAAAAAAGGAATCTTCCAGTTCAGTTATAAAATTACGCGCTGAATCTGGAGACTGCTTTGCTTTTAATGACAGTCGACTTTTACATGGACGTCTGGCATTTAATGCCCAAAAGCCTCGGGATAGGGTCTTATATCAGTCGATGTGGAAACTTAAATGACAGCGAACCTGTAAAATCATATGCAACCCTTCCCCCCAAAATTATAAAGCAGAGTTTTAAAATGACAGATGAAAATCTAATCAGAAAACTAAAAAGCGATGAAATAAAAATACATATCTTCATTAGTAAAACCACAAATAAGTTTAATAACTTTCTTGACGGAGCAGGATTAAACCCAAAATCAGACAAATTTACTTGGCACTGCAACAATAAATTTGAATATCATAAAATCATTAACGTTAAACATGAAAAACCACCCTTACTAATCTTTGACAGGATTTCTTCAGCGCAGAGCATAACTGAAGTCATTTCAGAATTTTGTGAATATGAAAAACTTTTCTTCAATGGAAAAAAATTAATCACGCCTCACGAAGGAAATACCCTTAGAAATAAACGTGTTGGATTGATAGCTATGCCCAAAAGCGGTAGCTCCTGGTTAAAAGCTGCATTTGAGAACGCCTTACTTAGCGATGACTATAGGTGTTTTGGTGGCTCCTGGGCGCATGGAGAAGGACAACAATTATCTATTCCTGTATTTTCAAGCTTTATCAATCGTGGGGGGCTAATGAAATCGCATATTTCACCAACCAAATTTAACCAGAAAGTACTGGAAGATGGCTTAAGTCGATGCCCTGATTTTAAATTAATCCTACATCTTCGCGATCCAAGACAAGCCCTGGTGTCATGGATTAAATTTGAAGATAAAATGAAGGGACCATTGAAAACATACCTTCACTCAAAGAAAGAGTATAATGTTCAAGACAAATTTGAATATTTTTACCAGGTATTCTATCTCACCATGGTTGACTTCATTCAAGGGTGGTCTGAATTACTTGACTCCAGTCAGCTAATTTCAAACACTCTAATTACAACTCAAGAGGAACTAAAAAACCATCCACAAAGTCTTAACGAAAAGCTATCAAATTGGATTGGCTTGTCGCCTGGTAACCTGGCGATAGATGAAAAACCAGTGGAAGGTGAGCTTCACTTCAGAAAAGGCCGTACAGATGAGTGGAAAGGATTCTTTAGTAAAGAACAAATAAACAAACTGAACCAAGTACTCCCCGTCGCAATAAGAGAAAAATTCTTATGGGAATAGTTTTAATCATAAACATACTAAATAAAAACATAAATTTTATTACATTTAGCTCTAAGTCTAGGTTAAGGCGTCGTTATTTTTGTGAAAGAATATTTTTTTAATATGGGAAGTATATTTCCCTTTATCAAACAAGAATTATGCCTTATAAAGAAGGTCATACCGAATGATGAAAGCTATTGAAGCCATATTGGCGAATTGAATGCACAGAGGTTATAAAAAGCGGGTTCAAATAAGCTAAAAAATAGATAAAAATTACGAAAAGAACTTCTCTCTAGTCGTCGTTATAATTCTAGGGAGAAAGATGTCTGAGGTAGAGGAAAATAATATGAAAAGAAAGAGCTTTCTTCTCTGTGTAGGCAGCCAGAAAAGTGGTACCACTTGGTTACATAAACAGCTATCTATGCATAATGAAGTCAACTTCGGATATGCTAAAGAGTATCATTACTTTGATTATCTATACCTAGACAGCCACAAAAAGAAACTTGGCGGACTTTTAAGTAAAAATAAAAAATACTCGGACAATGATAAAAACTGGCACCCTGAATTCTTCATCAGGAAAGATTATTATTTTGAGTACTTCATTAAACTACTAGAATCCCGCAAAGAGACGACTTTAACTGGCGACTTTACTCCAGAGTATGCGTTACTTTCCTTAGATAATTGGCGGGAAGTATTCAATGCATTCTCAAAACTTGATCTAAACATTAAAGTTTTGTTCATCATGCGAGATCCATTGGAGAGAATTTGGTCGGCTTGTAGGATGCATCGAAAATTAAAGCCTGAATTATTCTGCTTAAATGATGAAGTTATCTCAGATGACCAGTATATCAACCTCAATTACAACAGAAAAGACATAGAAGAACGAACAAGATACGAGAAAACCATTTCCACTTTAGATGCCGCATTGGAAAAATCACAGATGATGTATGCGCTGTACGAAGAGCTACATACGGAACAGTTTAGAAAAGATCTTGGTAAATTTCTGGAACTCGAAAACGTAAGTCTGGACACAAAGAAAAGATACAATAACCAGGAAAAAGTGCAAACTATAAGTGAAAAACATCAAGGGCAGTAGTATCTTATTATAGCGAAACATATAAATTTATGATTGAAAGATTTCCTGAAAAAAATATTAACAAACTATGGAAGTCATTGGATTACTTAAATTTGTGACTTCTTTTACCTATAAACGGGTCAGCAGAAGAAAGCAGGTACTATCGAATTGGTGCGTACGTAAACGGCAGACGACAACTTAATCTCACTAAGCTGAGAAGATAAAAAATCCATTGACCACCGCAGTACTGGAACTATTGGCTATCGGTTTATAACTGTTTGGTCATGTGTCTTTCCTGATTTTTATACAACTGAAATGCCACATATTTCTAAACGCTATGCATCAAAACTAAATAGATTTCGTTAGGCCATGACTGAACCTATACTCATCCAAAGCATGATTTAGCCTCTTGATATCTATATTGTCCTCATAGAGCATATATGTATTTATCAATGTATTGACGTTGGAATACATGATTTCGCATAACTGTTGAAAAATCTCAGATTTACGTTGACTGGCAATTAATACTATTTCGACACCAGAGCCAATAAGATCTTTGGGCGCATGAACTACTTGTCCATCAATTACTTCCCCCCATTTATTTTTGTCATTATCAATAAATCCCCACATATTTTTTTCGAGATCACTATCTCTTAGGATTGAACGATAATGCTTTTCATAATGTATGGATGTCCCCCACACTGCAAATTTTTTGCTGTTGATATGAGAACTCATTTTCTTTAGTTTTTCGTTGTACCTTGCCGTTTGGCTATAACCATGTTCAATTATATTAGATGAAACTTCTACATCTTCTAGTTTTCTACAGGCAAAAACTAGACAATACTTTTCTTTTGAATCAAGGATGATAGGGCCGTTTAAATCACCATGAAACTTGAAAAAAGTATTTGAATGAGCGCGATTGCAAACATATAACTGGAATTCTCCAAAGCCGTTTTTCAAATAGAATTGTGCGAGTGACTGAGGATTGTATGAAGAAAAATGTGGCTTAAGAGGATCTATCATAAACGTATGAATAGCTAGACCGCCTATAGTAAGCAGATTGACAACATTTTTTAAAGATTGAGCTCTATCGAATACGTGATATCCCGTTGTACCATCCAGTAAAAGAGAGGCCGTAGCATACATCTGCTTAGGAACAGGATCAGACAAATCATGAATATATGCATATGGAGTATTCTTTAAGAGGTCAAGGTTGATAATCTGTTTAAATCCAAGCATTTTAAATAAAACATTACATTCTAGATCCTTATCAAACCCCCTATTACTTTCACTATATAGGTCCTCTTCAGATATATCATTTAAATGTAAGCCATTTTTAACGCTGAACGCAACAACATCGCTTAATGAGCCACGAATAGTTTGTGTTCCATAAGTGATAACGCAATTATTATCATAATTTGTATTACCTAAAATATGTAATACAGCCTGTAAGTCCGACACAAACATTCCCATAGAGGTTCCTTGTTTAATTACTAGTCATATATCAGGTAATAGTGCTATTGACATATTGCCGAGGTCAAGGGATATCATCCATTTATTTATTGCATCTTCGAAATTGCTAAACCTGAACCACCAAACTGGCATCTTCTGATAATCACAGGAATTGCCAGTGCGTGTCCGATATCCAGTCAGCTTAAAGTCGCGCTGGTGGGTGGCTCTAACGATATGCGCAAAGCCACTGATGGCCTGAACAATATTGTTGCCTATGACCTGGAACAGGAAGCCAGTTTGGAGCAACTCTTTGTGTTCTTTGACCGCAGCCGTGATGAAGATAAAATTCTGCAGTGTGTCAATAACGGCTTCAGGCTGTACTACCATCGTTTAGAAAAGGCCCCTTTCAATGGCCCTGCATTAAGGATTACAAACTGACGCTGACCATTATCCAAGGCCATGTCTAAAAGCAAAACAGAAAAAGCCGACGACTTCACGGCCTTCGATTATCTGACTTACCTTTGTAAAGAACTGCCCAGCCTCTAACCAAGTGATGTTTCCGACCATCTCTTGCCGTGGAACTTCGTTAAAAGCTAGACAGTTATCATCGGACGCTTGCATTGATACGAGTAATCGTAGGGCGCACTGCCCGACCAAGCCTTCTGGGTAATCTCTCCCACTCAAGCATTGCCTTGCCCGCAAAAAAACCAAAAAAAACAGCTGATTGTGTTATTGATACTTGGTAAGCAGTATTTGGAGATTTATTCCTGGGTCGGTGTTGAAATCCAACTTTACTGCTATTTCAGTCTTTTCTTTGCGTTCCAATGCACGATACCAATACAACAAATACTTACGGTAACAAGCCCGGTTGTCAGGCAGACCTTACAACATTAGATACGTTCTACTGAATCAAAAATATTTTGCCACTTGTCACTGATCCAGTTCAGGTCAAAAAGCTTTGCCGCCTCTTTGCGATTGTGCTGCTTCTGGTTTTCAGACAATAACCTGACATCCTGTCCTTCAAGCAGTTCATTGGAGTCTAAAACAATCAGATTAAACTTTTCGCTAATATGAGACCACAAGCTTTGATTGGACTTATTCAGATATACCGTTGCCCCCGTGTATAGCAGCGCATAGATGGTTGATAAGGCGATCTGTGTATGGGTATGCATGATGGCCACATCAATACTACTGAGCCATCTGGCAAATGGTCCCGGAGCCATATACTCAGAGAGCACCTCATTTCTAGGGAAATGTTGCCTGACCATTGCTGCAACGTTTTTTGCATATGCCCTATCGCCGTATGAAATTGGCAGCACTAACTCAATTTGTTGCTTCTGATCCTTGAGTGCCTTGAGGACCAGTGTGTGGTTTAGCTCTGCCACGGCACTTTGGCCCACCATAACGCGCCAGATCTCCTTGGGCTGACACTCATGCAAATCGTTTGCGGGTAACGGATTAGGATAAAAGCCATTGAAGCACCGACCATGAAAACCATATCGCTTTTGTGCGCTTTCTCTATCATACCCCATAAAGGTTACCAGGTTGGCAAACCCTACTTTACTCTGAACAATCATATCGTCGATAAAACTCCCTTTAGGGGAGATACTGTGGATATCGCGTCCCCAGGCAACCCAGGTTGCGCGCTTTAGCAGGGCCGGATCCATCAGAAAGGGAAATCTGGCAAGATTAAAATATCCATGTACCATCACATGCTGACTTTGAGCGACTGCTTTAGCGGTCTTTCTGACATCAGATAAGAATGCGGGATACCAGTTGCCGTTTTCATAACGTACTTCTGGCGCGTCCATACTAAACCCTTCTTGCATAGGGGTTTCGGGAAAGGTTTTACGGACTAAAAAATGATGTTTTCTGCGCCTGTCCTTAGTCAAAAGATCTTTAAAGGCAGTGGCAAAAACTCCTTTGGGAACAATGTGCAGGTAGTCATAGCGGCTTCTGCCGGTTACCAAATAGTAATATTTAAACACTTGGTATAAAGCTTGGTAAGCGTTCAACCGCAATCGCTGTAACAATCGGTTTTCGTGCTTTTTCAGCAGTTCGCTGCAATGTATGAACGGGATCCCAGTCGACACTAACTGCTGGCTAATTGCTTCAAAGTACTGGCTGGTCACTATGATTAATTCAGGTGAGAGGATCGGGCATTTAGTTGGTGAGTAAACGGGTATGCCATGAAAGTAATTGCCATGTTTAGTTTTATCATTGTCGATAAAGCCGATGATGTTTAGCCTGCTCTCAAATGCCTCTATAAATTCAGCACCTAGCTGAGAAGCGCCAAATAATACAATGCGCTTTTCAGATAATTCGCTAAGCCGGTGCTTTTCGTGTTTAGCCATCATCTTTCAAGCACCGTGCACAGTCAGAATAAAGTGCCTTGAGATTTTGTGTGTCGGCTCTGCGCGCAAACTCATCCCATACTTCAGCGCTGTCAGGAAACTCAAAAAGCAATTCCGTTAACAGTGTCTCATCATCTTGAGATAACGCATCAGCCAGCTTAGCCCCGACAATCTCAGACTGGGACAACCGAAAGACCAACCCAATCAGCGATGGATAACGTTCGGAAATTATGTCAAAGATTTTTCTTTCAAAAGCAATGCTGGCAATAACTATAAGATCGGGTTTTTCTTCACCCTCAAGAAAAGAAACAGGATATACCTCTCTGCCATCAACACTCTTTCTTTCATTAATAGAGGAATCTACAATTCCTCGGAGCTCTATGTCAGGAAATTGCTGCTCAATCAGTGTGGCTAGCTGATCACCAACCTGACCTGCTCCCCATATTACTGCGCTTTTTATATCGGGACGTGATGTCAGGAACCTTGATACTCTCTGTGTAAGTAGGCTCATAATAGACCGGTTCCTTTGTCCAGGATCGCCAGATTGATCAATGGCCAAAACATCCCCATCTGCTCAAATTCTTTACTCTCATGGCAATGATTTACGGCTCTCTGCAATGCCTTGCCATCGAACAGCGAAGAGTCCCTGACGATTGAGTCATTGGCGAAAGAAACGACCCATTCACCTAGTCCCTGTTTTAGCCACCGATAAAAAGGAGGAGAAAAACCCGACTTATCAGTTCGCTTTCGAATACCCTCAGGGATAAATGGAAAGTGATCTCGCAGCAAAGATTTAGTTCTTCCTCCTGAAAGCTTTAACTGGCTATCTGCTTTAAATGCAGCCAATACAAAACGATAATCTAAAAAAGGGGAACGGACTTCAACGGAATGGCTCATGGATAAGCGATCATAGTTTCTGAGGATATAGGGCAAGGTAAAGTAATGAAAATCCTCATACAGCTTTTGAAACAACATGGTTTCCTGTTTGTAGGTTTCTGAATTCCGTTCGTTTACAATGTCATTACTGAAATGACTTGTCCCTCGAAGCAAGCTTCTGAGGTATAACTTCTTGCTACCCAGTTTATGATGTAAATCCTCCGAAGACATGGGAGCCTGTAAAAGACTGCTCCTGACAAAAGCACTGCCAGCTCCCGGGCGCATGTCACCTAATGCTTTTATCAAGGTTGCCATGATTTCAGGCGAAGCCCGGTTTCTCATCACATCGCCCAGGTATACCGTCAGGTGTCGGTGATAACCTGCTAAAAGTTCATCACCACCGTGCCCCTCCAGCGAGACTTTGTAACCATCCTCATGCATGGCCTGGTACACTTTCCATTGACCGACAATGGGGAGGTCATTGACATCCTCTAAAGCAAGACAGCTCTTTTCAACATGTTCCAATACATCGTCTTCTGAAACACTCACCCGTCTATAATCAAGCTGATGAGTATCAACCACTAATTTCGCCCAGTGATATTCATCCATATCACTATCAACGAAGGAGCCGATAAAAGACCTTAGCTGTTTTGCTTCTTTAATACCGGGTAGGGTTGCCAACCTGGACGTCACAGCAGAGGAATCCAACCCCCCGCTCAATGCTGTTGCAATTTTAACATCTGTACGTGTTCTGATTTCACAGGCCTGACTAAACAGGTACTGCAAATCTTCCGCTGTTGATGGAAGGTCCTGCAGCTCTGTCAACTGGTCATAAGTATTCCACCAACGCTTATGTTCCGGCCCTTTCTGAGTGACGATCAAATACTCACCCGGAAGTAACTTATCAACATCTTTGTATAACGTCTTTCGTTCAGACTCCACGGCCTCTGGATACAACATCAGAAAACTGGCCTGCTCCGCACAAACCTCCAAGCCTTGAGGGTGGCAACGAAATGCTTTTTGTTCAGAGGCAAAAGCAAAGTGTTCACCATCATATCGATAATAAACTGGCTTCACGCCAAAACGGTCACGGGCAAGAAATAGCTGTCTTTTACGCTGGTCCCAAATCGCGAAGGCCCACATACCGTTTAATCTGCTGAGACAATCTATCCCCCAATGTTGATAGGCTCTCAGAAGTACCTCAGTGTCAGAAGTCGTTCTGAATACATAGCCAAAAGACTGCAATTCATGTCTTAGCTCGGGGTAGTTATAAATTTCTCCATTAAACGTCAGTATTAAACTTTTATCCTCAGAAACAAACGGCTGATTAGCCGCTCGTGATGTATCGACAATAGAAAGACGGCAATGACCTAATCCGAGGTGGCGGTGATCTGAAAAATACACGGACTGGGCATCCGGCCCCCGGTGGCTAAGTGACTGATTAAATCTCTCCAGCACGTTATCAGGGATAGGGGTTTGATACTGAAGAATCCCGCTTATACCACACATACATCAATCGCTTTTATTATCTAACAGTTCAGGAAAATTCGTCTTGATATTATTCGTCACATTTAATGACACCACGTGCTTTTTGATAGCATCACGATATTGCTGTAATTTAATTGGAGTTAATTGGCGCACCTGCTCTGCAATCTGCTTTACAGACTCCTGGCCAAAGCTCATTCCAACACCGTATTTATCGGTAAAGTAACGCATATCTTCAGAAAAGCTGGTGATCACTGGTAGCCCCGCATACAAAAATTCAAAATATTTATTGGGTAAGCAGTACCGGTTCTGGCTATCGTTAACCTCCATTAAGTAAAGTCCAACATCATACTCACTGCAGGTTTCAATAATTTCATCTGGATGCACTGGAGGGATGATACGCACATTTTTCATACCTTTTATCCGGTGCTTTAACTCCTCAAAATACTTATTCCCGGGAGTGGTAACCAACATCATATCCAGCGAATAGCCTTCACCTAATTCAGCCATCAGTTCAATCATTTTTTCCAGACCGCGGTTTCTAAACGCATTGCCGTGGTGAATTAACCGAACCGGTCGCCCCTCGATAGACCGCTCTTGTGGGGAGATGTAAAGGTCTTCTCTTGGATAGCTCGGAAACAAGCCTATTGGACAACCAATCAGTGCCTCATAAAGTTTTACAATCGATGGTGAAACCGTTACGCAACGATAGACCTTGGGCATATGCCGCAGGCAAATATGTCTGGCTAGCTTACCAACAGTTTTTGCCCACGCTTTGTTATCAGAAAACTCCATCGGATAGTATTCTCTGGCATCAAATATCACGCGCGTTTTATGAAAATTGCTGAAGTGTGGAAGTAAATACAAGTCATGAACGAAAATGTAATCAAACTGCCCATCGACCACCGTCGGCATGATGAAACGTTTAGCTTCAACGTGTGCTGCAATGTGACACCATCCAGACTCTGTCGCAACTCGCCCTAACCACCTTAAAAAAGGCGAACCTGGAGAGCGCCTAAGATAGCCAAAACGCTGCGGGTCATTATCTTCATCGAGCGCTGGAGGGCACAAATACTGGCAGTCATGGATTTTGCTAAGCGTTAACATTAATCGCCTAGCTCTGGGACACTTCAATAGTGGCGTTTTAAAAACAAACAGGATTCGTTTGCTCATAGCCACGTCTCTAAACTTATGAAGCGCCCTTCAAAGCCCCTATTCCGGCATTGCTGCATAATCTCTTCGGCATACGCCTCACTCGCAATAATCAGGAAAGCTGCTGAATCCATGTTTACCACCTCAGATGCTGGTTTGATTGGCTTACCTAAGAGTCGGTGCTCACCTTCTGGTATCGAAGAATCAAACCATGAGGAAATCCTGATTTGCGCTTCATCAAGACGCTGAACAATGGCCAGTCCGAGGTCTCCGCAGCCAAACACAGCAACCTCCTTAAGGTTCAGGGACATTGCTTCATTAACCAAAATCTTATCTGGTGGGCTGAAAAAACGGAGCACCTTATTCAACCACATCATTTAGTCCTTTCTCGGAAAGTAATGGGGTAGGAAACAGTTCATACAGACGCGTTTTTACCTCAGGCATCCTTTTAGTCAGAGACTGATATTCATTCAAGCAAAACATTTTTCTCTCACCGTGCGCGATCAGATCGAACAAAAAAGCAATTTTTTCCTTAGAACCCTCTCTGCACAGTTGGAAACTGAAATGCACCATTGATCCGGTATCCTGGCGCCTCCCAAGCTGATTTTTAACGCAGAAGTGATTAAATAATGACTCCAGGATAAATTGCGACTCATGTCGGAAACGGTGCTGTAGATTATTTTCAAAAGATTCAGAGAACTGTGTTTCCAACGTCTGAACCAGCGTCTTGTCAAAAGGTAAGAAACCATGGCTTGGTACCAGAATTTCTGAATGGCTATAGTTCATCATCTTTGCCCCATTGATAATCCCCCTCTGCCAGAGGGTTTCCCCATAAGGACTTTTCATGGCTGTCCAGTCTGCATAAATCACAGGTCGTCCACCATCATCAAAGAAGAAATCACGTTGAACAGGGGCTCCGAACATAATGTCGTCATTACCAAGGAGGTAGTACCGGCTCAGTTCCGGAATATGATGAACCCGCGTGGCCAGAGCTCTGGAGTTAAAGGTGGGTAGGTAATGTGCCTTTCCTCGAAAGAGCTTCTTATGATCAACGATGACAATGCGATCCAGCGCAAGCTTGTCTTCATCCAGAAACGCTGGCACTTGCTCGTCGGTAACAAGGTGAATTTTCCTATACCAGGGGGAAAACTGCTTGATTGACCTCAGACAAAACCGCAGCTCATCATGTTGGACAAAGCGTTTATCATCGGTTGATTGCTCAGCGTTATGGGCAGATTCCAGACTAAAATCAGACAGATATTGAGACCGCTTCTGGCGATGAGCAGGATCGTTGCCGTCAACCCAAAAGATCACAAAATCAATGTCTGAGGGAGTATTACCAGTCATGCTACGGCTCTTATATAAGCAGTAATATCAGGCAGCGATGGCTGACGACGGATAGCGAACTTTTCAATCAGTGCATCACGTTCATACTTGAAGGCATCTTTTCCCTCTGTCAGTTCACGTAATGTTGCAATCAGCGCGGTCTCAGTTGTAACCAGCGGCCCGGCAATAAAGTCACTATCTTTAATCATCGGCTCGCCCCGCACATGACGATAGGCTTCTTTATCATATTGGTAATAGACAATTGGCTTGTCCAACACCAAAAAGTCGAGTGCAACAGACGAGTAATCTGTAATCAGCACTTCCGCATCAGCTAACCAGGGATAGATATTGCGGGCACTGGGAAAAAGAAACAAACGGGTATAGCCGGGAATGGCTTGTAATGTATCAGCATCACCTTTTAACCCCATAGCATCCCTGAACTTTCTGGAAATAAAAGGATGAAATTTAAAGATCAGTGTTTTGTCATATTGTTGACATAGGCTTTCCAACGCATCGAAGTTCAGGAGGTAGCTGTTGTCACCACTATCTCGATAGGTAGGCATATAAACCCATATACCCTGGCTATTTTTTGTGAAGGAGTCAAATACCTCTTCGGAAATGGAATTTAACCAATTACGTTGATGTTTTGGCTGTAAAAGAGCATCGCATCGCGGATAGCCATAATCCAGATACTCCTCAGCCCTGAATATATGTGGAAACCTGTGCTCATTAAACCATCGCGAACTGGATACAAAAGCGGTGTCACAAATGTTGGGAAAATGCGCGTTACCAGCGAGCGATTTGTAGGGTAATCCATGCCAGAGCTGTACAACAGGTTTATGCAGACGCACCTCTGAGAAAAGTAAGCTGGTGTATTCGTGATCGATAACAATCACCCTTGCGCGCAGCAGCACCCAATATGCCCGCCAACCCGATTGGATTCTTACAGCAAGATCACCATCCATGGCTTGCCCTTTCAGATTTATCCCTAAAAGTTCGGCATCATCAGGGTGCATGCCAGCGTAATAATGCCAGGCCAACAACAGGTTCGTGTCGACAAATTCTTCAGCATAAAAAACCGCTTTTTTGGCCGGCAGAATGCGACAAAGCGTGCGAATAGAAAAACGCAGGGCTTGCTCAGCCATGTCTTTGATGAGGTCAGCCAGTGATAGTCTGAAAGGCGTTAGCTTCTGATTACCACGGTGACAGAGAATGGCCTCTTTTCTGAATCCTTTTTTGACTAAGCCACGGCAGATCTCAGCCTGAAAAGGCCCTTCAGCCACGATGACCTGAATATCTCCGTTAGCCTGTTCCGCATGGTTGATAATGTCGCGCCCTTGCTTGAGGTTATCTACCATTGCGACAACCTTCACATTGTCTTCACGCAGGTGCTGTGCAAGAGCCCTGCCCGCCGGATTAGCGGGAGCGACATACACCGACTTGCCTGAAAACTGGGAAAACCGTTCGCTCATTAACCTCTATCCATTACCACCGCACAAAACCATACAGCTTATGCGGTGCTACCAGCATCTACCGTCATTACCGTACCGGTAATGGCGCCAGCCTGCTCACTAAGTAAATAAACCACCATGGCTGCGGCATCATCTGGTGTAGCCAGTTTTCCTAACGCGCTGCGACGCTCAATCTTCTTCAGATTCTCATCGCTCAGATTCTGAGTCATATTAGTTTGCATATACCCGGGCGCAACAGAGTTAACCGTAATACCTGCTTTTCCAACTTCTCTTGCCAATGAGCGGGAAAATCCCTCTAATCCAGCTTTAGTCGCCGCATACACACTTAACCCATTAAATCCGGTTTGAGCAATAATCGAAGAGATATTCACAATCCGGCCTACCCGATTCAACAGCATGGACCGCAACAAATACTTACTCATTAGTATCGGCGCCTGCAAATTAAGGTTGAGTAATTCAGTAATCTGACTGTTATGCAGGGTGGCTAATACTCCATCATGACCAACCGCAGCATTATTAATCAGTGCATAAGGACGGCCGTGTTTCTTTAGCAATGACTGACACAGTGCAGGGATAGCATTAAGGTCGCTTAAATCAGCACTGGCAAAAGTCAGCTTATCAGACTGCATTTTCAGCAATTCACTTAATGGCTCAGAACAGTGTCGCGACAACGCCACGACTCTATAGTCCTGCTCCAGCAAGGCTCTTACAATGGCCAGCCCCAATCCCTGACTCGCACCTGTGACGATAACCACATTACTCACTCGGTTGTCTCCTATCGATCTTGCCTGTCTCATTGGTTTTTATCTGTTTGACGAAATCAATCCGCATCGGAACCTGGTAGCGCGCCAGGCGCTGCATACATTGCAAGATGATTTTCTTTTTCAATGCTGTCAGCTCAGTGTCGGCTTCTGCCACCACTTCAGCACTGACTAAGCTACCCATCACACTGCTCTTTGATCCGTAGACTCTGGCACTCAAAACCCCTTCAATAGACAATATAACCTGCTCTACCTGCTGAGGATGCACTTTATTACCCCCAACATTGATCACACCACCTGCACGCCCCAAAAAGTACACACGCCCATCAATAATCTCGACCATATCCTCGCTGTCAATGTATCCCTGCGCATCCATGCGATTTTTAACACCTGATTTGGGGAGCTGAAGAGGTTTTATGCATAAGTGGTGGTGAGCATTTATCTTAAGCTTTACACCGTAATACCCATCTTTGAGCCAGGCTTCAGGAAATCCAGCCTTTCCATCACTCACAGAGAATCCCACCCCGGCCTCAGTGGAAGCATATATATGGATGATCCTCGCCTCGCTAAAGCGAGCACGCAGCATATTCAGCAGCCCCTGATCGGCAATTTCACCTCCTAGTGTCAACTGGCTCAGAGGCAGAGTTTCCAGCTCTCCACTCAGCAATAACTGACGCCACATACTTGGTGTAGCGGAGAGTGCTGTTGTTGTTGCAGCCCTTAATAGCTTGATTCTACGGGAAATATCACCATCGCTGGCGTCGACTATAGATGCACCACTTAACAACCCCTGTAGCAACACCTGTAAACCAGCAAAGCGAAAGGGTTGATATAGCAATCCCCATCTCAAAGGCATTTGCTCAAGGTTCACACGAACAGAGGCAGTGAGACCAGCTAGTTGATGAGCTATCCATTTTGGTTTACTGGTGGTGCCTGATGTTGCGATATACCAGTGTGTAACGACGTGCTGTCCCTCAGGCAAGGAAGTGTCCCGTTTTACATCACTCTGTAGTCCAGCCCAAAACTGACAATCATCAGGTAACTGTGGAGCATCATCCTCTGGAAGCAAATACAAAGCCGCAGACCAACCATCAAAGGCAAGCAGTAATCTGACAAAATCATTCAATCCCTGATAGCGGATAGCCACGGTCGCCCCTCGCAAATGAGGCTCCTTAGCGCGAATCAGCTCTGCTTCAGCAATAATCCTGGGCAGGGATATAGTATTAAGGTTGGGGTCACTAACCGAATCAACAGGCTTTGAGCTGGCTTCTAACAACTCTCCATTGACGCTATCATCAGCGCTTTCATAAAGCTCCTTGAGTCTGTGCAGTAGCTGCATCGCTACTCCCTGTTTTTTTCAGAATACTGACGATAAATCGAGACAAACTCACCAAATGTGCTCGGATAAACCGGAATGGCCATTTGAGTAAAGGGATCAAAACCGAGCTCTTCATCTAACTGGGCAACCAGCATTGCAAAACCGAGAGAATCCAGGCCACTTTGCAACAGAACAGTATCGTCATCAATCTCACTGACCAACTGACACTGGCTCAACTCTGCAACCTGCTCCATGGTATGGCGTATTTTCTGTTCAATGTTCACAATAGCTCCTGTTCAAAATCAATGAGTTGGGATGCTTCCCGAATTTGTGCCGGTAATTTTTTTAATATGCTTTGTCGCCGCTGCCGCCAGTCAGTTAATGGGTAACGAAAGCGATGTACCTCAAACGCTTTTCCTTCGCGCACACCACCATCCCGGCTTTCCAACGACTGATACTCAAACAACCTGTGCAATTTAATCACCGCCTGATTGAAACTCAGTACCTCTGCATACAGAGCTTCGGCCTTTGTATAATCTGCGACATAATCCAAAGCCGCCACCTCTAACAGCAATCCACTACCGGGCCAGATATCCGCTTCACCAAGATAACACCCCCACTCTGGCTCCTCTGTACCCAGACCACTGAAATTAAGCACGCCAATCGGACGGTCGTTTTGGTAAAAAACAAAGAACTGCCTGGTAGGATCCTGTTTTAAGGATTCAAACCAGCTCAGGTGCTCATGCCAAGGGATAGTTTTATCATTATGCATGTTGATGCGAATATGCGCCTGATTACGCCATTTCCACACCCTTTCCAGGTGGTGTTCATCAAACACCCTAAAAACTGACTTCGGATACGTTCGGCTCAACTTAACCACCTTTAAATCGCTTTCCGTCACTGCCAAGCATTGCCGACATAGATTCAAAAACTCTGCTACTCCCCATAGTATCGGCAAATTGCCCGGCTTTTTGATGCATGGTGGCCAGTTTGGAGGATTGCGACCACAGCATGACGGCGGTTTCAGCGAGCGCTTTGACAGACTCTCCCTGAGTCATATCAAAAACCTCACACCAGCCCTGCTGCTCAGCCTGAGCTGTCGCCAGCCGCTGATTCTCTGCGACCACTGCCAAAATAGAAGGAGTGCAACACGCAGCAAGCTCAAACTGACTCCCCCCCGCTGCGGATATGGCAAGTCGGGCTCTGGAAAAACAATCCGCCATTTGCTGATGATTGGGCAAGTGCTGAACGATCAGCCCTGTTCTCTTCAAAAAGTCATCCAACGCCATTCCGTCGCGATACGCTGCCCCGGTAATCACGCGCACAGACATACTGGCGCTAAGGCTTTCAAGTGCTTGCAGTAAAGAGAGTGTCATGCCTGATGGATCGCTACCACCAAAGCATATCACCAGATGGCTTCGCTCAGAAAAGGGCATTGGTTCTGTGATTCGGAACTCATGGCGAAGCACACGATAGGGTTCACCTATGCAGCGTTGCGCCGTGGCTGCGGTCTGATCGTAATTCAGCAGTGGCGCATGACTGGAACCATTGATCAGTAGGTCTGCGTAAAGCTGTCCTGAGTCATTATTGTCATCAAACAACGCAAACAATTTGCCCGTATTTTTGATAGCGAACCGATACGCCTGATCAAACTGGTAGCCATCCAACACAATCCAGTCTGCCTGGTCAAATTCGGGGAGTTGCTGCATCCACTGAATCTCTGCGTCCACTGAACAGTCTGGTACCGGTATAACCTTACCCACCCAGTCATGTCGGCTACGGCAAAAGGCCAGTGAAGACTCACTGACCAAAAAAGTGACTTTCACCTGGTTGAGATCAAGTTCTTGTGCCAGGGCAAGACAGCGCATCAAATGTCCCAGCCCCATTTCTGAATTACCGTCAGTACGAAATATAACTGAATCCATCTGACTCCCCGAAGGCTACTAATCAAAACCCATTGATCTATCTGTCAGGCTTAGGCAATTACGTCCCAGCTTAGTGGTGTTCCCTTACTCAAAGCGCATTTGGCAACTTTTCCCTGTACGCCATCCCAATACTTTGGAGCCAAACCAAAAGCCGGGCGTACGATACGTAAGTTTTCCGGTGAGAAGGGCTCTCCAGGTTGAATATCCCTGCATACGTAGATAGATCTTCTATATTGTCTGGCTTTTTCTTCAGCCTCAGTACCGCCATATCGGACTGCCCCCAAAGCTTGCCAGGCCCTTCGCGTCTCCGTCACCAAGGCCCTCAGTTCCGCAGGCTCCAGAGAAAACGCAGCATCCACACCTCCTGCGGCCCTATCCAGTACAAAGTGTTTTTCTATCACCTGAGCGCCTAGCGCAACGGCGGCAACGGCAGCCCCTATTCCGGCAGTATGATCACTCAACCCAACCTGTACCCCAAAGGTTTCCCGTAAGTTTGGAATAGTGCGCAAATTCGTATTGCCGGGCTCAGCAGGATAGGTACTTGTACACTTAAGCAAGATGATATCCTCACAACCTGCAGCTTTGGCGGTAGTCACTGCCTCCTCTATTTCAGCCAGTGTGGCCATGCCCGTAGACATGATCAGCGGCTTGCCCTTGCTGGCTGCAGCTTTTATCAGAGGCAGGTCCGTCAGTTCAAAAGAGGCAATCTTAAAACAGGGCACGTTCAGCCCGGCAAGAAAATCCACGGCCTGTTCGTCAAATGGAGAACTAAATGCTTCCATTCCCAGTTCCTTTGCTCTCTCAAACAAGGTCTGATGCCAGTCATAGGGAGTCGCTGCCTGAGCATACAAATCGTGTAACTTTCTGCCTGCCCAGAGGCTATCTTGCTCTTCAATGACGAATCCCGGTTCACTCACATCCAGCGTCATGCTATCGGCAGTAAAGGTTTGCAGCTTGATGGCATCGGCGCCGGCATCGGCTGCAGCGTCGATCATTTTCAGCGCCAAATCGAGTTGCTGGTTATGGTTGCCGCTTAATTCAGCAATGATAAAAGGCGGGTGTTCAGGCCCGATCTCTCTGTCACCGATTTGCATCTTCAGTCTCTTGTTCGAAAATAGAAACAATACTCTGTGCCAGTTCTTCAGCGGGCATGGGTTCAGGGTTCTCGGGGCTAACAGGATCGGTGGCATAGTCCGGCATCAGCATGCGTGGGTCCACCTCACCACAAATCACCAGACTGGGACAATCCACCGTTGCCGCGAGCCATTGCCCGTCCCCCGGCACAGTCACCAGCAGATCCGACGCCTTCAGCTTCATTAACTGATTGTGCAGGTTATGTGTCGTGTCCAGCGTCCAGGTGTGAAAACCCTGGTCAGCCAGACGATGTTGCAGCTCTTCAGCAAAAGGATAGGTCAGTCTTGCCTCCGCCCCCTCACACATCAGTGCAATCACTTTGGTGGATCTAGCCTGGTTTTTCAGGGCCTTATCTGCTGGCACTTCAATATTCATCTGCATCTGCAGGGCGTCAAAGCCACAGCAACTGCGCAGATAAAATTCCGGATAACCATTATCAGGCAACCACTCTCCCTGCCACCATGGACTATGCCAACGGGCCATGGAAAGAAAGGTGCTGCTCATATAATTTTCAGGCTGATTCACGTACTCAGGGACAATGTCTGCTGCTGGAACTGCTCCAGCAGTTCCTGCACCGAGATACTCATGTAGTTGCCAACGACCGGCTCACCGGCATCTTTTAGAAAGCGCGCCAAGAAGCAGGGCATAAACCCTGTATCCAAATTAATGATTTGATCATAACCCTCAGAAACAATTTGCTCCGCTAATCCTAAAAAGGTTTCCATCGCCGGAATGATGTTATCGGGCCACTCCTGCTGCTCCAGACCAAACACCCTGACATCGGGCTGCGCCAGTTTAAGTAGCGTTTTGCCCTGGGCAAAGCTAAGCGCTTCAATGTTAGCCTCGCTGAGACGCGAACGAAAATAGCGAAGTGCGGGAATGCCGATAGCCGCCACATCACCCAAGGGCTGCATACGAATAAGCAGGACTTTCTCCTGACTCATGAGTTCTCCTTTAACGCGTGCTGACAAAACGCCCGATATAATAGTTCGGCCCGCTGCCAGTCGTCGGGTGTATCAATATCCTGTACCAGGTAATGAGGCAGCAGGATCGGAAGACTGTGAGGCGCGAAAACCCGTTTGTTATCCAAAAAGGCCTGGGCTCTGCCCCAATAAAACTGCCCCGCATCATGTAAGGCCGCAGGTAAATCCTGAGAGCGGTTGGCAATAAACTCGGGAAACATCGGCTCGACACCGCCGTTATCACTTTTTATCAGCGCCCGCTGAACCGGAAAAGCAAACTCGGTAACAGAAAACGCATAGTGCTTATCAGACTGCTTGCTAAGGGCCTCAAATCCCTCTTGCAGATAGCGCTGCTGTAATAGCGGAGCAGTCGCATATATACAGCATACCAGCTCAGGATTGATACCCAGCTTACGGCATTCCTGAATGGCATTCACTACCACCGCACTGGTGCCGGTGAAATCATCAGCCAGTTCCTGCGGCCGCATAAAAGGCACATCGCCTCCCCACTCCCTGGCCACATTCGCGACTTTTTCACTGTCAGTCGACACCACCACCTTTTCAAACAAGCCACTGGCTCTGGCTGCCTCGATAGAGTAGGCGATCAGAGGCTTACCACAAAAGTGTTTAATGTTTTTATCAGGAATTCGCTTACTGCCACCACGGGCAGGGATAATGGCCAGATTCAACTCAGACTCTCAATTACTGCATCAATTACCTGTTGTTGGTTATCGGCAGACAGGTCGGGATATAAAGGCAGAGTTAAGGCCTGTTGATAAAACGCTTCGGCATTGGGAAATTGCCCGGGTTCGAACCCCAGCGCCCGATAGTAAGGCTGCAGGTGAATCGGTATGTAGTGCACATTTACGCCGATGCCAGCTTGCTGCAATCGCACAAAAATTTCTTTTCTGTCATGCTGCTTCAGGGCAATAGCAAAAACGTGCCAGGCACTGCTTGCGCTTTGCGTCTCAACAGGGAGATCTAACGGGAGCTGTCTGAATGCGTCCAGATAACGGCGGGCTTTTTCTGTGCGGGCCTGCACAAAACCACTGAGTTTTGTAATTTGTGACAGTCCCAATGCAGCATGCAAGTCGCTGAGCCGGTAATTGTACCCCAGGGCAATTTGCTGATAGTACCAGGGACCATCCGGCTGCCCCAGCATTTGCTGTGGATCACGGGTGATGCCATGGCTCGCAAATAGCCGAAGCTGGTTTTGCAACTCGGCGTTGTTCGTCAGCACCGCCCCACCCTCTGCACTGGTTATAGATTTGACCGGGTGGAAACTCATTACGCAGGCATCGGAGTATTCACAACTGCCCACCGGTTTACCTTGATACATCCCACCCAGCGCATGACTGGCATCTTCGATCAGTGCAATCCCCAGTGGCGATGTCAGCTCGCGTATGGCCTGCATGTCGCAGCTTAATCCGGCGTAATGGACCACCACGATCACTTTAGGCAAGGTGTTGGTTTTTTTCGCCTGTTCCAGTTTCTTTGCCAACGCCGTTGTACAGATATTGCGGGTTTGCGGACCGATGTCGACAAAATCAACCTGTGCGCCACAATAACGCGCACAGTTTGCCGAGGCGACAAAAGATAAGGGAGAGGTCCACACGCTGTCACCAGCACTGACACCCAGTGCCAGACAGGCTATATGCAAAGCCGACGTGCCACTGTTAACGGCTGCGGCATAACGGGCATTACAATTGTCCGCCAATGCCTGTTCAAACGCCGGCACCTGTTGTCCCTGGGTCAGAAACTGATTTTCCAGTACATCGATAACCGCCTGGATATCAGCGCTGTCAATATGATGCTTACCATAAGGGATCACAGAATGGACTCATTCAACTGACGCAATTCCTCCACTGTCAGAAACTGTGGATTGGTGCCTGAGTTATATTCAAAACGATCCGACACATCCCTTCCCTTTTCACCGAGCTTGTTCTGATGGTAATTAATATTCTTCTCAAAAAAGGTAATGGGCGGAGTAATCACATAGTGATCATCAAACTCCAGGCTATGGTGGGCCACTTCCTCCGGCACCATAATTTCATGAATTTTCTCGCCGGGTCGAATACCTACTACTTCATAATCTCGTTTACCGCTTATGGCTTCAACCAGGTCCAGAATGCGAACTGAGGGGATCTTGGGCACAAATATTTCACCGCCCTGCATGCGCTGAAAGTTTTTCAGCACAAAATCTACTCCCTTATCCAGGGTGATCCAGAAACGGGTCATCTGCTCATGGGTTACCGGCAGGATGTTCTTACCCTGAGCAATAAGGTTCTGATAAAAGGGCACCACTGAGCCGCGGGAGCCCACTACATTGCCATAGCGCACAACGGCAAAACGGGTACTGTTAGCGCCGGAGATATTATTACCGGCCACAAACAACTTATCTGAGGCCAGCTTGGTGGCACCATAGAGATTAACCGGGTTTGCTGCTTTATCGGTGGACAGGGCAATCACCCGGCTCACTTCTGATTCAATGGCCGCTTCAATGACGTTCTGGGCACCCATAATATTGGTTTTGATGCATTCCATGGGATTGTATTCAGCGGCTGGCACCTGCTTAAGGGCCGCCGCATGCACCACAAAATCCACACCCCGCATCGCCGTTTTCAGACGGTGTTTATCCCTGACATCACCCAAGAAATAGCGCATACAAGGCGCATCAAACTTTTGCTGCATCTCAAACTGCTTTAGCTCATCCCTGGAGTAAACAATCAGCTTCTTCGGCGAATAGACCTTGAGTATATTGGCAATAAAACGTTGCCCAAAGGACCCGGTTCCGCCTGTAATCAGGATTATTTTATTATTGAACATAAACACGGTCTTCCTGGTTAAGAAAAGGGTAACGAGAAATAACTTGCTCTTTGAGTTGCAAAGCTTCCTTCTGGTTTAGCGGTAATGCAGCAAAGAGTTTGTTATAGGCAATATCCCGGCCAACATATGCACCTCTGTTGCCAGAGGCGATGATATTCTCGGCATTGGTTAGCATTCTTTCTGTTACCCCAAGGTATCTTTGAATAAGTAACAATGCCATCGACTGGTATTGAGCACATCCTCAGGAACCCAGTCATCAGCCTTTTCCGAGATCTTTATTACTGGCAAGATCAAGCGAAATCGCTGTAACTGATTAAAGTATCGCACAAGGATATTAAATCGCTTAAGGTCATGGCTTTGCGGATAATGCTCAGACTCCGCCAAATCCCCGGGCACATAAATAACAGTAACAGGAACCTTCAGTTGCGAAACTTCCCTCAGTTCCTTCTTATTGTTCACGTAAACAACAAGATGGCTGTTTGCCGAAACCTGTATCGCATTTTCCTTCAGCCAGCTAAAGACATTGTCTCCCAGACAGCTGTTTTGTTTGACCACCACATATCGGCTATCGACGGGGTTATGGGAAGCATTCTCGGGTGTGTTGAATACGAGGGAAACTCCTAATTCTTGCTGCTCATTCACGTAGTTACAGGCCTCAACAAACTTTTCTGAGTTTGTTATCAGGGTCACCTCGGCGCCATGGGTTTGCTTTCTAATCCAGTAAGGGTAACGTTGGTTTGGAAAAGTTGTGGTCGTATCGTACGCCAGATCAGGCAATTCACTCTGTTTTAATACGTCTTTTAATGCACCTTTCCAGTGCTCAAGGACAACATTAAACTGTTGCACTACTTTCTCTTCATTTGCAGATGAGTACAAAATCTTACTCAAAACAGAATTGGCATAATTGGTAGTACCATACAGAAGATAAAATAACAGGGAGCTCCCCTGCTGATAGGAAAGAAACAGCAGTTTTTTCTGTGACTCGATGAATTCTTCTGCTTCCGTCAGGGTCTTAACCTCCCTTTCTGCATTGTTGCAAAAGACCTCAAGCTCTCTTTGCAGAACATCGTAAGAGAATTTAGCGGCGTATCGTTGTTCAAATTCTTTGGACTGTTCACTGACAAAGCCGTTTTCCTTCAACAGGCTTAAACAACGGGACTTATCGTCTTTATTGCTGGCCACCAGAATATCGTCAACCCGTAAAGCCGTTGCACCTCTTATCTGCGCCCCGTCAGCGCAGTTATAGCAATCCATCTTACCGGCAGCTAATGACTGCTCCAGCAGCATCTTAGCGACTTTAAACTCGTGTTTTGTATAGACGGTCTTACGAAAATTGCCCGGTACGACGATGGCGGTATTATTTTTCTCCGAATAATCGTAGAGCTCTTCTCCGTCCTCTTTATAATAACCAGACTGTTTTGAGTGATGATGATGTTTCTCAGCAAAACCTAAATCGACACCCAGAAGATATACCTGTTTCATGCCCAATCCAGCAAAAAAGTTCATCGCAAAATTGGTCACAGTTGGAAAGGCAAATTTAAGGATTTGATAGTGCTCTTCCCCCAGCACCTGCAAGGTAGAAACCGTTGAGGACTCGCCCTCTTTAAAGGCCAGAAAAACGTCTTTGTAAAGATCGCAGGTATCCGGATGAATGCCGTTACAGGAGATTAGAGAGATTTTCTTTAAGTAATCAAAATCACCGACTCTGCTTGCCCAGTCAAAGGTAGAACGATTCTGTTCAATCTCGGCATGAAAATCCGGCACGATGCCGTTGCGGTGCAGCACCTGCAATGAGGTACCGCAGGAGACAATAATGGCCTTATTCTGCCACTCTTTGATGGCATCAATAGAAAAATCCAGTGACGGCCCGTTCCCCACCAGAAATACCGGCACTTCCTGATGCTCAGCAGCAATGTGTTTTGCCGCATGCTTTTTCATAAAGGGGTATTCCCGACGCAGTGCCTCCTTAGTGTGAGCGATACCATAGTAAGCATGGTCGAAGTACTCACCCATGGAGATCACCACCTGCAACTGCTCTCTTAACTGGGCAATGGCCTGATTGAGGGCGCCATTGTAATAGCCCTGATAAAAATAGGTGCTGTTGAGCATATAAGGGCCGATGGCGTAAAACTGATTCAATAAATCACGAAACAGATTAGTACCGTCATCACCGATATTCAGATACAGGCGGCCATCGGATTCATCGACAGTTTTCAGTATCAATGCCCAGTCGATGGCAAACAGCGAAGCGTAGAAAAAGTCCCGATTAGGCTCACAGATAAACAGCTTTTCAACCTGATGTTGTTCAAACAGCCGCTCAAGCTGATAACCACAGCCCATACCGAATAAGATCATGGATTTGATGGTGTCCGGCAGACTGCCCTGCTCTTCTTCAAGCTGCTCCAGAATGGCTTCGGTTTTTTCTACAAACTGATAATGCAGATAATGTTTTAACTTGGTTCCGTTGTACCCCAGCACCAATCCATCTTTGTGGGGATGCTCAGAAAACCCTTTAAGGTTTATCTCGCTCTCGGTAACCGGACTGTCACCATACCAAGGCACCAATCGGCTTTTATCAACGACATTCACCTCTCCATTGTGCTGTTGCACCGGCAACCAACGTTTAGGCTGATAAGCCTTAAAGGTGTCGTACACATCAGGAAAATACTTTTTAAATGCTGTGATGTTCTGCTGAAATCGCGAGGATGCAGTATCCACATCTTCCCAGGTTTGTGGTTTGGATGCCGCCGTCCAGCCCGGTAAGTATTCATCGGCCCCTTGTGTAAAACGAAAGCTTAAACCCTTTTCAACCAACTTATTCCATGGCTGAGTCGTCAACTGTTTATAAAGCGCATCGAAAACAGGGTGGTTATAATGCTGATACAAATATGCACCACTCACCTCAACATTCTCTCGCAACTCCAGAATGTTATTAGTAAAATCCCGGCCATCTTTTTCAATCTGCAGATACAGCGCCGTACCTTTGTCTTTTGCCAGTTGCAAAATATGCTGCCAGTCAATCAGCATGGTGGAGGCTTTAAAATACTGCGGCTCTGGCTCATAAATCAGCAAATGAGAGATCTGGTACTTCTCTATAAGCTCCTGAATATGAAAGCCAAGGCCCATACCGAATACCACCACCAGCTCAGGTGATTCAGGTAACAACGACGCACTTTGGTATCGTAGGTACTCTGGCAGTTCCGTCAGTTGATTGATCTCAGCAATATCCGGAGGCTCTGCCATCTGAGTTGAATCCGGATCGAAGGAGATATAGGGAGCCTGTTCGGTAAAGCTTTGCAGATGCGCCTGGATTTCCTGCTGAGGATGCAGTCCGTAAATGTTCTGCCGGTGCCATAATCCACCAGATTGTAATCGCCGTATTTATTACAAAATACCGAGATATTCTGGCTTTGTTGTTTGATATAAGTTAACAGCGAGGGAATATGGCGTTGAAAGGCGTTAATATTCTGATGGCTGATGCGGGCGATATGCGCCGCCAACTGCTCTTCCTGTTGCTTCTGTTGTTCTTCGTCTTGCTGCAAATGGAGGCGAATATTTTTTAGCATAGTTACTTCTGATAATTGCGAATCGCTTTTCTGCTACGCAGAAAACTGGTCAGCGAGGCTTCCGTCTCATCAAACATGGGTTGAATTAACTCCAGAAGCTGCTTATTGCATGCCAACTCTGCTTCTGCGAAGGCTTTTTTCTCCGGCTCGCTGAGCGTATCAAGGTGGGAGAGTATTAGTTGATCTCTTTCAACCACAAGCGCCTGAAGCTGCTCTGAGTTAGGCTCCTGATCGCAAAGAAGCCCATAAAGGGCTTCATTGTTGGCATCAAGCTCTGGAAAGGTCAGGGAATGATGAAGTGTCAGTTTTTTCACACGACCGCTTGTTGTTTTTGTCGCCTGGCTTCATAGGCTTCCTGTTTGGCTTGTTCAGGAATCTCCGCCCAGGCTGACTTTATGGGTAACATCAGACTAATGATTTCATCCATAATCTTCAAGCTATTCTGAACGTTAGCATCCACTAATCGTTCCAGCATGTAGTCATACAGAGCATACAGGTTGTCGCCTACCTCTGTTTTAAGCGACATATCCAGGCTATCACGCAGGTTCATTATAATGGAACTGGCACGAGACAGGTGTTCAGATTTTGCCTCATACTCCTTGCGCTCAATACAACCCTTGGCAAAAGCCATGCGATCCAGCGCCCCCTGCATCAACATCAGAGTAAGCTTGTGCGGGTCAGCATGAGTAATATCCTGCTTCAGGTTACCCTTTTTGTAAGCGTTAATACCTTTAAGAGACATAACTACTCCTTAAAATCCGGTGGAGCTCAACGCTGCCATTAATGCACTGCCTGTACGATTAAGCTGAGAAACGGTCTGATCCAGGGCCAGATATTTCTTGCGCTGAATATCTTCAAAATTAAGCATTTGTAACTCGAAACGTTCTCGTTCTTTACCTAATTGATCTTTTTCATCTTTTACTGACTGCTCCCGGGTGCGCAACAAGCCATCAAAAGTTGTGTATTCCCGCAGATAATCATACATGCGGGTAGCAATACCCTCATTATCATCAGTAAAGAGGTTGGCAATCTGATCAAAGTTCTCGTCAAGTGCCTTGTTCAGACGATCTTCACCACTGCCAAAACCAAACTCATCAAAGTCAGAAATTTCCAGCTTACCATCTTCGTCGAAGGCAATACCAATCTGGAACAAACTACCCAGCTCTGAGGTACTGACCGTACCAGAAGCTATATTTGCTAACCCGGATGATATGCCTCTGGCCATAAAGTCGCCTGCCAATGCACCATCATCTTCCAGCTCCGATTGACCGTATTTTGTCAGTGTACCAATCTCAGAAATCAGGGAATTATAATCATCCACAAAATCGCGAATTTTCTTTTCCGTTCCTTCTTTGTCAAAGCCTATATTTAACGTTGACTCCTGGAAGTCACCCACTGCATCTTTTGTGGACAACTCTGTGGCCGTAAAAGCCACATTATCAATCACATTTTCAAACCTGTTGGTTTCACTTTCTACCAGAATACCGTCAATGGTTGCCTGAGCATTGGTAGCATTTTTAACCGGAGTCAGATAAGTGGCAGTCTCTGTAGAATCAGTGGTTGATACACGATTAAGATCAGCAATATTGTCATTGTTAACAATTTGCAGATCATTGCCGGCACCTGTTTTGTCTGAACTGAATACCAGTTTAGCACCGCCGTCAACAGTGCCTGTACTGATAATACTGGCCGTTACACCAAAGTTATCCGCATTGGCATTAATCTTGTTACGTAATTGCTCCATGGTCATGCCTGCGGTCACATTCACATCGAAGCTCTCAGAGCCAACTTTAAAAGTCAGCGAGCCCGCAGTACCGCTCACAGAGTCCGTCTTGCTGGAAAAGCCGCCATCGACCGCGTCTGCAGTTTCAATACGACTACCTTCAGCCAGTTGTGTTATAGCAATTTTGTAAGAGCCGGTAACAGCACTATTGGAGGCCTCGGCCGTAAATGGGCCTGCCCCCTCTTCACTGGTTATGCCAGGGTGCGTTGCCACCGCGGAGCGACTTTGAAGCTGACTATCACGGCGGAGCGCATCAACGGAGTCTTTAAAGGCATCCATTTTGGATTTGAGCTGACCAATACCTGAAATGACCGCGTCGAGTGACTCTTCGCGTTTATCCAACCTGTCCTGTTTGGGTTTACGTTCGGCTTCAATTAACTGCCTGACCAAATCGTCAAGCGCTAATCCAGAACCGACCCCTAGTGATTGAATTGCCATTTTATACCTCTATAAAGCCTTGTGAATTACACGGCTTTGTTAAAAAATACCCCCACTGCAGCACCGACCTCAGTCTGTAGCTCCTTGATTCTCTCTGCAAGTTTCAGCACTTCATCAGATGGAATCTGACGAATCACATCGCCGGTTTCTGCATCCAACACCCTGATAACACGGCGCTGACTGTCTTCATCAACACTGAAATCAAGCTGGCGGTTCTGGAGATTCGCAAATTCCCGAATCTCTTCAATCGCATCCTCGATTCCTGTATCACTGTTCTCTTTATCGGCACTTTGTTGCTGAGCTTTAATATCCTGAACCTTGGTGGGCTCTTCAGATTTATCAGCATTCTCTTCCGCCGACTGAGTCACAGACTGCAATTTTTGTTCCTCAGTGCGTTCAGGGAATACCCTGCGCGAACTCTGAATACTTTGTGAAAAATCAACGTCCATTTTTCACCTCCTGATAAGGAAAAGCGCGGGCCACCACAACATTATAGTGGCCCTGGCTGGTTTATCCCAACAGAGTCAGTGCGGACTGAGGGCGCTGATTGGCCTGGCTCAGCACAGACAAAGATGCCTGTTGCACGATCTGATTACGGGTCAGTTCAGCCGTCTCCGTCGCAAAGTCCGTGTCACGGATACGTGAACGGGCACCGGAGACGTTCTCAACGATATTACTCAGGTTACGGATAGTTGACTGGAAGCGGTTTTGCAACGCACCCAGATCAGCCCTCGCACCACCAATGGTGGAGATGGCGTTATCGATTGCTGTCAGTGCCGCGGAAGCTTCTGTTGCCGTGGCCACAGTAGTATCAGCAATACTTAGCCCGGACGCTCCGTAGCCACCAGTATTCTTCAACGTCACATCAATGTTCTGACCGCCGTTAGCTCCCACCAGAAAAGAAGCTGAATAGTCTCCTTTGAGCAAGTCCACACCAGCAAACTGAGTGTTAGCGCCGATACGGCTGATTTCGGACTTCAGTGCGGATACCTCTTTCTGCAGTGCCGCACGGTCAGCAGATGAGTTGATGCCATTCTGTGACTGCACTGCCAGTTGACGGATACGTTGCAGAGATGTCGTGATCTCGCCAAGCGCCCCTTCAGCGGTTTGAGTCAATGAAATCGCATCATTGGCATTTCTTACGGCCTGGTTCAGACCCTGGATTTGCGATGTCATGCGGTCAGTAATCTGCAGGCCTGCTGCATCATCGGCCGCACGGTTAATACGGAAACCTGAAGACAGCCTTTCAAAGGATGTAGACAGTGCATTTCCGGAATTAAACAACTGACGCTGAGCATTCAGCGACGATACGTTAGTGTTTACATATAAACTCATAAGAGTTACCTCCTGAAAGCCTTCCCTGATACCCTCATATCAACGTCGGCTTGCCTCATTTCAACTCATTACTGAGTTGCCTCATAATTGGAATCCGGCTACAAGCCAAAATCCAAAACTTAAATTACCCCTCGACTAACGGTATCGACCACAGATTAAGTCTCTTTAGGTTTTTTTTAATATATTTCTAAAAAAATATTTAAGGCGTTGTTTATTATGCTTTTTATTCCCTTCCACAAGGCAATGCCTAAGCCTGTCAGGAGCACGCCAGAGACTTAAACAGATAGTTTTTCGTCACAGAGGTATTACCACAAACAACTCTCATTCGAAGAGGCGCCAGGACACAGAGGATTAAAAGAGGTTTAAAGACCAAATCTCTGCGGCCTCCGCGTCTTTGCGGTGAAGCGTCTTTTCATGAGGATTTAGTACGATTATTGACCACTGATAGCTGAGGACGGATAACTTATCTGATGTAACTTTGAGAAGGTTCTGGCAATGATGGTTTTTTGGCACGCCCTTTGCTTTTTATTTGCCATATTGACATGGGCAGTGCTATCAATATAAAAAGGCCGGGTCAAATGACCCGGCCAACTTGCTCACGTTAGGAGAACGAGCAAATAAGGTTTCTGTCCGGCTTGCAGGTTTTGAGAATGAAACTGGCCTCTCAACCACTTCTACACTCTCAGTCCTGCCGGTCGGCGTTTTATCCCTTAGCCACCCGGAACATTTCCGGGTGGCTTATACCACACTCAACCTTGCCGAGTGCAGTATTTCCCTGATGCCATGGTGTCAACATGGCAGGCGGCCTCTCACTTCCACCCTCTCTGATTTACTGACTGTTTAAGCAGCAATTTACCGCTTATTATTAACCTCCAAGCAACTGCAGCGCTGCCTGCGGTCTCTGATTCGCCTGGCCCAGCACGGTTACGCTGGCCTGCTGGATGATCTGCCAGCGGGTCAGTTCTGCCGTTTCCACGGCAAAGTCTGTATCCCGAATGCGGGATCTTGCCGCCGAGACATTCTCTGAAATATTGCTCAGGTTACGAATGGTAGACTGGAACCTGTTCTGAATCGCACCCAGGTCCGCTCTGGCCCCACCAATAATGGAAATGGCCGTATCCACCGCTGCCATAGCGGCTGACGCATTGGCTGCCGTGGCTACCGATAAATCAGCACCGTTGAACAGACCCGACGAGCCAAAGCCTCCCAGGCGGGAAATATTCACACTGATGGTCTGGCCCGCATTAGCTCCCACCAGAAAAGTAGCTGAATAGGTGCCGTCCAATATATTTACTCCGCCAAACTGAGAAGTAGATGCAATACGGCTCATCTCCAGTTTCAATGCTGAGACTTCTTTTTGCAGCGCCAGCCTGTCCGCAGAGCTGTTAATGCCGTTTTGTGATTGTACCGCCAGCACCCGGATGCGCTGTAATGCGGTCGTTATTTCCTGCATCGCGCCTTCGGCGGTCTGCGCCAGGGAAATACCGTCGTTTGCATTGCGCACAGCCATATTCAGGCCCTGGATCTGCGAGGTCATACGATCAGATATCTGCAGACCCGCTGCATCATCGCTGGCACCATTGATCCGAAATCCAGAAGAAAGTCGCTCAAAAGCGGTACTCAGGTTGGTATTTGAAGTAAATAACTGTCTTGTGGCATTTAACGATGACACATTAGTATTGACAAACAAGCTCATGATTCTCTCCTAACCCAATGATGACATTATTATTTTTATGGCGTCATCACCTTTTCGGGTAACGTTAAATTAAATGTTGGCACATTAAGTGCTTTGCTTTGTTTGCCTGTCAGTTTTCTGATGGGCGCTTTACCGGTTACCTAGCCTGTAAAGATAAATGCAAAAAAGTGAGCGAAAGCTCTGGTCGCACTGACGGGTTTGATGGCCAAACCTCAAACCTCTACTACCTCCTGGCGTCATTCCTGTCAGTCGGCCGCTTACAACAAAGGCCCTGCCTTTAACTGTGAGTCGGCATGTTATTTTTTATGGCTGTAATCTGGTAAAGTTTCTCTGTCTTCAGGTCGGTTGCAGCTTGCCCCACAATTTGCATACCGGCCTTTTTCTTATCGTTTTAGCCTGTTCAGACCAAAAAGCCTATCTGTCTTCAGTTATTGCAGCTTGCCCCCGCATTGCAATATCACTGTTGAACATTATTACTTACCCTGTAACAGTGATAATGCCGCCTGTGGACGCTGATTAGCCTGTCCCAAAACAGTAACACTGGCTTGCTGGATAATCTGCCAGCGGGTCAGCTCTGCCGTTTCCACGGCAAAGTCTGTGTCCTTGATGCGCGATCTTGCCGCTGAGACGTTTTCCGATATATTACTGAGGTTACGGATGGTGGACTGAAAACGGTTTTGAATCGCACCGAGATCGGCCCTGGCACCGCCAATGATGGAAATTGCTGTATCCACCAATGTCATTGCCGCAGAAGCGTTTTGTGCAGTCGCTACAGACACATCAACACCGTTAAACAGCCCTGATGCTCCGAAACCTCCCTGGCGGGAGATATTCACACTAATAGTCTGACCGGCGTTTGCACCTACCAAAAAGACCGCAGAGTACTTACCATCAAGAATGTTCACCCCACCAAACTGTGAGGTAGAGGCGATACGGCTCATTTCGGATTTCAGCGCAGAGACCTCTTTTTGCAGTGCCAGACGATCAGCAGAGCTGTTAATACCGTTTTGCGACTGCACAGCCAGTACCCGGATACGTTGCAGGGCATTGGTAATCTCCTGCATCGCTCCTTCTGCGGTCTGTGCCAGAGAAATCCCATCATTGGCATTGCGCACAGCCATATTCAGACCCTGGATTTGAGCCGTCATACGATCTGATATTTGTAACCCTGCAGCGTCGTCTTTGGCGCCATTGATTCTGAAGCCAGAAGACAGACGCTCGAAAGACGTACTTAACTGGTTATTCGAGGTAAATAATTGACGTGTCGCGTTTAACGAAGACACATTTGTGCTGACGTATAAACTCATGATTTTCTCCTAACTTAAACAAATATGACGCCAAACTTGTTATTTTTATAGGTTTGTCTGACGGTAACAGGCCCATATTGTTATTATTAGCGGGCTCTGCCTGGCATGAGTTTATTGATTTTTTTATTACTCGCTGCCTTTGAAACAGTTATCGAACAAAATCTGAGAAAGCTTTAGAGAAATTTTAAGCAAACACGAAAACCCAAGAAGATTCAATATCTTACTCGGGTTATAAAATTCTGGTTTTGTGTAAAAATGACCGGGGTTGCCCCCGGTCAATCGCTCTTCGTTAGGAGAGAGTGAGCGAAACTCCTGCCGTCTGGTTTCTCAAACCTCTACCACCTCCTGGCGTCAGTTCCCAAACGGATTCTCAGATTATCCCAGTAACTGCAGTGCCGCCTGTGGACGCTGGTTTGCCTGGCTCAGCACTGTGGTACTGGCCTGCTGGATGATCTGATTACGGGTCAGTTCGGCCGTTTCAGTGGCAAAATCCGTATCGCGAATACGTGACCGGGCACCCGATACGTTCTCGACAATATTGCTCAGGTTACGGATAGTAGACTGGAAACGGTTTTGCAGTGCACCCAAATCGGCACGGGCACCACCAATGGTGGAAATGGCGTTATCAATGGCTGTAAGCGCTGCTGATGCTTCCGCTGCCGTAGCCACTGTGGTATCAGCCAGACTTAAGCCCGACGCTCCATAGCCGCCTGTATTTTTCAGGGTCACATCGATGTTCTGACCACCGTTAGCGCCAACCAGGAAAGAGGCCGAATAGTCTCCTTTCAGCAAGTCCACACCAGCAAACTGAGTAGTCTGTCCAATCCGGCTGATTTCTGCTTTAAGAGCCGAAACTTCTTTTTGCAGTGCTGCACGGTCAGTCGAGCTGTTGATACCGTTTTGTGACTGTACAGCTAACTGACGGATACGTTGTAAAGAGTTAGTGATCTCTCCCATCGCACCTTCAGCAGTCTGCGTCAGTGATATAGCATCATTAGCATTACGTACGGCCTGATTCAGACCCTGTATTTGTGAAGTCATGCGGTCAGTGATCTGCAAGCCTGCAGCATCATCGGCAGCACGGTTAATGCGGAAGCCGGAAGACAGTCTTTCGAACGAAGTCGATAGCGCGTTCGAAGAATTGAACAACTGACGTTGCGCATTAAGTGACGAAACGTTGGTATTTACATATAAAGACATAAGTCTCTCCTACACTCTCAGTCCAGCGATCTGCTGGCATCCGGCTTTCACCGAAGGTTTAAAAACACTTTAGAAACAATAACTTTTTAAAAAAAGTTAATGTTACTGGCTCTCTCGATTAAGTTTATCGACGTAGCGGATAAGTCCTTTAGCAAAAATTGCCGCACGGCACAAAAAAGCGGCAAGCCTTTGCCGCTTTGCATTCTCTAAACTTTTGAGATTCAATGGTTTAATCACGCAAAATGAGTTTGAAAAAAATGTTGGCAGAGTGGCAAAAATGTATCGCCGCATCGGCGGCTCACAGTGCCTTTACGGATCTCTGTGAGTTTAATCAGCAGCTCTATTGCTGTTTCAGAGAGGCTACAGATCATGTCAGTGCTGATGGTCAGATTGGTATTGTGCAGCTTAACGGCCAGGGAGAAGTCACGGCTAAGAATCGTATCCGTATCCCCGATACCGACCTCAGAGATCCCAAACTCAGCATCACACCGGATAATAAGCTGTTACTGCTCGCCTATGGCCGCTTTAAAGGCCCCAAAGGGCGATATTCTCAGCCACTGAGCTGGTTTTCCTGCGATGGACAGAGCTGGTCGTCCGCCAAACCACTGGCAGATAAAAACTGGTGGCTTTGGCGGCTTAGCTGGCACCAGGGAACGGCCTACGGTGTGGCCTATAACAGAGCGGCGCAACAAACCAGACTCTACGCGGGGAATCCGCGGCGCACTTTCGAGTGTATTAATCAGGATTTATTCAGTTTGTCGAAAAATGGCAAGGGCTATCCCAATGAAACGGATATGTTTTTCGATGATAACGGCAACATGGTTATTTTACTCAGGCGGGATGCCGACACCTGCACGGCACAGTTGGGTGTGGCCAAACCGCCTTACCGAAGATGGCAATGGACAGATCTGGGGGTGTATATTGGTGGCCCGGCCATGTTAGCCATGGATAACAACCAGGCTTTGGTGAGCGGCAGAGTATGGACTGAGCGAGGTCCGAAAACAGCGTTGTTGGCCCTGAATCTGTCCTCTAAAAAACTGCGTTTACTAACCCTATTACCCTCCGCCGGTGATACCAGCTACCCCGGGATGGTTTTGAATCAGGAAGGATTGTATATCAGCTATTATTCCACGCACGAACATAAGACCATGGTGTATCTGACCAGATTTAAGAATGATGAATTAAGAGCACTGAATAGTGAATCTGCCTCGTTATCCTGATGCAAATCAGGATCCCTTACCGACAGCTGAGTCGTTAAAGGTAAGCATCTTAGCCCTGTATTAAAGATTCCGGCTAACAACGCGCCGGAATGACCTTCAGGCTCTAAGATTGAAATTTATTCGACAAATATTGTGAGGCAGTCCAATAAATTGGCCTCTACATAAGATTACTCTTCTTAGCGCTCTCCGCGTCTCTGCGGTGAGAACAGCGTTTTTGTGGTAGCTGATAAAAATTATTTATCATCAGGTCTGCAGGCAAAGTTTCCAACCGTTATGGCAACCATTCAAATCTTTGTCGGAATAAATTCCGACCTACTTAAATAAAGTCAAACAGGGATAACCCGGTGACTCTGGAGAAAGTCGACTGAGCAGCCTGTAATGCCGTTTCCTGGCGGCTGAGGTCGGACACCGCCTGGGCATAGTCCACATCTTCAATACCAGAGCGGGTGGATTTGTGGGCGATTTCCAGATCCAGATTCGACTCATAGATAGATTCGGCTACGTTTAATCGCCCGCCGACACCGGCGGTGGCTGCGCCTACTCGCTCCAGGCCGTTATCCATGCCGATCAGCGCGTCATTCAGCCCTTCCTGGAACTGTTGCTGAGAAATATTCGGGTCATTCAGCGCGACAAAAAAATCATCCAGTGTCTGGGCCAGATTTTTCTTTTCTGGCGGATCCAGTTCAAAATCGACCGTATCGCCCGGACCACCATCAATAGTGAATTGCATACCATTAAAGGTAAAAGGCTGGCCTGAGGTAAAGTTAAACGTACCCAAATTGGCGCCGGTACCGGTATTAGTAACAGTGACCTGATCGCCGGCACCATTAACCGCAATTTCAAATTCATTATTGGCCGGTGTTACCGCATCGTAATTTTGCTTGTGAAAAGCATCGAAATCTTTCTGCAGGGTAATCTTAAGCGAAGAATCTGCAGCCGTACCCCCGGTGATACTGGATTTAAAGCGGGCAAACACATCTTCAAATACTGTCTTGCCTGAGTCTGCAGCCTGTAATCTCACGGCCGGTGAAACCTGCAACTCGTTGGTGCCCTCATCGCCCTGGAACTGATATTTATTACCTGCTGCAGCAGGATCAAAAATAAAGGCCGGTGATTTGGACTGGTACCCGGCAAAAATATAGTCCCCTGAAGCATCACGGGAGTTCATCAGATCGAACACTTCATCTCTGATGGCTCCAATTTCCACTGCCAGCGCCGCCTTATCTTCCGCGGACATCACTCCGTTACCGGATTGCACCGCCAGTTGTCTGGCCCGCTGCACGGAACTGGTGATATTACGCATCACCGCTTCCTGCTCCTCCAGAGAACTGGTCAGTACATCGTTATTGCGCTGAAACTGTTTGATCTGCTCAAGCTCTTCGGTCAGGCGTATGACCTTTGATGCCCCCACGGGATCATCTGATGGTCGCAGTAACTTCTTGCCCGAGGCCAGTTGCTGCTGCAAATCAGACAGATTTCCCTGATTATTGAGAATACTCTGAATGCTGCGATCAAAAAGCTGATTGGTGGAAATACGCATAAAGCTACCTGTTATCTTACTGCACCAAGTATAGTATCAAACAATGTCTGGGCCGTGCTCAACACTCTTGCCGATGCGGCATAAGCCTGTTGGAAGCGAATCAGATTTGATGCCTCTTCGTCCAGACTCACACCTGAAACGGACTGAAACCAGTCACTGGATTGCTGCTCCATCGCCTGGGCGGCCTTAAGCTCTATATCGGCAGTCGCCGTTTTCTCACCAACACTACTTACGGTATTGGCGTAGGCCCCGTGAAAGGTGGTTCCGTTCTGTTCGCTGAAACCTGTACTGACATTGCGCCTGATGGTGTTGACATCCTGTAATCCGGCCAGTTCCAGCCCGTTACGGTTATCATCCACTCCATTGGTATTAAAGCTGATGCTGAAGCTGTCTCCGGCCTTGGGAACCCCCTCCAGGCTGACATCATAACCGGGGTAGTTATCCAATGCAGAGAAGGCCGCCGGCCATGCCGGGCCAGCACCTATGGCTTCCCCCTGCGCCAGCAGGTTTTTCAGATCCGGGGCATTGGTCACTTCGGTGATCACCGTACCGGCGCTGTCAAGGATCTGATAGGAATCCGCTGCCGTAAACACAATTTCAGCCGGCGCGCCCACACCACCGCCGGGCGCTGCACCAGGGCCATGTATGCCGCCCGCGCCATCGAAAGCCGATGCACCGTTGTCGGCAAAGGTATTATCTACTGTAGTGTTGGTTACCGAAGTAGACGCCACCTGAGCACCACCCAGATTATCAATATCTCCCTGGGCCTTAATCGGAGAAGCAAAAGCCAGATCTTCGCCGCGCACAATATCCAGATTCACTTCGGCGGCAGTATATCGGGTTGGCTGCAATAAGAATTCATCCCCGGCTGCATAGGTGGCACCATCGGGGAATTCCAGTTCCAGGCCATCCAGAATCGGCGCCCAGGTGCCATTTGCCGCTTCCAGGCCAGTATATGCCTGGGTAATAGGGTTGCCGTCTGTATCCAGAGAAGGTGTACCATCAGCATTTAACAATTCAACCGTAATATCCACCGTATCCGGCGGGCCCGCTGTCACCGCATCGATAGTAATCTTATAATCTGAGGTACTTAAGTTTTCTGCCTGCCCGGCCTGAATACGACCATTTATTGCCAGATTAGCCGCCGAGTTGTCGGCATAGTTTAATGCCTGCACACTGGGCAAACTGAATATATCTCCTCCAAGCTGACCGTCATAATCCATACCCAGACGGTTCTGTTCATTCATGGCATCGGCAAACCCCAGCGCCAGTTGTCCTAATTCACGCTGAGAAGGGGCCAGCACTTCATCACGAAAAGAAAACAGCCCGCCCATTTTTCCACCCAGTTGAGTCTCCGCAATATTTATCCTTGCCGGGCTGTCTGAGCTTTGTAATTGCAGGGTTTTGCGGGTGATATCGGGATCGCCGCTGATTTGAAACACGTTAAACACCCCGGCTTCGAGCACAAGGGATTGCCCCGCGGTAAGATTGACCAGGGTTGTGCCATCGTCTTTCTGACGGGTTTCAATGGAAACAATCTCCGCCAGTTCCCGGATAGCCATGTCCCGCTCATTTTTAAGGACTCCGGGTTCTTCGAAACGGTTTCCGGACTGAATTTCTCTGATCTTAGTGTTCAGTTCGGAAATACTCTTAATCAGATCATTGGCCTCGGTAGTAATGTTGCCAAGTTCATCATTGAGTTCACTTTCGGTCTGATTCATAAAATCTGACAAGCTGCTCATTCGCTCCAGAGTTGAACCCGCCTGACCCAGTACCAGTCCCCTTGCGGCCACATTACCCGGCTCATCGATAGCCGTCTGCAAAGAGGAAAAATACCTGCTCAGACTACCTGCGATACTATTGGCTTCACTGGCAAGGATATTATCCAGCTGGGATATACGCTGATAAAACGCTTCAGCTTCCCCCAACCTTGTTGTGTCTCTGCGCAGCTGGTTCTGCGCAAACTGATTGATTACGCGCTCAGTAGTGCCCTGCCCCACACCGCCGGTAAGTTGTGACACAAAGTTTGTCCGTTCCCGCACAAAGCCTTCGGTATTCACATTAGAAATATTATGACCGGTAGTACGCAGCAACGTATTACTGGAGCGTATGCCGCTGTTGGCGATAGAGAAAAGGTCGGCGGTGCGAATGGTCATATTGCTATCCTGATATCAATGATGACAGGCTTTGTGCCCATCACTCAGTCCCGACTCGCAAAGGAGCACTCTGCTGCCCGGTAGTAGGCTGAATGGCTGCCTGTACATCTTCTGAATGCAACTTCTGCGCCGATGGTGACTGACTGAGTATATCGCTGTTCAGTAGTCTCAACACCTTATCGGCATATTGAGGATCCGTAGCATAACCTGCCTGTTGCAGATTTCTGAAATAGCTCTCCGGATCTTCGGTCTTTTGCATGGCTTGTGAATATCTGGGGTTATCCCGGATAAAATCCACGTAGTCCTGCAGGGAGTCAGCAAAGGACTCATAGGCCCTGAATGGCGCTTTCTCGGCCCTGGGTAGCCCGTCCCGGTACTCCAACGTATTGATCAACGCCTTGTCACCCTGCCAGCCTTTGCCTGCTTTAATACCAAACAGATTGTGACTGTTCTGACCTGACGGCAGGTGTATCATCTGTTGCCCCCAGCCGGTTTCAAGTGCCGCCTGGGCTACCAGCGCTCTGCCATCCAGACCAATCTGTGCGCCAATTCTCTCGGCCTCAGGCAACAAACTGTCAATAAAGGTTCTGGCGTCACTGAAGCCCGGCAATTTATTGCCCGTTACCGGCTCAGTGCCTAATACCTGTTGCCGGGCCTGTTCCGTACTTTGCAGACGCTGACGATTGATAGAGGATAAGTTACCATCACTGCGCAGCAGCTCGGCTGGTGTATAACCCTCGATATTCTGACCCAGCTGTTTGACGATCAGATCGGCCAAACCCATAGAGCCTGAAGCACTCATATCAGTGGCCATTTGCTGATCATGCATATCGCGGTAGAACTTGACCTGCTCTGAGTTGAAAGGATTGTCTTCGTCAGACAATACATCCTGAGCATCACGCATGGATTTGAGCATCATGCGTACAAAAATCGCTTCGAACTGTTTGGCGGCTTCTTCCAGTGCATTTTTATCACCGGATACGGCCGCTTTTCTCAGCGTGTCCAGACCTTTAAGATCGTGCACATTCCGGGATTGCTCAAGCTGCTCAAGGGAATAGCGCTGTTCCATAACCCTCTCTCTGACCTAAATCACAATCAACTGACCCTGCAAGGCGCCGGCTTTGCGCAGAGCCTCGAGTATGGCCATCAGATCGCCGGGGGCGGCTCCTACTTCATTAACGGCCCGCACCAGTTGATCCAGGGTGACACCAGGTTCAAATTTAAACATGCGGCTGTCTTCCATATCCACATCCACAATCGAACGTGGCGTTACCACAGTATCGCCATCGGCGAACGCATTAGGCTGGTCCACCTGAAAATTCTCAGAGATGGTTACTGTCAATCCGCCGTGAGTTATGGCTGCAGGCCTGAGCCTGACATTTTCGCCGATAACAATAGTGCCGGTACGGCTGTTAACAATGACTCTGGCCGAGGCCTCTGCCGGTTCAAATTCAAAGTTTTCCAGCGTCGCCAGAAAGCCCACACGCTGGCCCACATCACGCGGCGCCGACACCCTGACTGAAGCCGCATCTATAGGTGTGGCAACAGCCGGACCTTTGTCAGGATCAGAGCCAAGTTGCTGATTAATGGCATCGGCAAGGGCCTGGGCCGTGGAAAAATCGGGATAATTCAGATTCAGAGTCAGATAATCGTTCTGCATCAGACCGCTTGGCACGGCCCGCTCTACCATTCCGCCGTTAACGATACTGCCCACAGTGGGTGTATTGGAGACGATCCTGGAGCCATCGGCACCCTCGGCCCCGAAACCACTGACCACCAGGCTGCCCTGTGCCACCGCATACACGTTACCGTCCAGGCCTTTAAGAAAGGTCTGCAACAGAGTACCACCGCGTAAGCTGTCAGCTTCACCGATAGAAGAAACGGTCACATCTATGGTCTGGCCGGGTTTAATAAAAGGTGGTAATTCCGCATGTACTGCAACGGCCGCCACATTCTTAATTTTGGGTTTGAGATTACTCGGCATCATAATGCCAAAGTTTGACAACATGGTCCGGAAACTTTGTTCTGTAAACGGGCTTTGCTCACCGGTACCCGGCAAGCCTACCACCAGGCCATAGCCCACAAGCTGGTTACTGCGCACCCCCTGAATGGTTGCCAGGTCTTTGATCCGCTGCGCCGCCTCTGCCAACGGAGATAATGCGAACATCACACTTAGTAACAACACTGAAATACGCATATTCACTCCTAGAAAGGCCACCACTCGGATGAAAAGAATCGGGTCAGCCAGCCTTTTTCCTGGGCCCGGGCAAAACTACCGGTGCCACTGTACTGAATACGGGCATTGGCAATTTTAGAAGACTGAACCTGGTTTTCCGGACTGATATCAGCGGCCCGCACAATGCCGGTCAGCCGCACATACTCATCGCCATTGTTCAGGGTCAGCCACTTCTCACCGCGCACTGCAAGATTCTGATTAGGTAGTACCTGAGTCACTGTCACTGAGATATTACCGGTCAGGCTGTTGCTCTGATTGGCGGTAGCACTGCCGGAAAATTCATTGGATGAGTCCAGACCAAACTGTACCGACTGACCACCGATATTGATATTATTGCCGCCTAAGCCCGTAATCGGCAGTACATCCACTTCAGACTCTTTACTGGTGTTGGTACCTGCCGATTTAGAGGCATTAGTATTTTCTCTGAGCACCACAGTAATAATGTCGCCCACGCGCCGGGCCTTAACATCAGAATACAGGCTGTTGGCAAAATTCTGTCTGTAAATGGAACCGTTTTCTTCAAGGCGCTCTTCCGGCATGTCCGGCATCACCGGCGCAAAGAACGGATCGCCCGGCGCCGGCCCCATTGGCGGTGAACTGGCACAACCACCGAGTGCCAATAAGGTGAGAAATACAACAAGCGCTTTCATGATATTACCCATTGATTAAAGTTGCTGGATAACCTGACCCAGCATCTGATCCACAGACGAAATCACTTTTGAGTTCATCTCATACAGCCGCTGGCTTTCAATCAGATTGACCAGCTCTTCGGTCACATTGACATTAGAGGTTTCCAGCGAACCCTGGTTCAAAGACCCCAGCCCTTCAAGCCCCGGAACGCCCTGTAATGGCGCTCCACTGACTGCCGTTTCAACAAACAGGTTCTGACCGATGGGCTGTAAGCCGGTAGGATTGATAAAATCGGTCAGGTTTAACTGACCCAACACCACCGGCTCTGCCTGTCCGCGAATGGTCGCGGAGACTTCACCATCCTGAGAGATAGTAATTTGCTGAGCATCCTCGGGCACTGCAATCACGGGCTGCAACTGGAAACCGGCACCGGGTGTGACCATTTCACCATCTTCGTTGAGGGTAAACTGGCCGTTTCGGGTATAGGCCAACGTACCATCGGGCTGCAGGATTTCAAAAAAGCCGCGCCCCTGAATGGAGATATCCAGCGCATTCTCTGTCGTCAGCAGGTTACCCTGGGTAAAGGCCTTTTGCGTCGCCACGACCTTTGAGCCCGCGCCAAGCATCAGCCCGGAAGGCAGTTCGGTATCAGCCGAAGAGCGACCTCCTGGCTGGTTAATATTCTGATACAGCAAGTCTTCGAAAACGGCGCGGCTTTTCTTAAAGCCAACGGTACTGGCGTTGGCCAGATTGTTGGAAACCACCGATACGTCGGTTTGGGCCGCATCCAGGCCGGTTTTACTGATCCACAATGCCGGGTGCATAGTCTGTCTCCACTAATTGTTTCAATAATTTCAATCAGATAATGCGTAACAGCATATTGCCGCGCATATCCAGCTCGTCAGCTTTTTTCATCATCTTGACCTGCAATTCGTAGTGACGCTGCAGTTCGATCATGCTGACCATTTCTTGAATTGGGTTAACGTTGCTGCCTTCGAGCACGCCGCTCATCAATCTGACATCAATGTCCTGGGCCGCCTGATTGCCGTCTTTAAGCCGGAACAAACCATCATTGCCTCTTTGCATCTGATCAAGCTGCGGGTTCACCAGCTTTAACTGCCCCACTTCCGCCAGGACTTCAGCAGGCGCGCCCTGTGGGCGAATGGACAAAGTACCATCGGCAGCGATATCAATTTTTGACAGTGGCAACGGCAAAGCAATAGGGCCAGCGTCGCCGATAACCAGATTGCCATGACCATCTTCAAGCAGGCCATCGGCGCCCACCTGCAGGTTACCGGCACGGGTATAAGCCTCGTTACCCTGGGCATCCTGAACACTGAGCCAGCCGCGGCCCTGAATGGCCACATCCAGCTCTCTTCCGGTCTGGATCATGGCGCCACTTTCGTATTTATTGCTTGGGCTTTCTGTCATGGCAAAAACACGGGTCGGCAGACCCTCACCGAAGGCCGGCATAGCCCTGGCCTGCTGAAGCTGAGCCTTAAAGCCGGTAGTCTGGGCATTCGCCAGATTATTGGCACGTACGCCGGTGGCCAGAAGATCCTGCTTGGCGCCGCTGGCGGCGATATAGAGCATTTTGTCCATGACACTTTATTGACTGTTAAACCTTGCTATTAATGCTGCAAGTTGGGTGCCAGTTTTTTGTGCGGGGTGTCAGGAGTGAAGAGTGAGGAGGAATAGCTTTTCTCTCGCAGCGGCGCTGAGATCGCAGAGGTTTGGACTTTTAACTCTTTTAATCCTCAGCGTCTTGGCGTCTCTGTGTGATCATTAGTCCTTTCTCTTTGATCATGCAAAGATGCGGAAACCGCGAAGACGCTGGGTTCCCTCCAACAACATGAGGGAACGACGCGCGGTCATGCCCGAGTGCTGTTGTCGGGCATCCAGTGACCTTTTAAAAGAGCAATATTTACCACAAACAGAGCACAAAAAAAGGGTGAGATGGTTTCCCACCTCACCCCTCACATCTCCTAACGTATTTGTTTAAAAACATCCTTGTTGCCCGGTGCCAGCCACGCCATCCTTGGCGCGTCGTTCAGTCTTCTCGGCGTGATGTTAAATCACCCCTCATTCGCTTCGCTCACCAGACTTCACCCTAACGATAATCTTATCTGATATTCAGCACCGTCTGGTTCAGCTGATTATTCACTTCCAGGGCTCTGGAGTTAGCCTGGAAGTTACGCTGGGCGATAATCATATCGATCAGCTCTGTGGTCAGGTTAACATTGGCCTGTTCCAGGGCAGATGAGTTAATCTCACCAAAAGTCCCTGTGGTCGCTTCACCGGCTAAGGCTTCACCGGAAAGGATACTTTCCTGCCACTGGGTATTACCCATCTGAGTCAGGCCCTGTTCATTAGCAAAACGCACCAGGGCCACCCGGCTCAGAGGCTCAGAGGTACCGTTAGAATAGGTGGCCCGCACCAGACCGTCAGGGCCAATATCCACACCGGTTAAACGGCCTACCGGTAAACCATCCTGCTCCAGCGCTGTGACTTCAAAGCCTGAGGCAAACTGGGTGGGCTCGTTAGGCGTCGCAGTAGCAGTGTTAAGGTTAAAGTCGATAGTCAGATCCTGAGCCGGATCTGAGCCATTGGTAAGGATGCCGACACCGAGCGCCTCGGTAGTCAGCTTATTATTCGCCTGGTTGGTACCATCTGCCGACTCAATACTGATAAAATCACCGCCTGAGGAAAACACCAGCCTGGAACCTGTAACTGCATTGCCGGTATTTGTACCTGCAAAGTTAACAGCATCACCCGGAGCAGGCACACCAGGTGCCGGTGGTGGAGTTGATGGAACTGTAGCACCATCACTTTCGGTCAGATTCACCAGTTGATCATCGACAGAAGTCACCATTACCCATTCATTGGCGCCGACACCAGCAGTAGAATCTTTAATAAAGTAAAAGGTCTGCACATGACTATCACCCAGTGAATCATAGATGGTTACTGAGGTCGCAGCATTGTAGGTCAGCGGATCCGTAGGATCGAAATCAGCCGGATCAAAGGCGCCGTCGTTAGCAGGCAGATTCATTTTTAAGTCTACCTCAGAGGTGGGTTGTGGGGTACCGGAAGAGTCAGGTACCCGCACCGGCTGAGTGGTGCTTAAGGCCACCGATGCCGACGAACCATCAGGATTTACCGGAAAGCCCATCAGATGATCGCCATTGGAGTTAACCATAAAGTTTTCTGAGTTAAGCTTAAACATGCCCGCCCGGGTATAGCTGTAATCCTGCGAGCCCTGCTCGGGGATGGTGGCGAAAAAACCATTGCCGGTAATCGCCAGATCCAGTGCATTATTGGTAAACTGCAGGCTGCCCTGACTGAACTGCTGCGCCACTTCAGCGGTCAGTACGCCGTCACCGACCTTGGTTTTACCCCCGGCCAGTAAAGATGCGGCATACACATCCACAAATTCGGCACGGGATTCTTTAAAACCCACAGTATTCACATTGGCGATATTGTTCGCCGTGGTATCGAGGTCTTTTTGTGCGGCGTTAACGCCACTTAAAGCAATATTAAAAGACATGGTCACTCTCTCCTGTACGGCTTTCTGTCGAAAACCAACTGTGCTTCAGGCACTTAATTAACTTTTACCAATCTGCAGTACATCGCCGATTTTGACACTTTCATCACCGGCCAGATTCAGGATCACACCCTGACTACTTGAAGCCAGGCTGACACTGTTGACATGGCGGTTGATGGCGGTGGGCAGATCTTTGGTTTCATCGCCCACTTTGCCACTGGCGGATATTTTATAGTTGCCGGGGGGCAACAAATTGCCGTTACCGTCGGTACCATCCCAGCCAAACTGGATATTGCCGGCTTCGTTAGTACCAATATTCATGGTCCTCACGGTCTGGCCAAACTGATCCTCGACCGTGATCTTCATATCCTGTACCGATTGTTCATTAATGATCACGCCGCTCACCGCACCTTCTGCACCTAACGCGGCCTTATTGCCCATTACCAGCACGTCCTGCCCTATGAGGCTGGAGGCCTGCAGTGCCTGACTGGAGTTCATATTGGCAGCAAAGTCTTCGAAGTTAACATTAAGCTTGTTAAGGCTGTCTGCCATAGTGAAGTTAGTCATCTGCGCAATCATCTGATCGTTGTCCACCGGCTTGGTGGGGTCCTGCATGGCCAGTTGTTCTGTCAGCAGGGAAAAGAAGTCTTCCTGCGTCAGTTTGCCATCATCAGGCTCCGGCACCTTACTTTCATCCTTCCAGTACAGGTCGCGGATATCTTTGTTATTACTGACGTTTTCCATCATAGACTCCTGTTACTGACCCTGACCAAGCATCAGTACCCGACGGAAAATCCGTTTAGTGGTATCAGCCAGTTGGATATTGGTTTCATAGGCCTTGGACGCCGAGAGCATATCAGCCATTTCTTCCACCACATTCACATTGGGTTTGTAGATATAGCCGTTTTCATCAGCCATGGGATGATCCGGGTTATGCTCGATTTGCAGCGGTTTGTTGCTTTCAACTATACCTTCTACCCTCACACCAGGAGTGGCATTCTGACTGTTCATCGCCTGCTCCATGGCCGCCGCAAACACCGGTTTGCGGGCGCGGTAAGTATCTTCATAGCTACTGCTGACACTATTGGCGTTGGCGATATTACTGGCCGTAGTGTTCAGACGAACGCCCTCGGCAGTAATACCTGTGGTGGCAATATTCATTACATTAAACAGACTCATCAGGCTTGCCCTCCTTTCAGGGCGTTCTTCATGCCCTTAAATTTACCTTTAAGGAATTCCAGCCCGGCCTGATAACGCATGCCGGTATCGAGGAATTCATTTCTTTCCTTTTGCACTTCAACCGTATTGCCGTCACCAGTGTCGGGCTGCATCGGTACCCGATACAACAAGTCCTGGGTATTGCGTATTTGCACGTCAAAATGCTTCTCATGGGTGCGGCTCAGGCTGTATTTCTGTTCAGACTGCGCCGCCTGCATGGCGGCTTTGAAATCAATATCGCGGGCCTTGTAACCGGGGGTATTAGCATTGGCAATATTGCCAGCAATGGTTTCCATACGCTGATCACGCAGGGTCAGCGCCTTGTGATGAAAACCAACCAATTTGTCTACACTGATTGCCATGCTTTACTCCTGCAAGGAAAGTTCGTTGCAGAAAGTAAAGCAAGGCTTGTGCCAGATATAGGAGTAAATTGGAAGGAAACAGGAAGTTGGTCAGAAAACCGTTATTTTTTAACGTAATACAGGCCTGGACTGCACCGAACCATATTAAAGGCATCAGACAATCCGGACATGGATTCCGAGGCCCCGAGGAATAAAACTCCCTCATTTTGCAGGCTGGCGGCAATCTGTTGCAGTATTTTGGTTTTACTTTTCGGCGAAAAGTAAATCAGCACATTGCGACAGAATACCAGATCAAATTTACCCATTGAGGCATAGGAATCCAGCAGATTGATGGGTCTGAAAGAGACCATACTGGTAACCTGAGGCTTGAGTTTAAGGCTGCCACCATCGGACGGCTGAAAAAACTGCCGCTTACGTTCTTCAGACAAACCTCTTGATAAAGACAAGTTATCGTACTCTGCCGCCTTACAGCGGTTAAGCATGTCTACTGAGATATCAGTACCTACAATCTGCACCCCACCAGGGAATGCCCCGGGGTTACGCTGCAGATACTCCAGTATGCTCATGGCAATAGAATAAGGCTCCTGTCCTGAAGAACAGGCAGCAGACCATATCCGCAGCGGCGAGTTTTTGCCCCTGAACTTTGCAAGCAACTGGGATTTAAGTAATTCAAAAGGATAGCTATCACGAAACCAGAGGGTTTCATTGGTGGTCATGGCGTCAATGACGGCCTCACGCAAACCCCGATCATGGCTGTTGACCACCTTTGCCACCAGCTGTGCCAGGCTGTCGATACTAAACTTGCGTAATAATGGCGAGAGCCTACTGCGCACCAGGTACTGCTTGTTGTCACCTAATACGATGCCACATTGTTTTTCCAGATAATCACGGAATAACTGATAATCCTGGCTACCAATTTCTCTATCAGACACAGACTACACTCTGATTATGTTTCAAGACCTAACCACTTCTTCACTGAGTTCGCCAGTTCATCGGGGTGAAACTTGGCAATAAAATCATCAGCGCCCACTTTTTTTACCATCGCCTGATTGAAGACACCACTCAGTGATGTGTGCAGGATAACATGGAGATTCTTTAATTTAGGATTATTCTTTATTTCTGCAGTAAGGGTATAGCCATCCATCTCCGGCATTTCAATATCCGAAACCAGCACGCCGACCTTGTCGGTGACATCACCGGTTTCCTCTGCAAGCGCGAGCAATCCCCGCAGGGCCTCAGCGCCGTTCTTGGCAGCCTCGATTTTAAGCCCCAGACTGGTCAGCGCCTTGATCACCTGCTTTCTGGCTACGGACGAGTCATCGGCAATGTAGATGATCTTGTCTTTGACCGAAGAAATATCCAGCCCTTCGGTCACTGAGGCGCTGACATCGGTTCCCAGAGGCGTGATCTCATTGAGGATCTTTTCTACATCGAGTATCTCGACCAGCTCGTTATCAATCTCGGTAACAGCCGTCAGATAACTTGCTCTGCCCGTACCTTTTGGTGGGGGCAAAATGGAATCCCAGTTGATATTGATAATACGTTCCACGGAGCCGACCAGAAAACCCTGCACCGACCTGTTGTATTCGGCAATGATAATAAAGCGCTTGGTAACGTCATCAATTTTTCTGCCACCTGTGGCCATGCTGAGGTCAATGACTGATATGGTCTGGCCTCTGATGTGTGCCACACCGCGCACAAAAGGGTTGAGCCTTGGCATGGACGTCAGGGGGGGGCATTGCAATACTTCGCGCACTTTAAAAACATTAATGCCGAAGCGCTGATTACCCTGCAATTTGAATAACAGCAGTTCAAGCCGGTTCTGTCCGACCAACTGTGTACGTTGATTAACTGAATCCAGGATTCCAGCCATATATCACCCCAAAGCTGTATCAGTTTAGGCACAGAAATTGCCCTAACTAACAATATTAGCTTGCATCGACGGTAAATTGACACCCGATACAAGTCAGATTAAACCGGTTGCAGTGCTGAGCACTGATCCCGGCATATATAAACCTATTCGTTGTTATCGTGAAAACCAGCGCTAACATGAATCTTGTATATATCAGATAAGGCTTATGTCTTTACCATGTTACAAGATTTTGTCCTTAAGCATAGACAAACTGACACAAAGTGAATATGAAAAGTTTTGCTAGCACTCTGAGAATACTGACATTTTTTACCCTCGCTGCAGGTTCGTCGTGTTTAGCACAAGAGCAGAGCACGGTGCACGAACGCATCCGGATGGTCGCTGAAGACTTTGTCAAGACAAGGATCTCGGCAGGTGATGACCAGAATATCAGCACAGAGGTCAAGGCAGTTGCGGTAGATCAACGCATTCGGATAGCACCTTGCGAAACACCTTTCGAGGCCAGCGCCAGTGATAATAGCCTGACTCAGCGCAATGTAACGGTGCGGGTTTCCTGTCCCAGTTCGAACTGGTTTTTATATGTAATGGTGAACGTACAGCAAATGCAAAAAGTCGTCGTTGCGAAGCAGGCTGTGTCACCGGGTGAACTCTTATCTGAGAATCAACTGGAAGTGGTGAACCTGGACGTCAATCAACTGCGGGGCAGTACCTATTCGACTATCGGCAGCCTGGCCGGAGCACGCAGCAAACGCCGCTTAAGAGCCGGACAGCCGATCGAACCGTCATTGCTCTGTTATGTCTGCAAAGGCGACAGTGTGGTTATTACAGCCAATGTGAGCGGGCTGCAGATTAAAGCCTCAGGAGTGGCCGAGGAAGACGGCAATATCGGTGACACCATACGCATAGAAAATACCGCCAGCCGCCGTCAGATTGACGCCACTGTTATCAGTGCTTCGGAAGTGGCTGTAGGTATTTAAAGACCTGATACGACTGGCCGATACACTATGACAAGACATCGGATTCAGGCAAAGAGTGAGTATTGGTAAAATATTTGCTAGCATAACTGCAAATATTGATGAAAGATTGCTAAAGATATCTCAGAGCCTGCCGATAATTAAAGCAGAGGTAAATTAGGTAGTGGAATTTGACCATGTCAGTTAACAACATTAACAGCAATAACGGCAACCTGAGTAAGACTCAGGTAGACAGCCAAAAGCTGAATCAACAGGCGCAGAATCAGACGTCGACTCAGGCAGATAGTGCCCGTAGTCAGGCTGCGGCTCCGAGACAGGATTCGGTATCGCTAACCCAATCTGCTCAGCAGTTAGCGCAGATGCAGAAGAAAAGCAGTGATGCTCCTGTTAACCAGGAGAAAGTTGAGCGCCTGAAAAAAGCCATTCAATCTGGCGAGTATCAGGTCAATCCTGAAGTGCTGGCAGGCAAAATTGCCAAACTTGAGGCTGAACTGTTCGGGGTAAAGTCCTGAGTATATGAGCCAAATTATCGAGGCAATGACGCATCAGCAGGAACTGCTCGGCAAGCTGCAGTTGTTACTGGATAGCGAATTACAGCTTATCAGTTCCAGAGATGCGGAAGCCCTGATTAATCTGGTCAACGAAAAACAAACCCTGCTGGATGAAATTCAGCAGCAGGATCAGAAAATCGCCAGCCTCTATTCCACTGTCTCCCCCGAAGATGCTGCGTTCGTTGCAGCTAAAGAAAAAATTCAGCACCAGGTAGAAGACTGCCAGTATCGTACCCAAATTAACGCCACCGCGGTCGAGCAAGGACAGCTGAGGCTTGAGCATTTGCGCAGTCTGATTATGGAAGTGCGGGCCAAAGAAAGCCTGACCTATGACAAAGCGGGCAAGAAAAAAGCCGGTCCCAAAGGCGGCGGCGTTAAAGCCTAGTTTCCAGTTTTAAAAAAATCATCCCACTTCCCTGCCAGAAAAGTCTTGTTTAAGCTGGTTTGTCTTTTTATCTGAAAACTGCAAACTGATGGCTGACGGCTTGTCAGTAATATTTAACATCCTTGATCCGTCTTGGCTTAGCCACTGACAGATAAATGTCGTAAACCTTCTGCATATCCAGTTCAAGTTCAGTGGCATAGGTGTTCTCACCTACCGCATAGGTTCTGACCACTTTGGCTCCCCTGATCACGCCCTGTACCGACGATTGCAACTGTTCGTTTTCCAGCAGCATATTAGACAGTGACTGATCCGCATTAACCTTGTGGCCATACACCTGTTCGGCCAGCTCACGATAAGCATCCAGTTTTGACGCCTTGACCGCCTGCAACATTTTCAGAGATGCTGAACTGCCAGACTGCTCATCAATAGGGGCATAACCTACAGCCGTCAGAACCGGATAGTTTTCGGGCTCAACATATTCCCATTCAACATGCTTGTCATACAACAAAGAACAACCGCTGAGCGTAAATGCCGCCACAATCAACGAATAGAATATTTTCATCTGTCACCTCAGAAATAAGAACGGCTACAGGTCAACAAACCAACTGAACAAAAAGCCACCAACACTCTGGTCAGACTCTGGCGTTGGTTCTCTGCCATCAGACTGAATTAAGCAAGTTATATACCTTTTTTGTGCCATCTGAGCCCATCGTCAATAAACCCGCTAAAAAACGGTATATTTTGTGCAAGACCATGACAGGGAAAATCTGAGGTTATGCCAGTGAACAAATTGCTTCTATTATTATCCGTTGCTTTATGCAGCTTGCAGGCCAAGGCCATCTGGTTTGAAGCCAGTGGTCAGGCCGTGGTTCATAACGGTGATAAACACCACGCCAGAAAAATGGCGACCCAGGAAGCCATTAAGCAGGCGCTGATGTTTGCCGGGGCCAGAGTCAACAGTGTGCAATACCTTGCCGACGGATTATTGCAGAATGACCGGCTGGAAGTCAGAGCCGGCGGCGAAGTCAATAAAGTGGAATTAATCCACGAGGACTATCAGGGCGATATCGTCACCGTCTCCATCCGTGCCGACATCTTCCCCCAGGACACGCAATGCCAGGCGTCTGATTATCAGAAGAGCGTGGTGACCACCTGGTTTCCTTTGAGACATAAGCAACAGGCCAGTCTGGGACAGCTGTATAATATTGGCAAAGACCTTCCACGCCAGCTGCATAAGTCGTTTTCTGCCGCCAGCCAACATGCCAACATCCATTCTGTTGAAGGTTTCTACGTAACACCGGGAAATGATCTGAGCCGGCAGGCCACTGCTCTTGCCCGTAAAGCAGGTGGGCAGTTTGTACTGCTGGCTGAAATTACTGATCTCAGTGACGAGCAGACCTCGCCCTCGAGACTGGCATTCTGGAAAGACAGACAGATTAACCGTAACTTTGCTCTGGATGTGCATCTGATAAACGGCATGACCGGAGAAGTGCTGATTTCCCAACCCTTTCGCACCAGCGCAAGCTGGCCTTTTGATCCGCACAAAAGTGTCGACACCGCCAGCAACACCTTCTGGCAATCCAGTTATGGCATGGCCATCAGACAGCAATTAGACGACCTGGCACAACGTATCGATGATGAGATTGCCTGTTTGCCAGCTCATGGCCGGGTGCTGCAAAGCAGCCATCAGCAATTGTCTGTTGATATAGGTAAAGAGCACGGTGTCAATATGGGAGACAGACTGAAAGTGTTCAAACTGAATCAGTTTTACGATCCCATGGGCAATAGTCACTATCAATACCAGGTACACCCTGTGGAGGTTCAGGTAACCCGTCTCTCGCTGAGCTCTTCAGTGGTCGAGTCAGTCAACGGCGTGCCGTTGGCAAACATTCAGCCTAACGATTTTGTATCACGGCGCTGAAGCACTTTGTTCAGCAGAGGTATGCAGGCGATTATTTATCCAGTCGTGTGCTGCAGGACTTTAAATTATGGGGGCCTTGGGTAATAATGCCCGCCCGTCGGCAGATTGCCGTCACTGAGCTACAGTAAAGTCCCCGTAGTTTAATGGATAAAACAAGGCCCTCCTAAGGCTTAGATCCAGGTTCGATTCCTGGTGGGGACGCCAGAAATTCTCCTTATAAATCATATAGTAAAATGCAGTTTGCATTTAAGCATCTTTGTGGCTCTGTCGGCAATACTATTGGTACTACATAGTCGGCTTTTTATTCGAACGCATAAAATCCACAAGACATACCGCTCTGTCCAACTGAATTAATGCAAGCGCAGCAATCTGTCGCTTAACGCCGTAGTGTTGAAGATCGTTGAATTCTCAATGGCAATACCTTTTCCACGCATTGGCATTCAGTCACTAAAAACTGACCTTATATCACCCGGTTAACAGGGTTTACCCCTCTGCACTTTATCTTGTTGGTTTATTGGCAATATCATAGCCACTGATTTCATCACCCTAAGTGTTCACTATGAAAAACCTCCCCCTGATGATGCTGCCATTACTGGTAAGTCTCGCTTTGCCGGTTTCAGCATCCAATGATGAGCTGGAAAAACTGCTGCTGGAACGTGAACAAGCCTTTGCCGATTCCATGGCGAAGCGGGATTTTAGTGCGTTTAAATCCTTTCTTGCCGACGAGGCAATATTCTTCACCTCAGATGGCGTACTGAAAGGCAAACAAGCGGTTGCCGAAGGCTGGAAGGTTTATTATCAGGATGAACAGGCACCGTTCTCCTGGCAGCCCCGACAGGTTGAAGTGCTGGCATCAGGCGATCTCGCTCACAGCAGCGGGCCGGTGTTTAATGCAAAAGGGGAATGCTTCGCCACATTCAACTCGATCTGGCGCAAGCACCCCTCCGGTGAGTGGCTGGTAGTGTTTGACAAAGGTACTCCCGGATGTAAGGAACAGTAACGGGCCTTAAGCCCGTTTTCTGTCAGTCTTTTCTGTAGCGCTTAAACCAGGCAAGGGTATGCTCAATCTTGGCGATCATCCTCGAGGGTTTACCGGCGATGCCATGAGGGGCGCCAGGCACTCTGACCAGCGCCGCATCCACTTTTCTCAGTTTCAGCGCCTGATAGAACTGCTCGGATTCTGACATCGGCGTACGTCTGTCCGCCTCCCCTGTCATAATCAGTGACGGCGTGGTCACATTGCCCACCAAAGACAGCGGTGAACGCTGCCAGTAATGCTCAAGATTGTCCCAGGGCATACCGGGGAACTGATTACGGATTTGGCCCAGGTAACTGTCTGCAGTCAGCACTTTACTGACCCAGTTAATTACCGGCTTGGTAATGGCTGCAGCGTTAAATCTGTCGGTCAGCCCAATAGCATAGGCACTGGCAATGCCGCCCGCCGAGCCACCGGCAATAAACAGGTTTCTATCATCTATAAAGCCCTTGGCAATCATGGCATCGACGCCGGAGTTATGATCGGCGAAGTCTTCTCTGGAGCTGTATTTGCCATCTAATAACATCGCAAAACGTTCACCATAAGAGGAGCTGCCCCGGTGGTTGGCATAAAACACCACGTAGCCTTCAGCCGCATAGCGCTGAAGCTCTGCACTGAAATGGGGACCATAGGCCAGGTGCGGCCCGCCGTGGATCTCAAGCAACAGCGGGTACGTTTTCTCGGGATCAAAATCAGGCGGCGTGATATACCAGCCCTGAATTTTCTCACCGTCAAAGGAAGAGGCATATTCAATCTCATGCACCTGCCCCAGTTGTTTGTGGCCAAGCAAATCCTGATTCAGGTCGGTCAACTGGCGAGCTTTACCTTTAAACCAGTAACCCAAATCTGCCGGACGCTGACTGCTGCCATGGGTATAGGCGATGGCGCCATTGTCTGCGACGGAAAAGCTGCCACTGATATAGGGCCGGCCCAGGGTGGCACCAGAAAGATTATCGGTCAGTACCTGTAGCTTGCCATCGAGATTCATTTTTGCCAGCTTGCGCTTACCGCGATCATCGTACTGAATCACTATGTTGTTACTATTCTGCCAGCCATAATCACTCACGGAACGATCCAGTTTTTCACTGATCTGGCGTGTTTTCCGATTACTGGTGTTCATCAGTGCCACTTCAGTGTTCTGATAAGGTACTCTGGCATCGGTGCGGGTTAAGTAAGCCAGTTGTTTGCCATCGGGAGAAAACTGAGGATTATACTCAGTGCCTGGCGCATCGGTCAGCTCAGTCATCTCGGCGGAGTGCAGCGATATCTGGTACAAGTTCGCCTCACTGCCCTGATACTCCCAGTCTTTGTTGCGATTGGCTGAAAACACCAACGCACTGCTGTCAGGAACCCAGGCCAGCGGCCCCCTGTGCTGATAATCACCTTCGGTCAATTGTCTCGCGCTGCCTCCGGTAGTCGGCACCACAAACACATGACGATAGGCCGGTTCCAGTATGCCTTTGCCGTCAGCCTGATAACGGGCTTTCTCGATAATTTTTGTCGACTCCGCCCACTTGGCTCCTTTTGGCTTTTTCGGTGTATATACAGACTTTGCATATTCAGAAGGTCCTGCGGGCACCTCCATGGTGAACGCCAGCCAGTTGCCGTCCGGCGACCAGCGGATATCACTGATGCCCTTCTCTACCTGAGTAATAACGGCGTTTTTGTCCTGTTCAAGCCAATGTACATAAAGCTGATTACGACCGTCACGGTTGGATACAAAAGCTAGTTTTTTGCCATTGGCGGACCAAACCGGCTTAGTATAATTGTACTGGTCAGCATGCAGAGGGTAGTGTTTGTCTGAAGACAGCTCATGCATCCACAGGCTGTGTCGGTTGCCATCAGACATCACATCATGGCTGCTGCGTACATATACAATGTGCGAGCCGTCCGCAGAGATCTGCACATCACTGGCATACTCAAGCTCAAAAATATCCTCTGATACAAAGCGCGCATCGGCCGCGACAAGGTGACTCATTAGCAGCCCGGCGCTGAATATTGCGCCGCTCATTAGTCGCAAAGCAAAAGCCATATTGGTGTTCTCCATAGTAATTTTAACGCTCTGACCTTATGAAGTTTTAACCTAAGACACAACTCTAATGCGTTGTTCTGCATAAAATATCCGGCACTTGCATAGCAATTATTCAGTTCAGTTGGTATTGATCCCGGACCTTAGTTAAACTGATTTTCTGGCAGTCACCAAGGCACGCGTATGAATGACGACACAGCTGAAAGTCCTGATTTAATCCGGACCAGATGCCCTGAATGTCATCTGGTGGTGTCGGTGATGGAGCTGACTCACAGACAGAGAGCCCTGTGCCCGCGCTGCGGCTATCAGTTGACGTTAAAGCGCTATCACGCCAACGACAAGATATTGGCTTTCAGCCTGGCGGCCTTGTGTTTTCTGCTCGCCTCTGTGCCCTTTGAATTTATGATCTTCAGTGTTCAGGGCCAGTTCCAGCGCATGAATATTCCGTTGAGTATCAGCACCCTGGTCGAACAGGAGTATCCGATTCTGGCAGTCATTCAACTGCTGGCGATTTATGTTATTCCTGCCTGTATTTTGCTGTGTATGATTTACCTCTGTTATTTTTTGCGGGTAAACAAATATCCTCCCCATGGTGGCTGGGTAAAGCGCATCCTTTTTATCCTGCTACCCTGGAGCATGGCTGAGATCTTTCTGGTAGGTGCATTGATAAGCCTGATCAAAATACGGGATCTTGCCGATATTGAATTAGGTCTGTCGTTTTACGCCTACCTGCTGTTTACTCTGTGTCTGCTCTCTTGTCTGGTGTATCTGGACGACTTTCAGCTCTCCACAAAATTGCGTCAGTTGGGTGAGAAACGCTGGCGATTGGCAAAAACCTCCCCACCTTCGGTGCACAAAGTCACACAACGTACCTGGGCATTTCTGCTCGCAGCGTTGATCCTGTACATTCCTGCCAATACCCTGCCCATCATGCAAACCCGGGTAATGGGGCAGGAACAGCCCAGCACAATACTTGGCGGCGTGGTCAGTCTTTGGCAAGATGGTTCTTACCCTGTGGCACTGGTGATCTTTGTGGCCAGTCTGGCAGTGCCGGTGGGTAAACTGCTTGTTCTGTGCTGGCTGAATTACAGTATTCAGAAACAGGCAACTGGCGGTCAACACTGGCGAACCAGGCTATACAGAATAACGGACTTTATTGGTCGCTGGTCGATGATCGATGTATTTGTTGTAGCGATACTGGTCAGTCTGATCCAGTTGGGTAATACCCTGAGCGTTTATCCGGGGCCGGCCGCACTGGCATTTTCTGCAGTGGTGATCCTCACCATGCTGGCCGCAAACAGTTTTGACACCAGATTAATATGGATACGAAGGCCTGATGACAACAACACAGAAGAGTAACACCGCCAGACTCGAGCCTGCATCTTCGTGGTCTAAGGTGTGGCTGGTGCCGCTGGTTGCCCTGGGTATCGGCATCTGGATGGTGTATACGGAACTTAGCCAGCAAGGCCCAATGATCACTATAGAGTTCAGTTCTGCCGAAGGCCTTGAAACAGGAAAAACCCGTATCAAGACCCGGGATGTCGACATTGGCCTGGTCAAGGAGATAAAACTCGCACCGGGTAGCAGAGGAGTGCTGGTAAAAGCCAGAATGACTCAGGAGTCTGCATCGCTACTAACCGAAGACGCCAGTTTCTGGGTGGTTTCTCCCAAAGTCAGCTTATCCGGTGTATCGGGCCTGTCCACACTCTTGTCCGGCGCCTATATAGAGTTGGCGCCAGGCACCAGCGACCAGACTGCCAATAATTTCCGTGGTCTGGATGACCCACCACTCACTCCCACTGGCTCGCCCGGTATGCATCTGACCCTTAGCAGTGGTGAGGAATTTGCTTTTACCGAAGGGGATCCGATTATTTATAAAGGCATGAGCGTAGGCAAAATTGAGAACGTTTACTTTAACTACGCCGAGCGAACAGTCTATTACAACGCCTTTGTCCATGCCCCCTACCACCAGTTGATCACCGAAAACACCCGTTTCTGGAATATCAGTGGCATTCAGGTCGGCCTGAATACCGAAGGACTGACAGTGCATACCGGCAACCTGCAAACCTTGCTGACCAATGGCATTACCTTCGGTATACCTCAAGGCATGGAAGCCGGTGATACCATACGTCAGCGCACCTTTTTTCAGATCTATTCCGATTACGATCAGGCCTCCCGGCCAGAGCTGAAAGAAAAGGTTGAATATATTATCCTGATGCAGGATTCAGTCAAAGGACTGGATGCCGGTGCACCGGTTGAATATCAGGGCCTCACGGTGGGCAGCGTGGACCGTGTTAATGTTGCCATTGAGTCTGATGAGCAAGCCTACCTGGCTAAAGGTTATCGCATCCCGGTTATTCTCTCACTCTATCCTGCTCAGTTAGGCTTAACAGACGATGAGAATGGCAGAGAAACATTGCGCAAAAACATGCATCAATGGATTTCTCAGGGGCTAAAGGCCTCGCTGGCCACCGGCAATCTGCTCACAGGCAAACAGTATATCGAACTTAAATATATGCCAGCTGATGAGCAAGCTGTCACAGAAGAAGTTGCCAATCTTACTCTGATCCCGAGCATTTCCGGAGAGTTTTCCCTGCTCACACAAAAGCTCGATGCTATTCTGGACAAACTCAATAATCTGCCTCTGGAGCGCCTGGGTGATGATTTATCCACTACCATGCGCAGCACCACTAAAACCATGCAGAGGATGCAGCATAGCCTGGCCGGGATAGATACCTTGCTTGCCGATGTGGAACAAAAGCAACTGATACAACAGCTCAATCAGACATTAAAAGCCTTTGAACAACTCAGTGGCGATTACGGTACGGGTTCCTCCAGCCATTCTCAGTTGAACCGGTCTTTAGAGCGTCTGGAAAAGAGTCTCATGCAGTTACAACCCTTGCTGCATAAACTCAACCGGCAGCCGAACAGCCTGATATTCAGCCATAGCAGCGATGAGCCTGAGCCCAAAGCTAAAGGAACAGATCAATGAAAACGCCTTTTATTCTGCTGTTAACACTATTGCTGTACGCATGCAGCAGTGCCCCGCCAGGCATTAGCTATTATGTGCTTGATGGACCTGGGCAGCCAATGTCTGCAATCAACAGCAATGCCGCAACTGTTACACTTGCAAGCCTTACACTACCGGATTATTTGCGTCAGGATGGTCTGGTCATGCAACTGGGCCCAAATCAGTTGCATATGTCTGATCGGCATTACTGGGCTCAGAGTATGAGTGCGGGAATTGAATCGGTGCTTCTAAAACAGTTAAATGGCGACAACGCCTCGTTCCAGTTGTTGTCAGTGACAGATCCGGGGGTCCTGCAAAGCCAATACCAGTTACATATTCAGTTCTTTCATTTACTGATTGAACAGCAAAATGCCGTCAGATTGCAGGCCAGCTACTGGCTGACAGGTAATGACAATCCTTCTCCCGTATTACATGGCCATAGCGATATCAGCCTGGAGCTGACAGATGATGGTTATCCCCATGCTGTAGCGAAAATGCATCAGACACTGATAAGATTCAGCCAACAGATCAGTGAAGACCTGGGCACTTTAATCACAGAAAACAAAACCCATTAGGCGGCCACGACGTAATCATTAACAGTCAACGTTTTTGAGGAGGAACAATGGGCATAGCACAGCAAGATCAATAAGCCTTTCTCGACGCCATGCAGGATGTCAGACCCATGGCCGCGAATGACAAAGTTATCAGTCACGGCCCGGCCTCTCAGACTCTGGCCCAGCAGCTTAAACGTCAGGCACTGGAAAAAGCAGCCACCCGGGACCCTAACATCCTCAGTACGGAAAAAGTTGAACCGCTGGATCCCCTCGATTTTCTCGAATTCAAAAAAGATGGCGTGCAGCAAGGGGTGTATAAAAAATTACGTCTGGGAAAATATCAGATAGATGAAGTGCTGAATATTAAAATGATGAAATTTGAACAGGCCCGCCAGCAGGTCTTTGACACGCTGACCCAAGCTCACCATCGGGGCCTCAGAACGCTATTGATACAACATGGTCTGGGCCTGAACAGCAAACCTTTTCCTGCCTTTTTGAAAAGCTATCTGAATCAGTGGTTGCGCCAGTTGCCCCATGTGCTGGCCTTTCATACGGCGCAGAAAAGCCATGGCGGACTCGCAGCCACCTATGTATTGCTACAAAAAAATCAGCGACAAAAACAAACTAATCGCGAGCGGCACCAGAAAGCGAAATAGCTGTATTGCCTGCGCCATGCTGATGCATTGGCGCAGACTCAGCCCTGGCCCCGAAGAATGCTGTGACTACCATGATTATCACGGCAAATAGCACTCCGGCTAAACCAAAACCTCGTGATGAGCGATTCATAAACCATCTCTTTTATTGTTTTATTGTCTACAAATCCCTGCTCGGGCCAACTCACCAGGTTATTACCTCCCTGCTGCTATAACCAAACCACTGTGAATCAGCGTCTGCAGAACATCGAACAGATCAGACCATTTCTGCAGATCAGTATAGATACTAAACAGGCTTTTGTTATTTAACAACAGCTTAGCTAAAAAAATGTCATTTTTTTGGCGTTTTGGCCGAAGAACAGCTGTTTCAGGTTAAAAACAGGGATAAAAAAGGCACCTGCAGAAAATCTGAGGTGCCTAAGTTACTCATCACTCCACGCTAAGGAGTATTAATACAGACAGAGACAGGAGGTAAAAAATTCCCTCTTATCCGACAAAAACTCTGGCATTCCTGAATAATCTCATCCAGGGGCTGTCTTCCTGCCAGTCATCAGGATGCCAGGAGTTGGCCACAGTGCGGAACACCCGCTCGGGATGTGGCATCATAATAGTCACGCGGCCGTCTGTGGTGGTCAGCCCGGTGATCCCCTGGGGCGAACCATTGGGGTTGGCAGGATACTGCTCTGTAACCTTGCCATAGTTATCCACATAGCGCAGCGCCACTTTACCGCTTTGCAGCGAATGAGTCAGCGCGCCGGCATCGGCAAACTCAGCCCTGCCCTCACCGTGAGATACCGCCACCGGCATCCGTGAACCGGCCATACCCTGCAGCAACACAGAGTCAGACTGCATCACTTCGACCATGGAGAATCGGGCTTCGAAACGCTCACTGCGGTTAGTAACAAAATGAGGCCAGTGCTGTGCTCCGGGGATCAGCTCTTTAAGGTTAGACAGCATCTGACAGCCATTACAAACCCCCAAAGAGAAGGTTTCATTGCGGCTAAAGAAAGCGGCAAACTGATCTCTGGCACGGTTATTAAACAGAATTGACTTGGCCCAGCCTTCACCGGCGCCCAGCACATCACCATAGGAAAAGCCGCCACAGGCCACCAGCCCCTGAAACTGACTTAGGTTTACCCGGCCACTGAGGATATCACTCATATGCACATCAATGGCACTGAATCCGGCACGACTGAAGGCTGCCGCCATTTCCACATGGGAGTTCACACCCTGCTCCCGCAAGATAGCCACTTTAGGCCGCGCGCCCGTTGACAGATTCGCGGCAATCATTGGCGCGGCAACATCTTCATTCAAATCGAAGCTCAGACTGGCATGCAGGCCCGGATCCCCTGCATCGTTCTTCTGTTGTAGCTCCTGTGCAGCACAATCAGGATTATCCCGCAAAGACTGCATATGATGGGTAGTCTGCGCCCACAGGTTACGATAATGGCTGCGGCTGTTTTGCAGTACAATCTGACCATTGTGCGTAAAGCGAATATCTTCATCAGCCACAGGCTGGCCAATATCATGCAGATGATTTTGCAGGCCCTGAGCCGCAAAGACGTTTTTAACCTCGTCAATATGTGTATCAGCAACCTGAATCACCACACCCAGCTCTTCACTGAACAGTGCCGGCAAGGCTTCCCCAAGATCATCAAGGCTGATATCCAGACCACAATGACCGGCAAAGGCCATTTCGGTTAATGTAGTAAATAAACCACCATCCGATCTGTCGTGATAGGCCAGCAATTTACCCTGGGCATTGAGTTGCTGAATGGCATTAAACAGGCCGCTGAGCAATTCCGGTTTATCCAGATCCGGTACCTTGTCACCCAACTGGCCATAGACCTGGGCCAGACAAGAGCCGCCGAGACGGTTCTGAGCCGCACCCAGATCCACCAGCAACAGACGGGAATCGCCTTTATCCAGGCGCAGTTGCGGCGTCAGTGTACGACGCACATCCTCAACCCGGGCAAAGGCCGTGATCACCAGTGACAATGGCGAGGTTACGGTTTTATCTTCATTTTGCTGCTGCCAGCGGGTTTTCATCGACATGGAATCTTTACCCACCGGGATGGTGAGTCCCAGAGCCGGACAAAGCTCCTCACCCACGGCTTTTACCGCAGCATACAGCCCGGCATCTTCACCAGGGTGGCCCGCGGCCGCCATCCAGTTAGCAGAAAGTTTAATCCGTTTTAAATCACCGATATCCGCCGCAGCAATATTGGTAATGGCTTCGGCCACCGCCATTCTCGCCGATGCAGCGTGATCCAGCAGGGCCAGCGGAGTGCGCTCGCCCATGGCCATGGCTTCACCATGGTAGGTATCGTAGCCTGCGGCGGTGACCGCCACATCGGCTACGGGGATTTGCCATGGCCCGACCATCTGGTCACGACTCACTAAGCCTGTTACGGTGCGATCGCCAATGGTGATCAAAAAGGTTTTTTCCGCCACGGTGGGCAGTTGTAATACCCGCTCGGCCGCCTGCTTAAGTTCAATCTGACTAAGCGTAAGGGCATCACCTTCAACGCTGGCCGTTTTCACATCGCGGTGCATTTTGGGCGGTTTGCCCAACAGCACATCCAGTGGCATATCCACCGGATTGTTATCAAAATGACTGTCATGCAGACGCAGATGCGCCTCTTCAGTGGCTTCACCGACTATGGCAAACGGCGCGCGTTCACGCTCACAAATTGTGGTGAACAGCTCCAGCTTTTCGGGGGCCACGGCCAGTACGTAACGCTCCTGTGATTCGTTACACCATAATTGCAAGGGCGACATACCAGGTTCATCGTTGGGAATATTGCGCAGCTCAAAACGCCCGCCACGCCCGGCATCGTTAACCAGCTCGGGGAACGCATTAGACAGACCACCAGCGCCCACATCATGAATAAACTGAATGGGATTATCTTCACCCATGCCCCAGCAACGATCGATGACTTCCTGACAGCGGCGCTCAATTTCCGGGTTATCGCGCTGCACCGAAGCAAAATCCAGCGCTTCACTGGACTGCCCTGATGTCATGGAAGAGGCAGCACCGCCACCCAGACCGATATTCATTGCCGGGCCACCTAAGGCGATCAGTTTGGCACCAACGGTGATCTCACCTTTTTGTGTATGTTGTGGGCGGATATTTCCCAGCCCACCGGCGAGCATAATAGGTTTGTGGTAGCCACGCACCTCCACACCATTAAAACTCTTTACCTGCTGCTCATAGGTACGGAAGTAACCGAGGATATTCGGCCGGCCAAATTCATTATTAAAGGCAGCGCCACCAAGGGGGCCTTCGAGCATAATATCCAGGGCACTGACAATATGCCCGGGTTTACCATACTCCTGCTCCCATGGCAGTTGATATCCGGGAATGCGCAGATTAGATACGCTGAAGCCCACCAGCCCGGCTTTGGGCTTGGAGCCACGCCCGGTGGCCCCTTCATCGCGGATTTCGCCACCAGAGCCTGTCGCCGCTCCCGGAAAAGGTGAAATGGCAGTGGGGTGGTTATGGGTTTCCACTTTCATCAGAATATCGATACGCTCCTGATGAAACTGATACTCTTTGTCCTCACCTTCAGCGAAGAAACGGCCGGCAAAGGAGCCTTCCATTACCGCTGCGTTATCTTTGTACGCAGAGTGCACATAATCAGGGCACTGCTCAAAGGTATTCTTGATCATTTTAAACAGCGATTTGGGCTGTTTCAGGCCATCAATACTCCAGTCAGCATTAAAAATCTTGTGGCGGCAGTGCTCTGAGTTGGCCTGAGCGAACATATACAGCTCAACATCATTGGGATTGCGGCCAAGACGCTCGAAACTGCTGACAAGGTAGTCAATTTCATCTTCCGCCAGCGCCAGCCCCATTTCCTCATTTGCCTGCACCAGCGCCTGTCTGCCCTGACTGAGAATATCCACTGAGCGCATTGGCGCAGGTTGTTGCTGCACAAACAGCGCCCGGGCCTGAGACATCTCTGTCAGCACCGACTCGGTCATGCGATCATATAAAAGCGCCTGACATTGCTCAAAATCTTCATCACTGACACCTTCAAGGTACCAGGCGATCCCCCGCTCCAGTCTTTTTACCTTGTTCAGACCACAGTTATGGGCGATATCGGTGGCTTTTGAGGACCAGGGTGAAATCGTACCTGGCCTGGGTACCACCAGCACCAGCTTGCCTTTGGCCTGATACTGCTCTGCCTTAGGGCCGTATACCAACAAACTGGAAAGAACACTGTGCTCCTCAGCGCTGAGCTCGCCTTCTGTCTGAGCGAAATGTACATATTCTGCAAACACAGAAGATACGCCAAGTTGCTTTTCAGCGAATTGTGCGAGGTATTTATTGATTCGGAACTCAGAAAGGGCTGGCGCCCCGCGAAGAACTAGCATGCTATCTGTCACCAAAGTTGCTGGAAATGTCAGGCCGCGGATTATATACCTAAATGGCCACTGAGGGATAGTTTCAGCGGCTGCTGACAGTTTCACGGCAAGCCACCACGACGCACTCACTACTGCATCCTGAATCGCATTTTCGACAACACTGGCACCGATGCAGAATTTTGGTCACAATGGCCACTAATCCGTTGATTCAGTACAGGATAACCGTGCGCCCGCTGAACCCTTTGAGACAAGCCATATTGCTGATTACGCTGAGCCTCTGCCTGACTTCATGTCAGCCACAGCGCAAACCTAATGTACTACAGCAGGTTACCGATTCAGGCGTGTTGAAGGTCGGTACTCAGTATGGCCTGACCACCTACTACACCGGGCCAAACGGACCAGAGGGCTTTGAATATGAGCTGGTAAAGGGCTTTGCCGACTATCTCGGTGTGCGCCTCGAAGTGTACCCCTATTTCAGTCTCAGCCAGGCGTTCTCTCAGGTACAAAAGCAACAGATACAGTTATTGGCCGCAGGCTTGTCGGTAACGCCACAACGCTCCGCAGATTTCAAGTTTGGCCCCCCCTATCAGTATGTGAGTCAGAAGCTGATCTTTAAACAGGGTGAAGTGCGGCCAAGGGGGCCGGAGGATCTCACTGGCGAGATGATCGTCGTTGCAGGCAGCAATCACACTGACACACTGAAAGGTCTGCAACAGAAATTACCTGCTCTGGACTGGCAGGAAACCAACGAAATGGATAACGAAGAACTGATGGAGGCAGTGTTAAGAGAAGAGTATGACTACACCGTTGCAGACTCTAATATTCTTGCCATTATGCGCCGCCGCCATCCTGAGTTGTCTATCGGCTTTACCTTGCAGGAGCCCCAGCGCGTAGCCTGGGCGATGAGCAAGGAGCAGGATGACTCCCTGCTGGCTGCAATGCTGGATTATTTTGGCTCGCTTTATGAGGATGGTCGCTTAGCCGCTCTGGAGGATAAGTACTTTGGCCACATCCGGCAGTTTAATTACGTAGATACCCGTTTATTTATCAAAGCGGCTGAACAGACACTGCCAAAGTATCAGCCATTGTTTGAACAATATGCAGATAAAATTGACTGGCGACTTGTTGCGGCCATGAGCTATCAGGAAAGCCACTGGAATCCCAGAGCTCGCTCTCCTACAGGCGTGCGGGGAATGATGATGCTGACCTTACCGACCGCCAAGGATCTCGGCGTGACGTCCAGACTGGATCCGAGACAAAGTATTCAGGGTGGCGCAACCTACCTGCAAGGGCTGGTAGAACGCATCCCTGAGCGCATTGAGTATCCCGACAGATTATGGTTTGCACTGGCGGCCTATAATGTAGGGATGGGACATCTTGAGGATGCCCGGATCCTGACTGAGCGTCAGGGAGGCAACCCGGATATCTGGGTCGATGTAAAATCACGGCTACCGCTTTTGCGACAGAAACGCTTCTATAAAACAACCCGATATGGCTATGCCCGTGGTGATGAAGCGGTCACTTATGTGGCTAATATTCGCCGTTACTATGATACGCTGGTGTGGCTGGATGAACAGCAGAGGCTGAATGCGGACAACGACAAGGACGAAACTATAGGCGAATAGTTTTGTCCCAACCGTTACAATTCAAAGAACAAAACCAAAGGAGAAAATATTGCGTAAAAGACATCAACTCAGAGCCAATCCCCCTCTTCGCTCTCATCACAGGCGCCGGCTGGTAATGAAAAAATTGCAACGTAAAATACAACTTCGACGCCAGCAATATCAGGCAACCGATCTTCAGACTTCAGAAATAACGCAGGTCGGTTGATCAGATTCCGGAGATATTGCCCCTGGCCGCTTTTTTCTGTGCACGTCGCCAGCGAAAAAAATCCGATAACAGTTTTGCACAAGGTTCCGCCATCACGCCAGCATCGACCTGCAACTGATGATTCAGTGCCGGATGACGAACAATATCCATAACCGAGCCACAGGCCCCGGTTTTAGGGTCTGTTGCGCCAAACACCAGCCGGCTGATTCGGCCATGCACCAGAGCGCCGGCACACATAGAACAAGGCTCAAGCGTTACATAAAGCACGGTATCCAGCATCCGGTAATTGCCGATGCGAACACCAGCTTCACGGATAGCCATCATTTCAGCGTGTGCCGACGGATCGTGGCTACCGATTGAGCGATTCCATCCCTGACCAAGGACCTCCCCTTCTCTGACCAATACTGCGCCCACCGGAATTTCACCCTCATCCCAGGCCCGTTGGGCCAGCTTTAAGGCCTCTCCCATCCAGTATTCATCAATGTTATTCTGGCTGTCTGTCATCTGCTCATAGTTTCTGTGTATAGGCACAATCAAGTAACGGCCTTTAGCCCGATACCTACCAATCCGGTTGGTATTATTCACTATTCATTCGTTTAATTCACCAACAAAGCAAAACTACCATCAGGCATAAATTTGTAACACAATGAAAATTATAACTTTTTTCATTGGCCTGCCACTTGCAAGACGAGTTAGGATAAAGAAATCATAAAAAGGGAAACATCGCTATGAATATTACTGCCGTTGCTATCGTCGCCATTGTTTGCTGGGCCATCGTAGAGCTGGTCAACTCACGTAATAAAAAAGCCCCTAAGGCGCAGGATCTTAATGCTCTGCAACAGGAACTGGCGGGACTGAAAGACAGAGTACAGACTCTGGAAAAAATCGTTATCGACGAGAACTATGATCTTAAAAAGCAGTTCGATAATCTTAAAGATTGAGTGATACCAATTATTGTATCGGGTCACCCAATCACGGCGAAAAAAAAGCCACTATTTAAGCTTAAATAGTGGCTTTGCTCGCAAATTCTAAGAACAATGGGGTATCAGTTTCCCGGACACGCCATAAATACTTCCCTGCAATCCGTTAAATCCTGTCATCCGTTAAATATAGTGCCGTCCCTGTCTTCCTAACCATCCCTGCAGACTCGTTACTGATCATCCCGACACAGACGGCCCGGGAAACTGATAACCCATCGCTTCTCAATGCAACTGACTGAGGAGTTTAGCCTCTCTGCAGGGCAAGATCTGTACGTTATCGAACACAATTGGAATGGCTGGTATCTTTACCTCAGAATAGTCCTTACAAGGTCTCAGCAGAGGTATTGACAAAGGTTTTTGCTTTTTCCTTTTCTTCTTCATTTTTACAATGGACAATCACCACCCATTTCCCCTCCTTCGCGGCGCCCCTGGTCTTATTAATCAGAACGTCGTGGTCAGGGCGAATTGAAATCAGACCTGCCAGCAAGAGCCCGGCAAACAAACCCATAATTCCAAAAGCAATAAATGTCATGAGTGGGCTGGAACTCATAAGCGGGGGCCCATAAGCACTCAGATAAGCAGCAATGAGGATACCCAGAATGAAAAAACCGCCCCCCAGAATCAGGTGGGACTTCAGCAACGTTCGTTTTATACCCCCTCGCTCGGGTTCCAGTTTCTGGCTCAGCTCACTATCATCAGGATGCACCACTTCTATCTGGTCAGGCACAAAACCTGCCTCGTTAACCAGGTTCTCTGCTGTGGTTTCAGCGGCTTGCTGGTTTTCGTAGATAGCACTTACCTTGGTGGGATATGCCTCATCAATAATTTGTCTTTTTAATGTCATATGTTCGCCTGTTCTCTCCAATCAAATGTTTCCCCGAAGAAAGTTCTGGCTTCTGAGATCTTACTCGCTTGCTGAGTAAAGCTGGGTCAACACTCTCCGGCTCTTGTTATAACCAAAGGTAGCCACATTCAGAGGGTTTTCAAGGATAAGCGGTTTAGTTAAAAGAGCACCGTTGACAGAGGGACTATCTAAAGTTTTGAGTAGGTTCTGATAGCAAAAAACAAGCTTACAAAGTAGCACGAGGGTGGCAGGATATGCTGTTAACAAGAAAAACCCAGCCGTTACGCTGGGTTATTTACTTCCACTCATCTGTTGCCACTCACTTGAGGGCATCAATCATTGTCAAACTGACGTTCACTCCCACTCAATGGTGGCCGGAGGCTTACCGGAGATATCGTAAACCACGCGGGATATGCCATTGATCTCGTTAATGATGCGGTTAGACACTTTACCCAGAAACTCATAGGGCAGATGGGCCCAACGGGCCGTCATAAAGTCGATGGTTTCCACTGCTCTTAAGCTCACCACCCAATCGTATTTACGGGCATCGCCCATCACGCCGACTGAACGCACCGGCAGGAATACTGCGAAGGCCTGACTGACCTTGTGATAGAGATCGGCCTTATGCAATTCTTCAATAAAAATCGCATCGGCGCGGCGCAGCAGGTCACAGTATTCTTTTTTCACTTCACCCAGCACCCGCACACCCAGCCCCGGGCCGGGGAAAGGATGACGATAAAGCATGTCATAAGGCAAACCGAGTTCCAGGCCTATCTTGCGCACTTCGTCTTTAAATAATTCCCTTAAGGGCTCCACCAGCTTCATCTGCATATTGTCCGGCAGGCCTCCCACATTGTGGTGTGATTTGATCACATGAGCCTTACCGGTAGCAGAGCCAGCGGATTCAATCACGTCGGGATAAATAGTGCCCTGAGCCAGCCATTTGGCATTGGTCAGCTTACCGGCTTCTTCGTCAAACACCTCGATAAAACTATTACCGATGGCCTTGCGCTTGAGTTCCGGATCGTCAACACCGGCCAGAGCATCCAGAAAGCGCCCTTCGGCATCAATTTTAATGATATTCAGGCCGAAGTGATCACCAAACATATCCATCACCTGCTTACCTTCATTCAGGCGCAGCAGGCCGTTGTCCACAAACACACAGGTCAGTTGGTTTCCGATCGCCTGATGCAGCAACATGGCGGTAACAGAGGAGTCAACTCCGCCAGAAAGGCCGAGAATGACTTCATCTGAACCTACCTGTTCACGAATACGCGCTACCGCATCTTCAATAATCGAGGCCGGTGTCCAAAGCTTTTCACATTGACAGACATCACTGACAAAATGCTCCAGCATACGCAGGCCCTGACGGGTATGGGTGACCTCGGGGTGGAATTGCACGCCATAGAATTGCTTTTCCTGATTGACCATAGCAGCAAAAGAGCAACTGTCGGTGCGGGCCAGGGTTTCAAAACCTGGTGGGACAGTGCTGACCTTATCGCCATGGCTCATCCACACATCCAGCAGCGCATTACCGTTGTCGCCGATATGATCTTCAATATTGCTCAGAAAAGGAGACTGCTTAATCACTTCCACCTGCGCATAACCGAATTCACGGATATCCGAGCCCTGCACGGCACCACCAAGCTGCGCTGCCATGGTCTGCATGCCGTAACAAATCCCTAATACCGGCACTCCGGCTTCGAAAACATAATCCGGTGCCCGGGGAGAGTCAGGCAAAGTCACAGATTCCGGGCCGCCGGAGAGAATAATCCCCTGAGGATTAAATTCACGAATCTGCTTTTCACTGACATCCCAGGCCCAGAGCTCACAATATACGCCAATCTCACGGATCCGGCGGGCAATAAGTTGGGTGTACTGGGATCCAAAGTCCAGAATCAATATGCGATGGTCATGGATATTTGTGGTCATGGCGTTTCCTGGGCCTGTTTAATTTAATAGCTATAAAAGAGGTACGCAGTGGCACCGTGCCGGCACCACTGTTTAACATTGAGATGATCAGCCCAGACGATAATTCGGAGCTTCTTTGGTGATTGAAACATCGTGCACATGGGACTCACCCATCCCGGCTGCACTGACTCTGACAAAACGGGACTTTGTACCCAGCTCGTCAATGGTGGCACAACCTGTCAGGCCCATGGCACTGCGCAAACCGCCCATCTGCTGATGGATAATATTGGCAATCGGCCCTTTGTAGGCGACACGCCCTTCAATACCCTCAGGCACCAGCTTTTCAGCATTGTTGCTGTCCTGGAAGTAGCGATCCGAAGAGCCATGATTTTGATTCATCGCCCCCAGCGAGCCCATACCACGGTAGGATTTAAAATAACGCCCCTGATACAGCTCCACTTCACCAGGTGCCTCTTCGGTTCCGGCCAGCATACTGCCCACCATCACACAGCTGGCGCCAGCCGCCAGGGCTTTGGCAATATCTCCGGAAAAACGAATGCCGCCATCGGCGATCACCGGAATCCCTGTACCCTTGAGGCCTTCAACTGCATCGGCCACGGCGGTAATCTGCGGTACACCACAGCCTGTAACAATACGGGTAGTGCAAATAGAGCCTGGGCCAATGCCCACCTTGACCGCATCCACACCAGCATCGGCCAGCGCTTTGGCACCCTCTGCTGTTGCCACATTACCGGCTATCAGCTGCAGTTCAGGATAATCTTCACGCACTCTGGTGACCCGGTCGATAACCCCCTGAGAATGGCCGTGGGAGGTATCAATCAGCAAAATATCCACCCCGGCTTCCACCAGCAGTTTGATGCGCTCATCGGTGCCTGCACCCACGCCTACTGCAGCACCTACCCGTAAACGCCCGAGCTTGTCTTTACAGGCATTGGGTTTACTTTCGGCCTTCTGAAAATCTTTTACCGTAATCAGGCCCTTAAGCTTAAAGGCATCATCCACCACCAGTATTTTTTCAATCCGATGCTCGTGCATCAGCGCCAGTACTTCATCAGAGCTGGCGCCTTCTTTCACCGTTACCAGACGCTCTTTGGGGGTCATCACATTACTGATAGCCATATCGTGGTTATTTTCAAAACGCAGATCGCGACCGGTAACAATACCGACCAGATTATTTTCGGCATCCACTACCGGAAAACCTGAGTAACCATGCTGCAGGCTGAGGGCGTTGATTTCACGGATGGTGGCATCGGGGTTGACAGTGATGGGATCGGAAACCACCCCACTTTCATATTTTTTGACCTGGCGTACGTGGCTGGCCTGCTGCTCAGCAGTCATATTCTTATGAATAAAGCCGATTCCCCCTTCCTGCGCCAGAGCGATAGCCAGACGGGCTTCACTGACGGTATCCATGGCCGCTGAAATAAGGGGGATATTCAACTCCACCTCGCGGGTCACACGGGTTTTCAGACTGGCAGTATGGGGAAGAACTGTGGAATGTCCGGGGACTAACAATACGTCATCGAAAGTCAGTGCTTCTTTTTCGATTCTGAGCATGGCAACAACACCTTTAGAATGGGGCTTTAGTTGCGGCGCAATTGTAGCCGTTTTGCCCTTTTGGGTAAACCAAATTCCACCCTAATAACACAAGTTTTTGGCTAATTACCGGATCCGGCTCAGGCAACTGGTGATTTTGTAGATCCAGGTCAAAGGTTCTGTTAACAGCTTCGTTACAATGACCACTTATAGGTAATCCCGGAGTTGCTGGAAAATTGGATATCTCATTACCCTCTGAGACTTTTAATACCCTGCTACAGGCTCTGCCCGATGCCGTCCTGATTGCAGATAATGACGGCATTATCCGCATGTGCAATGACCAGCTTGCCGGATTATTTGGCTACCCGAAACAGGAGTTAATCGGCCAGTCGGTGCATATACTGGTACCAGAAGCTCAGAGAAACCTGCATCAGGAGAAAGTAGCCCGTTATATGACCACGCCCAATCGTCGCAACATGGGCAAGCTCATGTCTCTGGCAGGGCAACGCAAAGATGGGAGACTGGTGCCAGTAGATATCATGCTCAGTCCAGTAACATTGGAGGGAAGAAACTGGGTTATCTGCTCTGTAAGGGACATCAGTGAAATAAAACGTCTGCAATCAGAACTGGAACTTGCGCTGGAAAAAGAGCAACAGCTGGCCCGCCTGGACTCGCTGACCCATATCGCCAACCGCCGCGCCTTTTACGAATTCGCAGAGAAGGAAAAGGACCGCAGTCTTCGCCATCACCTGGCGTTCACCCTGGCCTATATCGACCTGGACAACTTCAAACTGGTGAATGATCGTTTCGGCCATGATACCGGAGACAGGTTGCTAAAAATGGTGGCATCAAATATTAAATGCTCTGTACGCAGCTCGGATATGATTGCCCGCCTTGGCGGCGATGAGTTTGGCGTTATATTGCCAGAAACCGACCAACCTCTGGCCAGAAAAATGATCACCCGGCTGATTAGCCGACTGGGGGAGACGATGACTGAACATCAATGGCCGGTTACCTTCAGTGTCGGTGTATTAACCTGTTATAACGGTCATATTGCTCTAGAGGAGCTGATGAAAAAGGTCGATAGTCTGATGTATCAGATTAAGCATCAGGGCAAAAACGCAGTTAAATATTGTATTGAGCAATAGCTAATCAATTGAGACGGGCAACACATTCCTGGCCGGATTCTGAGTGAATTTTTGGTACAGCTGCGTAAACAGGTCAGTGTCACTCAGAGTATCAAGAGATGTGAGCACCTGTTTGAGAGTATTGTCCTGTAACCGGCAACAATGCTGATAGTTGGCAATCAGGGTGGTTAAACGGATGCCTTTTTGTTTCACAAGCTGCTCATCTGCCATCACAAAAAACCAGGCGCTGCCCCAATAAGCTGCCGGATACTTACCCTGTGTCAGCAGCCTGTTCGCCACCTCTGTAACGCTGTAGTCACTTTTGTACCAGCGACGGTGGGGGCCCAGTTTATCCATATACCATTGTGCAGGCGACTGTTGCAGCAAACCGGCCCGGTGCATAATCTGGTACTGCATAAAACTGGCGAACCCTTCCGCAAACCAGGCATGCCGATCTCCCAGATAGGGCAATGCCAGGTGGCTTAATTCATGATACAAGGTCCAGTCATTAATAAAGTGCTGCAGAGAAAAACGGCTGTCTACATACAAATGTATCGACTGAACTCCGGCCCGCCAGGTGTTGGCCCATGGAACAGGCTGACGGCTCTGGCGGGGATTCAGGTGCAATTCCATGGTAAAGGGATAATCACCGAATACCCTGGCCGTTTGCGTGACGCCAAAATCCAGCCATTGTGTCAGCTTTTGTTGCTGTTCAGGGGAAAATCGCTCAGCCCCTTTTACCAAATAAGTCCGCGGCAGATCTGCCCCAAACAACAAAGTGGGTAACAAAAACAAAAATCCACAGCAAAGCGATAATCTCATTCGTATTCTCTTCAAGCTGGCAGACGTCCATCATCGTTACGACGAAATCCCGGGTTCAGTTTAGTTGCAATTCAGCCAGGGTTAAGTCCTGCCCGTCTATAACTTACACATAAATTAAGCATAAACTGCGAAACCGGAGGCAATTATGCCCGTATTACCCTACTGGAAAGCCCATCTGCGTGCGCTGATTATTTTGCTGCTGACAATGGTGCTGGTGTCTGTCACACAAGCATCGGAGCCCGATGAACAGCTGGATAAGGCTGAACTTGACAGTCTGCTCGCTCCCATCGCCCTTTATCCTGATACCTTGCTGTCACATATACTGATTGCCGCCAGCTATCCGCTGGAAGTGGTGCAGGCTTCGCGCTGGCGTGAGCAGCATCAACGCCTGGACGAAAGCGATATCATCAATGCGGCCGAAGATCAGGACTGGGATCCCAGCGTCAAAGCTTTACTGCCATTCGAAGATGTGCTCACCAGAATGAGCGAGGATCTTGAGTGGACTCAGGGCTTAGGCGAGGTGTTTCTGGCCGACGAAGAACTGGTACTGGCGCGGATTCAGGTACTCAGACGCAAGGCTTATGAAGCGGGTAACCTGTATTCCAACGAACACGTAGAGGTAGAGCCCGAGCCGGAAGTGATTCGTATTGAAACGGTGCGCAAGGAAGTGGTTTATGTGCCGTATTACGACACCCGCGTGGTTTATGGTGACTGGTGGTGGGCCCATCACGCGCCACATTACTGGCATCATCCTTATGCCACCGCCTCAGTAAATATATTCTGGGGCCCGCGGATCACAGTAAGACCGTACTTTTACTTCAGTAATTTTCACTGGCGCAACCGCTATGTGGTGGTCAACAATCATCACTTCTATCAGCGCCCCAGATACTATCCCCGCCAGACGGTTATTATCCGTGACGGTAAACGTTGGCAGCATAATAATAAGCACCGTCGTGGTGTGCGCTATCAGAACCCTGTGGTACACAGAAAAATCGTCAACCAGCGCGTCAGCCTGAGCCGCGAAGCTCAGCAGCGGCCAGCCAGAGCCGTCAGCACAAAACATAGAGCAGTGAGCACAGTGCCCCGGGCTGTCAGCTCCAAAGAATCTGTCCGCCACCGCCAGGCCGTACAGAACAAGCTGCAAAATCAGTCAAAAATGCAAAAGCGGATACACAAAACTACAAATCCGGTTAAACAGAACCACAACAGTGCCAACAACGCCGTTAATTCTCATACCCGCAATGCCATCAGGCGGGCCGATGGCATGGGTCCTAAGCCTTTGCACAGGGAACACCGTGCTGCGGCACCGACAAAACAAAAATCGGCTCCTCAGCACAAGGGCAACCGCACCGAGGTCATTAATAGATCCAGGATACACAGCAAACAGCGTGCTCAAAGTAGCCCACGTCCACATAACAGCAGCCCCCGGGCTCGCCAACCCAAAGCAGTACAAAATGTGCAACAGACTAAACCAGCAGGTCATGTTCGCAATACAGACAGGCCAAGAGTGCAAAAGCACTGAGCACAAGATCTGGAGGTCGGGTAAAAGCTCAGGCTTTTACGGCCAAAGCCATGCACTTTTGCCACAAAACAGCGTAAGTTAAGCAGACTTACTCACAAAGGACATTTCCTATGTACTCAAAAAGTCTGCTCAGCTGCGTTGTTGCCATGGCGCTTACCGGTTGCCAGCCCGATTCCGGCACTCAAAAACCTGTTAATCAGGCCCAGGTCACTGACACACAACAGATACAACACCAGGATGTCAGGGCACGGATCGAGGATCAGACAACGGCGTTTCTGGCCCTTCAGCCAGCCCTTGCTACCATGCTGGATATTCCTGAACAACAAGCCGGGGGCCCCTATCATCACCGCTTACCGGATTATTCGGCAAAGGGTATGCAGGCCGTGCAGCAACAAATGCGCGATGCGCTCACATCACTGCAAAAAGTAGACCGTGAAAAGCTCGATGAAGCGACCCGTCAGCATATAGATATTGTCTCGGTGATCATGGCCTATTTCGCTGGCGATAAAGATTTTAGTGCCGGATATATTGATACCTGGGCCGGCCATCTGCCTTATATTATCAATCAGATTTCCGGACCATTGATCGATATTCCCAAACTGATGCAGGTACAACAGCCTGTTACCAACGCTGAGCAGGCAGATGCCTACCTGCAGCGACTGGAAAACCTTGAGAAGATGACATTACAGGTCATCAGCAAATTTAAAAAAGATCAGGAACAGGGCGTTTTTCTGCCCGCTAAGTTAATTCCCGGAACGCTGGACTATTTTGATCGTTTTCTGGCTCCAGAGCCTGCAGCGCATACCCTGGTAAGCAGTTTTGCAGAGCGCTTAAAAAAGGTTGATGCCTTAGCTGACCAACGCCAGGCACTTGAAGCCCGCGCCGCCGAGATACTAGCCCAAAAAATCTACCCGGCATACCGACAAGCCAGACAGGCCGTCGAAGAGTCTGCCAGCAACGCGCCACAAGGCGATGGTATCTGGGCACAGCCGGGCGGTTCAGACTTTTATCAGCATGCACTGACTTATCTGGGTGACACACAGATGAGCGCAGAGCAGGTGCATCAGACCGGACTGGATGAAGTAGACCGGATCAGTGACGAAATGGATACCATACTCACGGCCAACGGCTATGAAACAGGGACTGTGGGCGAGCGCATGGTGGCCCTTGCCAGAGAGTCTGAGTTTCTGTTCGAAGATTCAGATGAAGGGCGTCAGGCACTGTTGGATTCACTGAATGTGCAGATTGACGGCATAATGGAGATTGCCCCCTCGCTGTTCGCCACTATGCCAAGTCAATCGGTTGAAGTCAGACGTATTCCCGAGGTCTCCGAAAAAGGTGAAGCGGGCGGTTTCTATACGCCACCATCTATGGATGGCAAACGCCCCGGAATTTACTGGATTAATCTGCGCGATATGTCGGCAGTGCCAAGTTTTGGCCTTAAAACCCTGACCTATCATGAAGCAGTACCCGGACATCACTTTCAGATCGCTCTGAATATGGCCCAACAGGATATTGGGCTGATGCGTCAGAACGCCCCCTTTAATGCCTTTGTAGAAGGCTGGGCTTTATATTCGGAGTTAGTTGCCAAGGAAATGGGCATGTATAAAGACGATCCCTTTGGCGATCTGGGCAGGCTGCAAGCGGAGCTTTATAGAGCCGTGCGCCTGGTAGTGGATACCGGCCTGCATGCAAAAAAATGGACCCGCGATCAGGCCATTGATTATTTTCATACTGCTACCGGTACATCCATGACCGATGTGGTGGCAGAGGTTGAGCGCTATATGGCCTGGCCGGGGCAAGCTCTTGGTTACAAGCTGGGTATGCTGAAACTGGTGGAATTGCGGGATCTGGCCAGACAGGAGTTAGGCGAAGATTTTGATATTAAAGCCTTCCATGATCTGATCCTGTTGGCAGGCGCCCGGCCGATGAGCATCGTCGAAAACGATGTGAAAAACTGGATCGCTGAGAAGCAAAAATAACCACAGAGGCACGGACAACACAGAGACTTGAATGGTTGAAGCCGTTGCTCCCTTTCGTGTTTTTCGTGCCTTTTGTGGTCAAAAGCTTTTAAACCACTATCCACACTAAAAGCACGAAAGTTCGGATAGCCCGGATAAAGCGAAGCGGAATCCGGGGGCTCCTGCAATCCGCTTCGCTACTTGCAGGCTACAAGGGAATTGCCGTCATGCCCGAGTGCTGTTATCGGGCATCCAGCGTCCTTCTGAAAAATCAAAAAATAACCTCAGAGACCCTGAGGAAAAGGAGAACTGAACAACAGTCTGTTCTCTCTGCACCCCTGCGCCTCAGCGAGATGAAAGAGAAAAGGCTAATGATCACCCCAAGGCGCAAAGATCGCGGAAAAAACAGGGTTAAAGAGGCAATATTCTCTGCGCCCTCGACGCCTCCGCGGGTAATAGAGTTTTCAGCTACCAGTCTTCAGCTTTCAGTGTGCCAAAAACTAACAACTGAAAGCTGATGGCTGCTCGCTTAAAGCGCCGGCAGGCCCCAGGCGGACTGGTGCTTTTTGTATACCTCACCCGGCAGCAACACCATGGCGGGGTCTTCATCGGCATCCAGCCAGCGGATTAACTCATCCATCACCTCGCCCGGCATCGCAGTGCAGCCAGCGGTGGGTTTATCATCACCGCGCCAAAGATGTAAAAAGATACAGCTACCGGCTCCGGGCACATTCTGTGGATTATGAGCGACAAAAACGCCCTGACGATATAGCTCATCGCCATAATGCAGATCCCGGCGCATGCCCTCAGAGGATCCTTCTACCGCCTCTTCGCCGACGATACTGGCATCCACGATCTGGTTGTAATAGGCAGATTCATTAACATCCATACAGTAATGGCTGCCCTGCATCTGCTGGTAAGGAATCTCCAGCCCGGAAATCGCCTCATAACCAAAACCACTGGTAAGGGCGAAAATACCAGCCGGAGCTTTGCCATCACCCTCTTTTTTCTGCAGCCCCGACTGTGCAGGGTGCAAGCCGATACCCCAGGCCGAACCAGTACGACCAATGGTTACAGCGGAACTGAGTGACTGAGCCTGCCAGCCATTTTCAGTGCGCACATAAGTACGCAACTGTCCCTGAATCCCATCCCAATCATCAGTGGTCACGACCACCAGTTGCTTAACATTCTCAGGCAGTTGCCAGTTTGCCTGCGCAGGTGCAACAGCAACTGCCAGTAACCCCAGCGACACTTTCAGTAATGCGTTCAACATATTAATCCTTATCAGATTAGTGAATAATAGAATAAGCCAACAAAGAATAATCTATTATAGAATAACAAAAATATAGTAAATTAATATTCCAAGCAAGTTTTACCGGAGTTCCTCTCATATATGATGTACAGGCCAAGCTACGCCGAAATTAACCTTGGCGTTATTCGCGATAATTACCGTCTGAGTAGTCAGTTGGCTCCGGGTTCCCGGCACCTGGCTGTAATTAAGGCCAACGCCTATGGCCATGGTGCCGAACAGGTTGCAAAGACGCTGGAAGATATTGCACCGGCCTTTGCCGTAGCCTTTACTGACGAGGCCCTGTCATTACGCAAAGCCGGTATCCGCGCCCCTATATTGATTCTGGAGGGATGTTTTGGTTCACAGGAGCTGACCATTGCCGCAAAGAATAACTTCTGGGTAATGCTGCATAGCACTGAGCAGGTTGGGATGCTGGAAAAGACACACTTGCCCTCTCCCGTTCATTGCTGGCTTAAAATAGACACCGGCATGCATCGTCTGGGAATTGATCCGCTGCAGGTCACCGCAATACTGCAACGACTGCAAAGCTCCGGTAAGCTGAGCCATAAACCGGTGCTGGCCAGCCATATGGCTAACGCTGAAGAGATAAGCTGCCCCGTTAATCAAAAACAGATTGAACAGTTAAAACTGCTTGGCCAGAGTACTGACCATCCCCTCAGTCTGGCGAATAGTGCTGCGCTGATGCAGCTCCCCGACAGCCATAGTGACTGGAACCGGCCCGGTATAATGCTCTATGGCTGCTCTCCGCTAACCGAAAAATCTGAACAAATTGGACTGAGACCAGCCATGGCAGTATATAGCCAAATCATGGCCATTCGCGAATTGCAAAAGGGAGATGCGGTTGGTTATGGCGGCCATTGGAGAGCTGACCAGCCAGGCCGTATCGCTACCCTGGCGATTGGCTATGGAGATGGCTATCCACGCAGCACCGACAGCCAATGTGAGGTGTTTCTGCATGGCCAACGGGCCCGGGTAATCGGCAGTGTCTCTATGGATATGCTGGGGGTGGATATCAGCCATCTGCCGCAGGCTAAAGTAGGCGACAAAGTGGAAATCTGGGGTAAAAATTTACCGATCACAGAACTGGCGAGCAGGGTAAACACCTTAAGTTATGAATTACTGACCCGGGTTAATCAGCGCCTGCCAAGACAGTTTATTGAGGAGTGAGGAGTGAGGAGTGAGGAGTGAAATTTTAACTCAGACATTTGATTTGTCGCCATTTTTCCTCACTCCTCACGCCTAACCCTTCACTCATTATCCTGCGCGCGCTGCAGGGCAATAATCAGCATATCCATCAGGTAAGAGAGGTTAATCGCCTGGGGGGGAAGCAATAACTGAGGTACCTGGGTGTCTACCAGCATCTGCAGGGTAATGTCGCCCATGCTCGGAAGTTTGGTATCACCGTACTTGCAGATACAGATAATCTTGTTACGGTGACTGCGATTCAGGCGAATCAGTTCCTGCAGATGTTCATCGCAGTCTTCCAGACTGATAATCACCAGCACTTTATCTTCCACCACCTGATCCGCGAGCAACAAATCCAGCCGGTAATCCGCCACATGCTGAACCTGTTTACCCAACTGACACAGGCCCTGAGCCAGACGGGTTGCAGGATACAGCCCTTCGCCCAGGCCCTGCAGCTGAACCCATTTGGCTTCTGCCAATACACTGACGGCATGAACAAAGGCGTCTGAGGCTTCCACCTCGGCCAGATACTCTATTGTTTTAGCCGATTCCTCGCGGATAAAGTCGGTAATAGACTCTTTGTTCTGTTGTCTGGACAGAGGGCCATTACTGGTATTCAGCCCAATCCCCCGCGCCAGACTTTCATTCACTGCCAGCTTTAAATCCGGATAGCCACGGTAACCCATTTTCTGACTGAATTTGACCACACTGGACTGACTGACTCCCACCGCACTGGCGAGCTGCTGGGAAGAATAGTCCCTGAGCAAATGGGTATTATCCAGAATAAAATCAGCCAGCTTCTTCTCACTGGAAGAAAGATTGTCACGCATGGCTTTCATTTTCAGTAAACAGGTCAAAGGCTTTCCCTACGTTTGCGTTCTTATTATTGTTAATCTGCATAGAATACCGCTTTTTATCTCTTAGTCATCCCTGCAAGACAAATTCGACCCGAAAAGCTGTCAACGAGAAAGTACCGCTTCATAAATCAGCGAAATAATGCTGCCATAACGGCCAAGCTCAAATTCATCGCCTTTAAAACCATACAAGTCCTCTTCAAGGTCCACTACAGGCGTATGGCGGCGATTGGTCAAAAGCACAATGGCCAGATCATACTCCGGGTCCACCACTGTCACCGTGCCCGTCCAGCCGGTATGGCCGATCGCCTGAGGGCTGGCATAGGGGCCGAAATGCCAGCGGCGTTCACCATTGCCCGCCCGGCGCCAGCCAAGTCCCAGTGTAATATCCATATCCGAGGCTTTGCTGAACTGATCCAGCACAGAGGGGGCAAAAACCTGCTGCTCACCGTAGCCACCGCGATTCAGCAGCACCTGAGTGAGCACGGCCATATCACTGGCATCAGAGAATAATCCTGCGTGACCGGCTACGCCTTGCATTGCGTAATAGGCCTTTTCATCATGCACTTCACCCTGCAACACATAATCTCGGATGTTGTCAAAACTGACCCGACCGCCGCGGCTGTTGCCACGAATCTCGGTAGCCGCAAACTGACTTTTAACAAAGCCCTTTCTGAGCGGATTAAACTTGGTATTATGCAGCCCCAGTGGTTCATAAATCTGCGATTCCACATACTGATCCAGGCTCATATTGGTCAGCCGCTCTACTAACACTCCCAGTAGTAAAAAGCCGGTATCGCTGTAAACGGGCTTAATGCCACGGCCGATTTCCAGTGGTACTTCGTGAAGCAATAATTCCACTGTTCTGGCTTTGTTCTGAGAGAAGAAGGCTTCTCCAAATTTGTTATCCCTTTCGAAAAAGCGCACTTCCGGCCCGTAACCTGCAGTATGGGTCAGCAAATCCTTAACCCGGATCGCAGCTCTGCCCTGGCCCTTAAATTCCGGGATATGCCTGGATACCTTGTCGTTAAAACTCAGCTTACCCTCTGTCATCAGCTTCATCAGCGCGAAGTTAGTGGCAAACATTTTGGTATTGGAGGCCATATCAAACAGGGTGTCTTTGCTCATCGCCTGCGGCTTTGGCAGCAATCCGCCGTTATCGTCATATAACCGCTTATAGCCGTAGGCAGAATGTTTGATTACCTGCCCATCTTTGACTACCAGCAACACAGCCCCGGGGTAGCCCTGTTCGATCTCTGAATTAATCAGACTATCCAGCGCAGAAAAATCATATTTTTCACCCTCAGATGGCTGCAGTACCGGGTAAGGGATCCTGACACGAACACTGGCACCCTCAGGCTGAACGTTTTCGACGCGCAAATGATTAGTTCCGTCCCGGGTGCGCCGCGCCAGGGAATAACGGTATTGCGCATCAGGCGCAAAAGGCTGCTGTATATTAAGCTGCTCACCGTTAACATAAATTTCTGCAAATTCGGCGTCCTGGCTGTCGATGATGATCTCGCCCTCGCCTGCATAAGCCTTAAACGCCTTTCGATCATTCACCAGCTTGCGCTCACTGGGTTCCGGCTCAGGGAACAGGCTGTCCACCTGCCCCAGTGGTTCTGCAAATTCAGCCTCCGGTTCGGCTATTTGTTCTTTGTTGTAGCGCTCCATTAATGACGTGAGTCGTTCAGGGAAATACTTATCAATCAGGGCAAACAAGGTAGCTGCGGTTTTATCCGAGGCCTCACCACTGACATGCCAGGGCAAAAAGTGCATCTGAAAGGCAGACAGAGTATCCAGTGTCTGTGCATCCATACGACCCGTTTCTTCAATACCATATCCGTAGGTTCTCAGTGCTGCCTGTACTAAACCTAATGAAGGTGGGGCCTTGGTAAATTGCTGCCAGTAATGGTTGACTGTTTCATTGTCATACCAGGCACCAATCCCCTCTTTATAGAGTTGATACCAGGGGAATCTGGGGCCAGGATCGTTTTTACGGCTGGGGGTAATATCCGAGTGGCCCACCACCTGGGTCGGGCCGATATCGGGATGACGCTCAAGAATCGCTTTTGACAGCTTCACCAACAATGCGATTTGCTCAGGGTCATAGTCAGGGAAAATACACAGCCTTCCGTCACCGTGCTCATTGCCATTAAAGGGATCGCTGAAATGGTGACCCATCTCGCGCTCACACTCAGGCACATTGACGATTTCGATGCCGATCGACTGATCGTTGAGGTCATTACGCCCCTGCCAGTAACTGCTGCCGGCATGCCAGGCCCGGTGCTGCTCATCGACCAGTTGCAATACTTTTAGTTCATCGTCGGGGTAACTGTCATCGAAGCGCTCAGGAATCAGATAATGGGAGCTGACATAAGGCCCTTTCACCAGGGCATTCACCGATCTCTGATAGTCAATGGCGGTAAAATGCATCACCAGAAACTGCACTCTGTGGTTGTAGGATTTTGAAGGCATCTGCTCGATAGGCAGACTGGTGCAGCCAACCAGTAGTGTCAGCAACAGAATATTTACTAAAACAAAAGGACGTAACAGGAAAAAAAACACAGGCTCTAATTTCATCAACCTCAGTATCCGAATTATCTAATTATCTGGGAAAAGCACTCTTTAACCTAATATAAAAAATCCCCGCACGAATGCAGGGATTAAAAAGGCAACTCCTCTATTGCGGAGTAAAACCTGATGGCAGTCCATTGCCTACACAACACCACATGTTGATGCTCAGAACTCAACCGCCACTGACAATTGCAGTCTGCGCGGATTGTAGAAATTACGTGATTCGCCAAAATTCTCCGAAGTCACAAAAGGATTCGGATTATAGCCGGTCTGGCGGTCAAACACGTTAAACAAATCGGCCCGGAACTGCGCTGTGAACGTATCTGTCAGACGGACGTCCTGAGTATAGTTCAAGTCCAATTGCCAGTGGCTGGCCGTGCGACGACTACCCGCCGGTTCGCCATAGCGACTGGTAGACGACACTGTACTTGCATAACCATAATAGGTCGCATCCCAGGCTTCCCATGGATGACCGGACTGATACACCAGATAGGCACCAATATTGGCATTCCAGTCTGTGGTGTAGTAACCAAAGGCCTTAAACAGATGCGGTTTGTCGCCTCTGAGCTTACCGTAACGGTTATCCCAGGGCAGACGACCCGGGCCGTCACCGTAGAAAGACGAGCCGATAAAGGTATTGGCATCATTAGTGGTAGTGGTATTGTCCTGGTCAAAGTTACCGTAGTAATGGCTCCAGACGTACGAGGCATTCAGGTAGGTACGATCACCCTGCCATTCCGCTTCCAAACTGAGTTCCCAGTATTTGGTTTCACCACCATCCACTTCGGCAATCACATAACTTGAACCACTTATTTCATCGCGGATTGCATCCAGATTATCCACATACAAGCCTTTGGCTGCTATATGGTCGGGTACAGAACTGTTGCCGTAAGTACCGTATAAACGGGCATTATTTGGCATATCTTCCCAGAAATTGGTGCCTTTACGATGACGGGCATGAGCCCGTAAGAAGAGATTATTCGATACTGCTTTGGTAGTACCTATAGTAATCTCATCGATACGCCGGGGCTCAAGATCATCGGCAAAGACCTTACCGGATGAACCGCCTCTTGGCTCGGAATCGATATAATTACCGTCTTCATCGAAATAAACATCCAGTTGTGCCAGTGCCGATCTGTCCCAAGATGCGGCCCGGGCCAAGGAGCTGGCCTCGGGGTTATAGCTGGCAAAGTTAGCAAATACGGTGTTACCCGCTTCGTATTCCCAGCTTACGCCCAGTCTTGGCTGGATCATATCCTGCCAGTCCACCGTATACATCTTGTATTTATGACCCGGCGCCTGCTCGTAACCCGAAACTGTACCGGACTTGGGACGTAGGCCCTGACCGTAGAGTTCATCCTGACTGATCAGTACACCCACATTAAAGGTAAAGTCCTGATACTCAATGGTGTCATTAATCTCTAGGTTATAGGCCTTGGCCGAGGAGCTGATAGACGGTACCGCAACATCAACGCCACTACCAAAGCTGACCCGCTCGGTAATACTGCGATAATATATAGGTGTACCATCCGGCGCCTCTTCCAGCCCGCCGATATATTCAAAAGAGCCCCAACCATTGGAGAAACGACTCAGATCTTCTTCAATTTCTGAGTACTTAAAGCCCACATGCAAGTTATGAAAGGCATTGCCGATCTCAAATTCATGATCCAGTGCCAGTTCAAAGGTATCTCTGTAGAAATCCTGATTATTGAACTGGAAGTAACCACCGACACCGCCGCCACCAGCAGGATTACCGTCATCACCGATATAACCATACTGGTTAATCAAAGCTTGCGCACCCGCATTAAAACCAGGCTCATCATCCCTTAGCGAAGGAACATTGAAGTAACCCATCTGGTCGAGATTGGCCAGATCCAGCGAACCACCTATGGTAGGTGTTACACTGAGCTGATTATCCGGCGCATCGCCTCCAACCAGCTCAAAAGTGTTATAGCTGAAACTCAGAGTCGTGAAATCGTCAATCAGCCAGGAACCATCAATGGTGAAAATATCCTGTTCTGATGTTCCCCCAACTGAAACGCTGTCAGTTTCGAATTCGCCGATCGAATTTCCTTCAATAGTTCTGTCAGAAGTACGCAGACTGGCATTAAACAGCAGGTCATCGGTGGGTGCCCAGGTCAATTTACCAAAATATTCATCGCGCACATTACGATAATCTTTGGCCGGCCCATAGCGGGTTTCCGTATTCGCGCCTTCTTCTTCCGGGCGGTAATAGGATACATAGAAGAACAGTTCATCTTCAATCAACGGGCCACCCAGGTTGGCGGTGATCCAGCTCTCGTCAGTTTCACGAATTACACCAACATCCGGCGTACTTCCGAAATTGGCGTTTTGTAACTTGTATTCCACCCGGCCCTTAAACTCGTTGGTACCGGACTTAGACGTGGTATTAATCGAAAAACCACCTGAGCGGTTAAAGCCCACAGCTTTGGCGCCACCGCGGTCCATCGATACATTCGCCACATCATGGGTGGATGGCTCAGAGGCCAGGTTACCAAACAGCGGCAGTGAAACATCCACACCATCAAAGCCATATTTATTGTCCTGACCGGAACCGCCAGCTGACGGACCACGTGTAGAATTCTGAGAAAATTCCACACCAGGCACCAGTTTTAAAAGGTCACGATAATCCTGCCCTACTGGTACGCCAGTAACCACATCATCCCCTAATGAATTGGTCAGGGACGAGTCCCCCTGACGCACAATCAGGCTGCCGGTGATGGTAATCACTTCGGTATCGGCCACGGAAGGATCACGAGCCTGCAGCGGAACGGTAATATTGGCGGTCTGATCCAATAATACCCGGACATTCATCGTACTCCGGGTGCCATCTTCCGCAGTAAAAGTCAGTTCATAATTACCCGGTAACAATGCCGGTAAATCAAAGCTACCGTCAGCCTTGGTAGTAGTAGAACGTGGTCTAGGCATCGCATCACCGCGAGCGGTGACGGTTACACCGGCAACGGCATCACCGGTTACCTTGCCCGTAATACCACTGGTTTGTTGGGCTACGGCAGGAGCCACGATCATCGAGCTCGCTAACACAGCAGCCGATACTGTTGTAACGGGCGCGCTGAGTGCGCCACGCATTGCCATTACAATGCGCTTTTTAGCAAAAGCTATATCTTTGAGTTTCATAGTTTTCGGTATCCCTGGATCAGTTTTGCTTACTTTTAGTTCAACACTTGTGAGTTTGTTTTGTTGCTGGCTTTTTAGCCAGTCATTACTAAACCTATCACTCTTTTAGCCAAAAGAAAATATTTTATTCCTTAATCATAAAAGCAAAGGAATAAGCTCTTCATATTTCCCCTGTTGAACAGGTTCCAATCCATCGTCCTCTGCTATCAACCTGCCAACTGCTAACGCTCATAACAACCGACACTTAATCCCTTATCCTGACTAGCCTTAGCATAGGTTTTCAGCACCCTCTTTCAGGCTATGTCTAACAGAAGTGTAGCAGTTATCCGCAATATTGTATTAGCTAAAAATTCATAGAATAATAATTTATTATTGATTTAATGTTGATATGCAATAATATTCCTTCATACTTTTTAAACCCTGATGTCGTGAGCCGATGTCACTCAGAGCTGCCTGTACAACAAGGGCTGGATAAATGAGTTTACAGCCACAGGACTTTAACTAAGGTCGGGCGCGGATAAATAGCTGCCAGGACTCACTGAGCCTGTTGGCAATTGATATACTGGTGTTTGCCCTACATGGTCAACAACCCGAAATTTCACTTAACAAGAGTCATAATGAAATTATCGTCTTTACTGCTTATCACCACGACATTGTTGTTATCAGGCTGGCCAAACGCCCTGTCAGCCATGATTACGGATGTACCGGAAATCTCTGCCCGGCATCTTGATGCCCAATACTGGATTGATAAAACAGACCACGCCGATACCCCTTTGCTGACACCAAAAGCAATAGAACATCTCAATCAGAATACCTTCAAACAGCAGAGTGAGCTGGTTCAATTAGCTGAGTTGCCGGCACAATACGCCAAATCGCAGTTGCTTGAGATGATCAACAAGGTCAGTTCAGTGCCGGCCTATGAGCGCTTTTTTGCAGATGGCCGCCAACTTAGCGAGAAAGACTATACCCGCTATCGGAATAATATGAATCTGGACGGATTAAAGCAGAGTAATACCCTTCGTTATGCTCTGGTCACCAACCGCACCACCATGCGCCGATTCCCCTCACATGACAAAGCCTATAATGCTGAAATGGATCCGGACATCGACCGCTTTATCGAAACCGGTCTGTTTCCCGGCGATGCGTTGGCCGTTTTGCATCAGAGCAAAGACGGCAAGTGGTTATTGGCTCAGGCCTATCACTACCTGGCCTGGATTCCGGCTGAGGATGTCGCCATTGGCAGCAAAGCGCAAGTGCTTGGCTTTCGCCAGACAGAATCGTTTGTGGTGGTAACAGGTGCTAAAGTGTTCACTAACTACAACCCCGAGCTGCCACAACTTTCCGAAAAGCAACTGGATATGGGTGTGCGTTTACCCTTACTCGACAACCATCAGGTTGACCACAGTCTCTACGGCCAGAACCCCTATACCAGCTATGTAGTCAGTCTGCCTTATCGTGAAGATGATGGCAGCCTGAGTATAAAACCGGCACTCATCAGCAAAAATCAGGATATCAGCACAGGTTATCTGCCCTTTACCCGCGAGAATATTATTCGTCAGGGTTTTAAATTTCTCGGTGAACGTTATGGCTGGGGTCATGACTATAATGCCCGCGACTGTACCGGATTTGTTTCTGAGGTATACAGGACCTTTGGTATATTGATGCCAAGAAATTCGGGCCAGCAAGGCAAAGGCCAGTATGGAATTAATCAGCACTTTGATGCTAATGCCGCTGAACAGGATAAGTTAGCCGCAATTACGAATATGGATGTTGGCGATCTTGCCTATATTCCCGGCCACGTGGTGATGTATTTAGGGAACGACAATGGAAAGCCCTATGTTATCCATGATGTGCATGGCATGTCTTATCTGGATAAAGATGAAAATTACTACAAGGGCATACTCAATGGCGTGTCCGTTACTCCGCTTTTACCCATGCGCTTGTCGGAATCAAGCAGCTATGTGGATAAAATTTACACTATCAAGTCTATTCGCTAAGGGAATCAGATGAAAATCACCGATATAAAATTCGCCATGCTCAGAGTGCCGCTTAATACGCCATTTAAGACGGCCCTGCGCACGGTAGACAGCATAGAAGACGTGGTGGTCATAATCGAAACAGACACCGGCCATATCGGCTATGGAGAGGCGCCGGCGACGGCTGTGATTACCGGTGATACCCATGGCTCCATTATTGAAGCCATTAAAACCATGATTAAACCCAAGCTGATTGGTGAGGAGATTGAAAACCTTAATCGCATCACGCATCTGATCCAGGGTTCGATTGTTAAAAATTACAGTGCCAAGGCAGCCGTAGAAATTGCCGTTTACGATCTCTTTGCACAGCTCTACAAGGCCCCCCTGTATAAAATACTCGGTGGCGGTGAGCCAACCCTCAGTACCGACATTACCATCAGTGTCGACTACATAGACAAAATGGTGCAGGACAGCATAGAGGCAGTCAACAAGGGTTTCGAGACCCTGAAAATCAAAGTCGGTAAAGACATAGGCGTCGATATCGAACGGGTTAAAGCCATTTATGCGGCAGTAGAAGGCAAAGCCCTGTTACGGCTGGATGCCAATCAGGGCTGGACGGCTAAAGAAGCCGTTTATGCCCTGACCCGTCTCGAAGACGCCGGTGTGCGTCTGGAACTGGTTGAACAACCGGTTAAAGGCCATGATCTCGAAGGCATGAAATACATTACCGAGCGGGTACATACCCCAGTGATGGCTGATGAGAGCACCTTCGGCCCTAAAGAAGTTATTGAGCTTATTCGCATGCGGGCCGCCGACATTATCAATATCAAGCTGATGAAAACCGGCGGCATCAGTAACGCCATTCGTATCGCCGATATCGCCGAAACCTATGATATTCAGTGTATGATTGGCTGCATGCTGGAAACCAGCATCAGCGTCAGTGCGGCAGTGCATCTGGCCGTTGCCAAATCCCATGTGATCACCAAAGTGGATCTGGATGGCCCATCCTTATGTGCCTTTGACCCGGTAACAGGCAGCGTTAAATTTAAGGGTTCAGATATCATTATCGAAGATAAGCCAGGGATAGGTATCGAGAGCATCAAAGGGCTGGAGATGCTGGAGTAAGAAATTGGGTAGCCCGTCAAGTAGCGAAGCGGATTGCGGGAGCAAAACCTGGATTCCGCTTCGCTGAATCCAGACTACACAGACTCATGCCGACACCTTGTTAACCAAACTCTTTGTCAGTTATTCCTTCTTTCCGGCCACCGAGCCGGAATCTTTATATCGCGGCCGAGGTGGAAAAGTTTAACTGACACTGCTGACTGAAAGAGATCCTGAGGCGAGCTCAGGATGACGGTACCGTTTCTTCACGCAAATGCGCAGAGACGTAGAGGAATAAATGGAGTTCTCAACCAGAATCCTCTGCGACTTAAGGCCCTGCGAGAGCCCCTGCATTTATTTCACCGGGAAATCAAAGTAGGTATCGGGGTAAGGCTGGGGCACTAAGGAGTAATGCCACCATTCCATTGCATAGTTGCTGAACCCTGCGCTTTCCATTAACTCTTTCAATAGTTGCCGGTTAGCCGCCTGCTCAGCACTGATAGTCGGATTCGCCGTATTTGACAACGGATCAAACATATCGAAAGGCGAGGCCATATCCAGCTCCTGCCAGTTGCCTTCACTATCCTGTCTGGCCAGAGTCAGATCCACCGTGGCACCACGGCTGTGACCGGAGCGCTCGGCAATGTACTCCCCTACCAGTTTATCTTTAGGTAAATTAGGATAGTAATCGGCTTTGGTATGGATGTCGGATAAGTCCTGCGCCCAACGCATAAAATGAGCCACAGAACGCTGAGGCCGGTAGCAATCAAATATTTTCAGCTTCAGCCCCTGCTCGGAGGCTTTTGTCGCGACCTCCTGTAGTGCCTTAGCGGCCTGTTGCTGCAGAATACACTTTGGCTCAAGGTAGCCCTCTACCGGCTCACCGACAAAGTTGTTGTCGGTATAGTAGCGAATATCGTAGATGGCATCAGGCAGCGCCTGGTTCATTTCCACAAAATCTTCAGGCATGGGCCCGGCAGCCAAAGGCATTACTGCGATCAGGGCCAAGCCGGTAACATACTTTTTCATCATACACCTATCCAGAACATGCCCACCAGAATATAGGCCACCAAAGTCAGGCCGCCACTGAACAGGGCATAAGGTAACTGAGTTTTAACATGCTCGAGTAAGTCACAACCGGAGGCCAGACTACTCACCGCAGTGGTATCGGAAATGGGTGAACAGTGGTCGCCAAATACGCCACCGCCAAGAATCGCCGCCATCACCAGCGACGGGGGTAAACCGAGATTGAGCACCATTGGCATACCAATCGGAATCAGGATGGCAAAGGTGCCCCAGGAGGTACCTGTGGTAAAAGAAATCAGGGCACCGGCCAGAAACAACAAAGCCGGAATAATAAACAGTGGCAATGATTCGGCGACAATGCCGGAAATAAAGTCTCCGGTTCCTAACACCCGCAAGCTACCGCCAAGTGCCAGTGAAAATAACAGTATTGCCACCAGCGGCAGCAGTTCACTCATGCCCTCAAAGCCGACTTTGACCAGCTCTTTATGCTCAAAGCGCTTTGAACCTATCATCATCACGTAAGCTAACATGCAGGCCAGTGTGGTGGCATAGAGTACTGATTTGGAGCCATCACCATCGGTCAGATTGCCATTACCAGTCCAGTACATAAAACCGAGCATACCGACAACCATTGTCATCAATGGCAATACCATATAGCGGGCTTTGGACGCCTTATAGTCAATTTCGGTATGATTGGCAGATTTGCTCAATACCCGCTCAGACTCTTTCATCGGCCCGAATACCTTACCGGTAATAATAGTGAACAGCACGATGGCCAGAGTGATCAGCGCATAGAAATTCAGCGCAATGGTGCCGACCAGAATCGACACCGCGCTTTGTTCAGTCGGATAGGTTCCCAACAGGCCCAGCACATAGGCGCCCCAGCCATTGAGCAAAATCAGGATACAAATAGGTGCGCTGGTACTGTCAATCACATAGGCCAGACGGGCGCGACTCATTTTAAACTTGTCATACAGACCACGGGACAAAATGCCTGCTGTCAGTACGCTCAGATTAGACTCGATGAAGACCACCACGCCGGTGAAAAAAGACAGCAGTCCCACCTGGCGCTGATTTTTGGCGACACCTTTGTTGATCATTTTTTCTACCAGCGCCGTCACCCCGCCAGAGTGCCTCATATAGGCCAGCAATGCCCCTACCATCAGTGAAAATACCAGCAGACGACTGTTACCTGGCGAGCTCAGCACCGAAATAATGCGCTCTACCGTCTGAAACGGACTTTGTAACACGGAGGAGGCAAACCCGGTCTGCCCCTGCAACATCAGTAATAATTCAGAGCTGAACAGGGCCACGAGTAACGCGAGGATGACTTCTTTGCGCCAGAAGACAACGATAATGGCCAGAGCGGGGGGAAGGAGCGTTAACCAATCAGACAAAGGACACCTTTATTGTTATTAATCATTGGCGGAGCCCCTTCAGCAAGAGTTCCCCATGACAAAGATTTTATATTCCATTAATTTAACATTTTTTCAATAGAATATTCGAGTCAATCTCTGTCACTAAGGTAAAAAAACGCTCTGAATCCACGACTCAGCTTGCCGGCTTGATATCCTCGAGACGATATTTATCGATCAGTGAATACAATGTCGGCCTGGTGATCCCCAATAACTCAGCAGTGCGGGACATATTCTGCCCGGCCAGATACCACGCCTGACGTATGGCCTTACTCTCGGCTTCTTCACGTACCTCACGCAGATTCAGGGTTTGCATGCCTGACTCTTCACCATCGGAGAACAACCCCAAATCATCGGTCTGGATCACATTACCCTCGGCCATGATCACGGCTGATTTAAGTTTGTTTTGCAGTTCTCGGATATTACCCGGCCAGCGATGTTTGAGCATGGCGTCCACGGCGGCTTCACTGAACCCCTTAACCTTGGAGTTATACTCTTCCTTGTAGTCATTGAGAAAGGTTCTGGCGAGCAGAATAACGTCGCTGCCACGCTCCCTGAGCGGCGGTATATTAATGGTGATTTCACTGACGCGGTAGAATAAGTCTTCCCGGAAACTTTGTTCCTGCACCATAGCAGAGAGATCTCTGTGCGTGGCGCAGATCACCCGCACGTCCACGGCAATTTCATTGCGCCCGCCAACCCGCTCTATCACCCTTTCCTGCAGGAATCGCAGCATTTTTGCCTGCAAACCTATTGGCATGTCGCCAATCTCATCCAAGAACAGGGTACCGCCCTGAGCCGTTTCGATTTTACCCGGTGTGGTTTTGTTTGCCCCGGTAAAGGCGCCTTTCTCGTAACCAAAGAGTTCACTTTCGAGCAGATTTTCCGGAATAGAGGCACAGTTGATAGCGATAAACGGCTTGTTGCGACGCCCACTGTGGTCGTGGATAGAGCGTGCAAATACTTCTTTACCTGTGCCACTCTCTCCGAGTAACAGTGCGCTGATATCAGTCTGGGCTATTTTCTCGGCGCGGCGGCTGGCCTGCTGAATACTGTCACTATTGCCAATGATTTTGCCCATAGCAGGTTGTGACTGGGCAAGCTGACGGTTTTCCAGTTCAAGGTTGTACAGATTCAGCGCCCGACTGACCAGAATCTTGATGGTATCCGAGTCAATGGGTTTCTGATAAAAGTCATAAGCCCCAAGTTCTACGGCTTTCAGAGCGTTATCTTTATCGTTGTTGCCGGTTACCACTATTACTTTGGTCTGTGGCGCAATGCTGAGAATTTCTGCCAGCGCCTGCAACCCTTCTGACGCATTGGCCGGATCCGGCGGTAATCCCAGATCCAGGGTCACCACTTTTGGCTCAAAACGTCTGAGTTGGGCTATGGCGGACTGGCGATCATCAGCAAAAATCACTTCGTAGCCACTGAAGCTCCACTTCAGTTGCTTCTGAATTCCAATGTCATCGTCAACAACCAGTATTTTTTCCATAAATGCATATTCCTGTTGTTATTCTTGAGCGGGCCTGTTGTTATTTTTCATAGAGGTTGTGCCCCTGATTAGATTATCATGTCGCCATATTGATGCGAGTATAATTGATCGCGCAAAGGCGCTGAGGAATAAAAACTCCACCTAAGCGATGGGTAAAAACAAACTAAAAGTGGCCCCCTGCCCTTCGGTACTACTTACCTCGAGACGCCCACCGATCTTCTCGATATAATTTTTGGCATCATAAGCGCCGATACCCATCCCGGCATTCCCTTTTGTCGTATCAAAGGGCTTAAACAAACGATTGGCAATAAAATCCGCACTCATGCCACAGCCGTTGTCTTCAATCTCAATCAGTGCAAAACCCGGTTCCTGAGCCATCCCCACTCTCACCGTTACCATACCGTCATCTGCAGTGGCTTGCTGGGCATTACTGATCAGGTGATACAGTACATTGCAGAGCTTTTCCTCATCCACGGGTAAACTGATATCGGCCAGTTTCTGCACCACCGGTGCAGGCTGATACTGATGGCACCGCTGCTGTATAACTTTATCCGTAAGCTGCAGCAAGTCAGTGGTTTTTGTAGTGCTGGGCTGCGATTCCTTCTTCTCTGTCAGTTGCCTTAACATTCTGTCCATACGGGTTTTGGTATGCTGCAGTGTTTCAAAGGTATCCTCAATAAACTCCGGATTATCTTTATGTTGCTCAGCATTACATAAAATCAGATCGATCTGAGCCAACACATTTTTAAGGTCATGCAATACAAAAGCTGACATACGGTTAAACGCCGCAAACTGGGCATTCTCCGCTAGCTCCTGAGCCGCCTCATAATGAAACAGATAATTGGCCACCTGAGCGGTTACCGCACTCAGATAATCTCTCAGCTCCCAGTCAAGACGGATCCTGTCAGTCTGGCTGGTGTGCATCAGTGCCATACCCCAGAGCTGTTCATCCTGATAAATGGGAACAACCAGCTGAAAACGGCACTGATTCAATATGGCATGATTAATCTTTAAACCCTCATAGAGAAAGGGTTTATAACGCAGTTCCTCAATATCCACCAGCCAGTGCTTTTGCCTTAAAAACATCTGGAGCTGTTGCAGTACTTCTTTTTCAACCTCTGTTAAGGGTTGCGAGCCAGTGGCGCTGATGACGTCCAGTTGCTGTCCCTTACATTTCAAAAGCAAGCCCCGGTCATAATTTATCGCCTGCAAAAAACAACGCAGGCCTTTCTCGAACACCTTTGGCAGACTTTTCTCACTGGCATTCAGCGTCTTGGAGAGTTTCAGCCACTCTTCTCTGTAATCGTACTGATTAGCAAAAAAGTGTTTGGTAATAAATACCTTAACTCTGGCTCGAAAACTGTTCGATAACAGCAGTACAGCTAACAAAGTTAAAGACAAGAACAGCAATACCAGTTGTACCGGACCGCTCCAGTCACCACCAAAGTAACGTATCGCATAACCGGCCACGGCCATAACAAACAGATAACCACCTGCTGCCAGCAACAAAGTACTGTGCAACACGACATCTCTGGAGATAAAGATCTCTATGCCCCAATGTTTGATCCGCCGGATCCCCACCACCAGAGCCGGCAATAACAGCGCATAAATGTATCCCCTGGCACTCCAGTACAACGGATCCATCTGGTTTACCATTGTCGCGTCGGCAAACATCACAAAATCATAGAGACTGGTGGCGCCAAGGTAGATCACCAATGGCTTATAATGCCATCGCTGTTCCCCTGACTGACGATAAAGGGTTTCGAGCAGAATCAGTACCACCAGAGCAATGACAGTATGTAACAGGAACAACCACTTCAGTTCAATCGCCAACAGCCAGGGTAATGCGATGGCCACTGCAGGCAGTACGATGACCATCATGGTCACAGGCTGCAGCATTAACTCCCTTAAGCGAACCAGATCCTGCTTTAATACCGAGCAGGTAAATAACAGCCAGAGTAAGCCTCTGAGTCCTTCAGCCTGCATCATCCAGTGAGGCTTCAGCAGCTCTACCGCAAACCCGAGATTGGCCAGCGCCCACAACATATTGACCACTACCGCCAACAGCAGTAGTCGCTTGGCCAGGCCCGGCTTTTTAACGGTAAAAAGCAGTAGCAGTAGCAGCAGATTTCCTGCTAAGGTCAGCGCATATCCGGCAGCAAACATCAGTGTCATCCCTCAGTTCTGGTCATACCGTAAAATCACAGGCATAATATCGCAATGAATTAGTCGGAAAATTTTACATTAACCGTAAATGTTGATTTTCACAATGACAGAAACCCTTTATTTTCATAAGGATAGATGTTTGGTTCGTTTTTTGCATCCTAAGGGATGTTTAATAAATTCCGCTCATCGGTAAATATATTGGAAGTACATTATGGCAGAACAACAGAAGCAATCGCAGAACGTTAATCCGCAGCATGCGGGAAGCAGTCGCCGTAACTTTATAAAGGGAGTAGCGGTCAGTTCCGCACTGATTACCACTATTACCAGCAAGCCTGTATGGGCCAGCCAGTGCTCTATTTCCGGTAATCTGTCAGGTAACGCGTCTCATCACGACGAAAATGAAGTGTGCACTTTCTCTGCATACAGCCCGGGCGGCTGGATGAATGGCAGGGCATCAGGAAATGCAGGTTCTAACCCCAGCCTCTGGCCTTACACCGGTGTAAGCCCTTCAACTCCTTTTTCCACTTTGTTCCCGACTGATCCCGCACAACATACTATGGGTAAAAATTGGGCGCCATTTCAGGGTACAGTAGGTCAGGCTTTAGGCGGCGGAAGCCATGGATGGGAGCGTCAATGTGCTTGTGCCTGGCTGAATGCTGCCCTGTGGCAAACGGCTATGGCTGAATGTGAAGCTAATCCAAACTGCCAGATCGTCGATGATCTCGCTCAGGGTTTCTACTTCCCTCTGACAACCTATGATGTTCAGCAAATATACGCCAATGGCAAAGACGAGGTCATGATGGCCGATTGGGAATCTGCTCAGAACATTGACTAAGTGTTGCTGAAACTTTCAAAACATTGTGACTACCGGCCCCTTCCTGAAGGGGCCGCAGTTTTTAATAAGCTGACAAATGCAACTCAACTGATAAATGAGCCTTACGCCACTGCTATCGCAAAACTAGCACAGGCCAGAGTGTCAGATAGCTCTGTCAAAAAGTCTGACATCTATGCCTTTATTGAACCACAACAGGCAGACGAATTTATTGAACAGGCTGTGGATCTGGGTATTATAGAACTATCGACTGCAACCCCTGCACAATAAGCATTAGCGGATTAAGAGTATCAACTTGTATAATCACCGTCTTGCCATAGGTCCTTTCTCCTTTTCCCTGTCTACTAATCTCAGTTCCGTGAGCCGGCAAATACAGCAACTTTATGCACATCATCTGAGTTATCCCTGCCCCTCATATACAGACTTCGATGTACAGGTAAAGACGCCTCTCAGTCACCGCCGTTGGTTTCGCCCCCAGGTTGAATTCTTTATGGATGAAATCAATCCTTTTAAGCCATTGCCCAGGGATCAGGCCTACCCCATGCTGGAATGGGGGATGAACTGGTGTATTGCCAACCATGCGCACCATTTATTTATAGTGCATGCCGGCGTCATAGAGAAAAATGGCAAGGTTATCATGATGCCTGCCACTCAGGGCTCAGGAAAAAGCACGCTGACTGCAGCGATGATGCTCTCCGGCTGGCGTTTATTTTCGGATGAACTGGCTCTGCTCTCTCTGCAGAGCGAGGAAGTGTTACCTCTGGCACGACCTATCAATATTAAGAATGACGCTATTGATATTTTAAAACATCATTTCAGCCAGGCTGAGTTTGGTGATATCGCCCATGACACGCTCAAAGGCACGGTAGCACTGATGAAACCAAGCCAGGAGAGTGTTACCAGCATGCACCAGAGTTCACCTTTGCACTGCATTGTGTTTCCGAAATATAAAGCCGGCAGTAATGCCAGTCTGTCGCCGCTATCAGCACCCGAGGGCTTTCAGAGACTGATCGACAATAGCTTTAATTATAATGTACTCGGGGTGGAAGGCTTTCATAAAATTGCAGACATTTTACAGCAAACTCCCTGCTTTGAATTTGAGTACAGCCGCTTCGAAGATGCCTCAGAAACTCTTGAAAATCTGGTGCAGAATTCATGAGCCTGTTACTTGAGACTCTGAAAGATATCAGTATCGTCGAGAAATTTAACGATAATGACTGGCAGACAATTCTCAGTCAGGCGCGCATGGCCAACCTGTCAGGCCGACTGGCCTGCATGCTGCTAGACAGTCAATATCAGGGAACAATACCCGGTTTTGCCAGGTGGCCACTGGTTTCCGAGCAGAAAGTTGCACAGCGACAAATCCAACAGGCAAAGTGTGAACTTCACTCACTCAGCAGGTTACTTAATCAGCGTTGCCAAAGGTGGGTGCTGCTTAAAGGCGCCGCGTATATCGCTCATGACCTGGACGTTGCCAAAGGTCGGCGCTTTTCTGACATCGACATTCTGGTTGATAAACCCAGTCTTAAACGGGTTGAATTCAGTCTGCTTGGTGACGGCTGGCAACGCACCCTTGTAGATGATTATGACGATCGCTATTACCGACAGTGGATGCATGAAATCCCGCCGCTGAAACATAGTGAAACCCGAACTGTACTGGATGTGCATCATAATATTCTGCCACTGACCAACAGGGACTGCCCTCAGCCAGAGCGCTTTAAAACACAAAAGGTTGAGCTTGAAAATGTCGGAGATTTACTGACTCTTACCCCCGAAGATCTGGTAATCCATAGTGCCTGCCACCTGTTTACCGAAAGTGAATTCCATAACGGACTGAGGGATCTTTCAGACCTGGATATTCTGCTCCGGCATTTCGGCAGTATGGAAAGTGATTTTGTTGACAGATTGAAAAGCAGAGCTGATGTGCTGGGACTGAAAGGTTATCTTGAGCTGGCCTTTTACTACTGCAATACGCTTTTTGATACTCCAATAAGGCGGACCTTAAAACGCCCCGGGTTGATACTGGATTTTAGCTTCCGGTATATATTTACACCCAACCACAAAAGCTCCAGAACCTGGAAGCGCCATATCGCCGCCACGATCCTTTACTGGCGGGGTCACATGCTGCGTATGCCGCTCAAACTTTTAATTCCTCATTTACTCAGAAAGTCATTATCCAGGTTGTATCAACAGAAAACGGCTTAATCGTTGAGCTCCTGCAACAACCTCTGCAGATACTCTACCGGTATCGCATAGGAAATACCGCTGGGGGCTGAAAGGGCCGATTCCTTACTTTGCGTCACAAAGACCTTATTGATAATGGCAACAATTTCCCCGGTTTTAACATCATAAACCGGACTACCACTGTTACCCGGATAAGCCGTAGCATCTAACTGATAAACCACAAAGGGTTCTTTCATTCGCTTGATCATCTCAATGCTGAGCTGTTGTGCATTGGCACTTGGTGTTACCACTGGCGTACTGGCTGCAATATACCCCCTGTGAGTGGCAGGGTAAAGTCCAAGTACCGCACCTATCGGAAAGCCTGTAAAAGCCACTTCTCTGCCATCCGGCAAGCGTTTAGTTTCAGCCAGCTTAAAAGGAGCCACCTTTTTATTTATCTTCAGCACAGCCAGATCGTGAGCCGGGTCTGTAATCACAATTTCAGCTTCCAGCACATCCGGACGCTCGCCCTGGCCAACGAATACCACGCGCTTTTGCATCGATTCTGCATCCAGTGCGCGCTCCACCACATGGAAATTGGTGACGATATGCTTACCATCCCCAACCGCAAAGCCGGTACCTTGTAAGGTGTTTTTAGGAGCCCCTAGCGGATCATGCACACCAATCCCGACCACCGATCCTTTTACCTTCGATACCACTGACTCAAAACTTTGTGCCTGAAGGTGTAAACTAATAACACTGAGTACTACCAGAGAAATGATTTTAAACATGGCAAATTTCCTTTTCTGACAAATAGTAATGGGTTCAGGGTTGTTTGCTATCCGGGAAAAGTATCTCCTCTGTTAAGCTCAACAACAAGAAAAAGTGTCTGACCTGAATGACAACGACCCACAGTACGCAATTCCTAGTATCGATACCGTAATGAATACTGTAAACCGATGTCTGATTCTTTAACACCTGCTTTATCATAAAAATATTTTTTCCTTTACTTTCAATGACATAATTATTGGCAAGGTAATTGCTTTATCTAGTGGGACGGGTGTAGTGAAGTAAGCCCAAGGCTAATAATTGACAAGATTTCGAGGATTGAAACAATGAATAAATTACTTTTAAACAGTTTGGCTGGCGCGGCAATGGTCGCATCATCCGTCGCCAGTGCATCAATGGTTACATTATGGGATTATGATGTTGTCACTGAGTGGGTAACAGCTGGTCCTGATGCCCCAACCTTCTCTGCCGGCGGTGGTAGCCAGACAGTGTCCACTTCAGAAATAAGCTGGGGTGGCGTAGCGGCGTCAGAAAGAAGCGGATTAACTATTGATCCTACAGTGGCTTCCGGCAGTGTCACCACCAACGGACTAGGTGCACAAACAGCGGAAATCACTCACACAAATAACTCTATTAGCTCTTCTTTTGCCACACTGGAGTCAGCCACTCTTTTCAGTAGCCTGACTCTGTTTGCAGCAGAACCGAACCCTCCTTATGATGGTTCAAGCGAAACCGCTTCATTCAGTTCAAACTTCTCAATCGACTTTATTGAGACTCCAAATGTTGCAGGCGATTGTATAGATGGGTCGGCTACTGTTTGTGATGATATTTTTGTACTGCAAGCTGCAGATTTAATCAGTATGTTCAGCTTTAACGGTTATATGTATACCGTGCAAATCGTAGCTCCAGGTCTTGGCTTGTTAGGCGCTGATGCCTGCGCTGCTGCTGGTGTTGCGGCAGGTTGCTTTGGCCTTACCACTCAGGAAGGTGGTGATAACAACGTACAGTTTGCTTTCAATATCACCGCTCAGGAAATTCCAGAGCCAGCCTCTATCGCAGTGCTGAGTATGGGTCTGCTGATGTTAGGTGCAAGACGCTTTCGCAAGTAAGCTACTCTAGAAAGTTAACAGAAAGTGCGACCAATGGGTCGCACTTTTTATTTGTGCCACTAACGCGTCCCGCCCCCCTCTCATTATGATTGAACTTCTTCGCAATACAGTGCACTTTTTGATTCAGCCTCTGAATCTCTTCTTCACTCTGTTGTTTATTGCACTGCTGTTAAAGCTTCTGTTTAAAGCCAATAAAACCGCATGGTTTGTGCTGACACTGGCCTCTGTATTCTTGCTTTGGTGTAGCCTGCCAATGACTAGCAATATGATGCTGAAACCCATAGAACGCCGATACCCTGTTATTCAGGCCGACGCGCCGGTCTTACAGCAGGCTGATGCTATTCTGGTATTGGGCTGCAGACATTATGAAGATACTCCACGGCCTTTTGCAGACAGATGGCACAGGTGCTCACTACTGCGAAACCTGCAGGCAAGCCAAATGTACCGATACCAGCAGAAACCTGTCTATGTTTCCGGAGGCATACTCAAATATCGTGAACAATCTGAAGCCGAGGCCAACAAGGCATTTTTTCTTGCCTTGGGCATATCGCCTGAGCATATTGTCAGTGTTCCTTCAGGAACCAACACGAAAGAAGAGGCTCAGGCCCTGGCGTCACACCTGCGGGGAAAAACTGTTGCTTTGGTCACCTCAGCGAGTCATCAGTTAAGAGCCAAATACTATCTGAATCAGCAAGGTATTAATGTCATTCCAGTGCCTGTTGAGCATCTGAGCAGCCAATCTATTGACTGGGGCTGGCCAAATACGACAAGTCTTGAGCGCAGCCACAGAGCCTTTTACGAATGGGCAGGGCTCGCCTATCAATATCTGAACCGAGCACTTTAATTACTCCTGTGCTGCTTTTAGCTCCAACGCCAGAAATCAGAAATACTGCCCAGGCGCCTTGTACTTACCCGAACTTGAACCATAATTAACTGATAAATAAGATTTTTTATCTGAATTATAATGACCGACAATACCGACAACCTTCCACAGGAAATCATCCCGATTTTTTCAGGCGGAGGCACCAGGCTGCCCGCTCATATTGGCATTCTGGCAGCACTTAAAGATCTGGGAATTGGTTTTAAGCATCTGGTAGGTGTGTCCGGAGGCTCTATTGTTACGGCGCTTTACAGCACTGGTATGTCATTATCGGAGATTCATCAGTTGGCACTGGAAACCAACTTCCGGCAGTTCAGAGGGTTTTCCTTGATCCGTCTGCTAAGGGACGGAGGCCTGAGCTCGGGAGATAAATTTGAGCACTGGATGGACAGGAAGCTGAGTGGAAAAACCTTCGAACAACTGGAGATTGACTTACACATAGTGGCAACAGACGTCAATGGTGGTGGCCCGGTGATTTTCAACCGGGTAACCTCACCAACCATGCGGGTGTCTCAGGCTGTAAGGTTCTCCATGTCGATTCCGCTGCTTTTCAGCTTTAAATCCTATAAGGAACATTTACTGGTGGACGGGGCAATCTTGTCAGAGGATGCGCTTTTTCGTGACTGGGCTGGAGATGGCACGCCTTCTGTTTGCTTCCGGCTAAAAAGTAACAATGAATATAAGCCACTCGTAAAGCGCTCCTGGGTTCCACTGACTCAGTACATTCTGTTGCTTATACGTACCTTTATGACTGCGCTATCAAGAGAGTATGTCAATGCCAGCTATTGGCACAGTACGGTAGTGATCAATACCGGCGCCCTCTCTGCAGTTGATTTTGATATGACTGCAGCGCAGAAAGATACCCTTTACGCATTAGGTTATGACACAGCCAAAGCCATTCTGCCAACCAAGATATCCCCTCTATTGAAAAGCCAAAGGTAACAACCCCGGCTTCTGTGCCGATTAACAGCAGCAATGATAAAGCCGCTTAAAATCAGATATTTGAAGTATGACTTAAGGTAATTTTTCTCCGAAACTAAGAACTCTAACAGCTCTTTTATGAGTCAATCGCGGTCTAGTTGCGACTAATTTACCGAATTTCAACAAATACCCTTGACGCACAGACAGGCTGGCATAAGATTTGAAGACCACTGGGAAAAGATAAGTATTAATGCCACCTATTAATCTAAGGAAAGCGACCAAGATGCCCTTTATCGGGCCTGTAGCAAGGGTTGCATTAAAATTCTTTGCCAATCGGGAAGCGGGAAATATTTCTGCGCATTTTGCCAGGTATCTTCGCCCCCGATATGCAGGCTCTGAGGCGTTGCAGGCAACGTCTTTCAGGATGCGTCATCAGGTTTACTGCGAAGAACTGAAGTTTGAGCCACAGAGAGCCTCGGGTCTGGAAACTGATGATTTTGACCCTCACTCCTATCACTGTGTTATTGAACATAAGCCTTCCGGGAAATTTGCCGGTACTGTTCGCATTGTTTATTCAAAATCCGCAGATGAACTGTTGCCGATTGAAAAATATTGTTCTGAAGCGATAAGTTGTGATGAAAATGCTCCCTGGGACTTCCCTCGCACGGAGATCTGCGAGATATCAAGACTTGCAGTGCCAGAACAGTTCAGACGACGTCAGATGGATAAATTCAAGGGTGCTGCGACTGGTGTGATTAACGAAGAAAGTTATTCGGAAGCCGAGCTGCGCTGCTTCCCTTTTATAGCTGTAGGACTTTATATGGCTGCAGCCTCAATTGCTTTGGAACAAGGTATAAATCACTGCTTTGTGATGATGGAGCCCAGATTAGCAAGAAGTTTGCGCCTGGTCGGAATTCCATTCAAGCAGATAGGTCCTGTCGTGGATTATCATGGTGAAAGAGCACCTTATTATATTAACCGGCAGGTGCTACTTGATAGTCTTCCTCCTGGTTTTAAGAAGCTGTTACATTATGTTCAGCATGAAATCTCATCACAATTGCAGGATGCTCCAATTGATACCTCGGCCGAGAAAACAAATACCCGCTACAGTATCGAAAAGAAAGTCCCCTCATTTAACCTTGCTTATTAAAAAAAGCTTCTTATGACTGAATTTTTTACGCAATTGAAACAGCTGCTGTCTGTGGCAGATGCACGCATATTGGATAAACAACAGGCCACACTAACATACGGCAAAACTACTTTTTCAACACCTATTGCACTGGACGCTGCAGTAAAAGTGGAAACTGCCCGAGAAGTCTGTGAACTGACGGCACTGGCTAATAAATTGGGGTTTCATTTATATCCGGTCAGCTCCGCGAAAAATTGGGGCTATGGCTCAGTTTCTGATTTGGAGACAGAAAAGCCCAAGATCATTATGGATCTTAGCCTTATGAACAAGATTTACCCGGTGAGTAAAGAGCTGGGTTTGATCACCCTGGAGCCTGGTGTAACGCAGCAACAGCTTTGCGATTATCTGACAGAGCATAGCTGGGGCTGGATGACCCCGGTAACAGGAGCAGGGCCCAATTGCAGTATCCTTGCTAATGCATTGGAAAGAGGCTATGGCATTACCCCTCGCACTGATCACTTTGAAGCTGTCACCGCACTAAAAGCGGTGTTACCGCATCCTGAACTGTGCGATAAGGAGTATGGCTCTCCCATCTCAGCGCTGGATGCCAGCAACACCGACTTTATCGATAAAACCTATAAATGGAAGTTAGGGCCTTATTTGGATGGCCTGATGACTCAGAGCAACCTGGGTGTGGTCACACAGATGACCATACGCCTGGGCAAAAAACCACAAGCCTTCACCGCTTTTTATCTGCGCTGCTTTGACGAGAGCAAATTCACTCGATTGAGTGATGCAGTCAGGGACATACTCAAAGATTTCGAGGGTATTGTCGGCTCAATAAACCTGATGGACAGGCGCCGACTGATTTCCATGATGGCAGATAATCCCAATGGTAATGCTCATCAGGTGATGACAGATGAGCAAATTGCGACACTGGTAAAACGCCATGATGTACCTGGCTGGCTGATCGTTGGCTCTATATATGGAGAAGCCGGTATAGTCAGAGCCGCAAAATCCGCTATCCGGAGAAGACTCAAAGGGTTAGGCCAGTTATTATATTCCGACAGCCTGCTACTCAAAGCAGCCAGAGCCGTCACTGATCATTTCAGTTTCGGCCCGCTTAAAGACATTAAGAAGCAACTGAACTCTCTGGAGCAGGGAATGCAGATTATGCTCGGCCAGCCTAATCAGGTTGCGTTACCACTGGCTTACTGGCGTACTGGAAAAGTTCAGAGTGACAGAACACTGTTACCCGATCAGGACGGTTGCGGACTGCTCTGGTATGCCCCACTGATCCCGATGCAAAGTAACAAAATGCGGGAGTTTGTAGACTTTATACGCACCACGACCCCGCAGTTCGGGATCGAACCGCTGATCACCTTTACTAATCTCAAGCATGATTGTGTCGATTCGACCATTCCTATCGTTTTTAACCTTGCTGATGAAAACAGCCGCACCCAGGCCCACAACTGCCTGAAAGCGCTGGTTCAGCAAGGATTAAAGCGGGGGTTTGTGCCGTACAGGCTGAATATCCGGCAGCAACAGAATCTGCTGGACTGTCAGGACTCTCACTGGCAGGTTATCAGCAAGTTGAAGCAGGCACTGGATCCTAATAATGTGCTCTCTCCGGGGCGCTACAACCCCTGAAAGTAGAAAAGTAGGGTCAGAGTAAACTTATCAGGCCTGTAAATCGAGCTCCATAAGTTTACTCTGACCCTACTTTTTATTCTGGACATAAAAAAAGCGCCTTACGGCGCTTTTTTCAAAACTCTTACTTGGCTTTATTAAGCGCGACGGCGGCGTGCGGCAGCACCCAAACCAATCAGACCTAAAGCAAATACAGCCAGTGTAGTAGGTTCAGGAACCTGAGAAACCTGACCGTTACTGCTGATAGAATATCCGCTGCTGCCAATCTGTGAAGAAGCAGTGTAGAAAATATCGTACCAACCGTCATGGAAGTTAAGGGCTTCCACTACGTCTGGGTTACCTACACCTTCAACAATACTCAGATAAGAGTCTACGAAACCTGCATTCAGGTTATCGCTATCAAGATCGAAAGTATCAAAGGTGAAAGATGCCCACAGGTCACCATTCTGAGCTTGGTTATAACGCTGATAAGCAGTTGAGTTAGCAGGACCAAAATCCAGACTGTCATCAACATACACATTCAACCAGCTATTCGACAGATCCCATTGGTTCTGACCCACTGCAACCAGACCACCAAATGCAAACGTCAGTTCACAAGTGCCGAATCCGTTTGAACAGAAAGTACCGAACAACTGATCACGCCCATCATTAAACTGAGAGAAGCGACCCACACCGCTCAATGAAGCACCAAAGGCCGGAGCCGTTGAAGCAGCACTATCAGCAGTGATAGTTGAAACGCCACCAGCAGTACCATAAGTACCATTAGTGAACCACTGCTGGAATGAAACATCAGCAATGTAAGGGTTAGCTGGGGTTGAAGCATCCCAGGTGATACCGCCGGCATCTATTGTAGAAGACACGGCAGAGAAACTAAGTGCGGCAAGCGATAATGCGCCAACGGCTTTAACGAACTTCTTCATAATTACATCCTACTAATCGTTATGAATCTGGCAGAGTAATCAATGCACCTTATGTGCCAACTTTAAAATAACCACACAACCAATTGTTTTTTATACATTTATTCTGAATTGCAGGTTGAAGCTATATGCCTGTTTATCGGGAGCTGTAAAAAGTTCTGACATCTTTGCTGAGCATATATCACCCCATTCCCCCCACTTTTGCTTTAAGGCGCTGGAGCCTTTCATTTTGCTGGTCATCTTCTGGCTCCACCTTTTGCAGAATACTGAAAGCCGATTGTGCATCACCTGCAGCCACCAATACTTCGGCCAGATTCATCTGTACATTGATATCAGCGGGTAGCTTACGTGCCGCCTCTTTCAATAGGCGTACGGCATTCTCTATATCACCAGTCTTGTAATAGGCCCATCCAAGGGTATCCATGACCTGGGGTACCTGAGGTGCGGCTTCCTGCGCCTGTTTAGCCAGTACCAGGGCCTGATCATACTGTTGCTGCTTTATTTTCAGGCTGGCATAGTTGTTGAGGCTGGGAAAATGCCCAGGGTAGCGTTGTAAAAACTGTTCATATTTCTGCTCAGCCTGTGAATACATCTCATTGTTGGAATAGAACTCCGCCAGCGTATGATATTCCATCATCGGACGTTGCAATTTCCCAAATTCGGCTTCCAGCAACCTTGCCGCTTCAGGGACTTTGTCGGTATTTTGCAGCGCAATAGCCAGCAACGAAGCGGCTTCAAAGCCCGGCCTGGCCTGATAAAAATCTCTGAACTTTTGTTCAGCCTGTGAGTAGCGCCTGGCCGACAATGCCAGTTCCCCTTCCAGCCTGGCCAATAACGCCGTATCTGCGTCACTGCTTTTTGCGCTGGTCAGAACCTGCTTCGCCGCATCCAGCTGGTTGGTTTTTGTCAGATAATTAACCTTGAGCAGAAGCAAGCGGGAATGGTCGGGGAAGCGCTCCAGCGCCTGATTAACAATGTCTAATGCATTGTCATACTGCCCGGTCAACTCTTCAATTCCGGCACTGCGCAACCAGCCACCTAAAATGCCTGGATTGGCTTCCCTGACGCTGACAAAAGCTTCCCTGGCCTCTTCGTAGCGCCCGGTTTGCACATAAGCATCACCAAGAATCATTGTCCCGGTCGCTTGCAGCTTATCCAAATCGGTTCCCAGCACCTCGATGGCTTTTTCCGGCTGATTAACATGACGCAAATACTCTGCCAGCACCCATTTCGGCTCGGCCAACTCCGGAAACTGCTCGCGATGGGACGATAACGCCGGAATAATGTCTTCTGATTGTTCCAGCTGTTGCTTGACTCTGACCAGGTCAGTCAGCGCCTGGAAATTCGCCGGCGCAAAGGAGAGGATATGATTTACATATTCCAGCGCTTTTTGCGGTTTATTCTGCTGCTTATAGAGTTGTACAAGGTAATGACTCGCTCCCAGGTGTTGATTGTCCTGCTTCAGTGCGGCCAACAATGCCTGTTCAGCAGAGGTTGTATCTCCTGAATTCAGTTCAATCAGACCTTCAAGGGCCATGCCACTGGCCGCATCGGTTTGCTGCCATTGTTTTGCTACATCGATGGCTTTCTGCTTCTGCCCTTTATCCAGGTAGGTTTCTGCCAATAACACCCAGCCCTGCTGCAGGCTGCTGTCATTGGCTAGTGCTGCCTCTATATCGGCAATCCCGGATTCGTCTTCTCCTACCAGTTTAACCAGGCCCTCTGTTAATTTAAATCTGGCATTGTTCTGATCCGCCTCACTGGCTCTGGAAAGGTAGTCACCTGCTGTCGCCAGGTCTCCCTGACCGGCCATCTGCAGGCCAGCTTCGGCAAACAGACCAGCATCTGTTTCATTCAGCACATCCAGCTCATTCAGCGTCAATCTGGCCTCATCGGTATAGCCCAACATCAGTTGTACCTGCGCCAGCAAGCGATGGACATCATGGCCCTTGCCAAGATCGCTTGCCGCTCTCTTAAGATAGCGATAAGCCGACTCAAGCTGCCTGAGCTTGTACGCGCTGACACCTGCAATAATCTGCGACAGCTTAATATCCATGCCATTTTGTATTGCCTTTTCAGCAAAGGGTAATGCATTGTCAAAATCCTGCTGAATAAAGCGTAACTTGCTCTTTAACAAATTGGCATAAGGGTTTTCTTTGCTCAGCTTCAGCAACCGGTCGAGGTTCTCATCAGCCTGCTCAAACTGCCGGGCGTTAATCTGCGCCTCAACAAGCTGGAAACGAACGGGATGGAGATTGGGAGTCTGCGTCAATACGCCATTATAATGCGCTGCTGCTTCTTCAAATCTGCCCTCCCGGAAGGCGACCAGTCCTTGCAAAAAATCTTTCTCTACCTGAAGTTTTTCTTCACTGAATTCTGAAATGGCGTCGTTGGCTTCCTGCAGCTGCCCCTCCACCAGAGCCCGATATGCCCTGGCAATTAACAGGTTGTCCCCGGTAAGATTATCCGGGAAGGTCAGCCAGTTCTGAGCTTCGGGGCTGGAGCGAAGGGACGAGATATATGCGAAAAGATGAGTCGTCTGAGCAGCATCTTCTCTGATGTCCGTTTGTTGTTCATAGAGGCTTATTACCCCGGCATAGTCGCCCTGATAATAGTAAGTCCTGGCTAGCAACGGCACCACGCGGCTTACATCAGAAAGGTGCTCCATTGCTCTGAGCAACTCTTTCTCCGCCGAGATAAAGTCGTTCTGATCAAAATAGAGTTCTCCGAGTAGCAGCCTGGCCAGTCCCATGTCCGGTGCCTGAGACAGCGCATTTTTAAGTTCGACTATCGCTGCCTTATCTTCTCCCTCTGCGATCATATTCTGGGCGTTGGCCAGATATTCCTCAGCGCTTTTCTGACTGCAAGCCGACAACCCAATCACCAGCGCCAATGTAACAGCAGATAATCTCGTCTTATTCATTTTACGTCCTATTTAATTCAAAAAAACGGCCATCAGGCCGCCTTTTAACATCCGGATTATACCCTGTAGAATTCAGGCTCAGAAGCGACTGAACAGTCCCCGGGTATCTACAACCACTTTAGTATTAATATCATTATTGGTTAAGGCCTTAAAGGGTTTATGATCTACCAGCACCACCAGTACATTTGCCTCTTCCAGAGCCTGATGCAAGCTGACCAGACGTACATCTTTGCCTTGCAGGCTCTGCGGTAACTCCTGAATATTAGGCTCTACCGCCAGCACCTCGCCAATACCTGATTGAACCAACTCTGAGGTGATATCCAGAGCCGGACTCTCGCGTAAATCATCAATATCCGCTTTAAAAGCCAGCCCAAGGCAGGCAATCACCGGGCGTTTAAACTGATCGGCTGCCGCCTTGACCCGGTTAATAACATATTCTGGCTTGTGGTCATTGATCTCCCGCGCGGTACGGATGATCTTTGCCGAATCCGGCGCCGAGTCAACAATAAACCAGGGATCAACCGCAATACAATGCCCGCCAACGCCAGGACCGGGTTTAAGAATATTGACTCTGGGATGGCGGTTAGCCAGGGCGATGAGCTCCCAGACATCTATTTTCAGCTCATCACAGATAATCGAAAGTTCATTGGCAAAGGCGATATTCACATCCCGGAAGGAGTTTTCTGTCAGCTTTGCCATCTCCGCGGTACGGGCATTGGTCGGAATACATTCACCACGCACAAAGGTCTTGTAAAGCTCGATGGCCTTGTCACAACATTTTGGGGTCAGGCCACCGATAATACGATCATTAGATACCAGTTCTTCCAGAACCCGGCCTGGCAAAACCCGTTCAGGGCAATGGGCAACATGAATATTAGGCTCAGCGTTCCCCTGGTCCGGAAAGTACAAATCTGGGCGAAGAGCCTGTAACCAGCTGGCCAGCTTTTCAGTTGCACCAACCGGAGAGGTGGATTCAAGAATCACCAGATTGCCCTTTTCCAGAACTGGCGCAATCGCCTCAGCAGCCTTCTCTATGTAGCTCAGGTCTGGCTGATGACCATCCTTGAACGGTGTCGGAACGGCAATCATAAAAGCATCAGCAGGTTCGGGGGTCATTGACGCCCGCAGCTTGCCCATAGTCACTGCAGCCTGTACCACCATGTCCAGATCTGGCTCAACAATATGTACCTTGCCCTGATTAATGGTATCAACGGCTTTTTGAGATACATCTATACCTATTACCTCGATACCACGTGAAGCAATCACTGCCGCAGTAGGCAAACCGATATAACCCAGCCCTACTACTGATACTTTTTTAAATGCCATAATTATCCTTATTTAATGTTTTTGTAGGACGAAATTTATTCGACCAACATAACTCATTTCTCTCGCAGTGGCGCTGAGAACAGCACGACCTGGTTCCTTCAAATGCTCTGCGTCTCCGCGAGATCCAATAAACTAACGCTACCGCCCAATAAATTGGGCCCTACAAAACCTACAGAGCCTTTAGATACTCCGCAAAATCCTTACCCAACTGCGGATGACGAAGGGCATACTCCACATTAGCTTTCATATAACCCAGTTTACTGCCACAGTCATGGCTTTTACCTTTCATATAATATGCGTCCACCTGCTCTGTTTTCATCAGTGTGGCAATGGCATCTGTAAGCTGGATCTCATCTCCGGCTCCAGGTGGTGTAAATTCGAGCATATCCCAGATATTTGCCGACAATACATACCGACCTACTACTGCCAGATCAGAAGGCGCCTCTTCAGCTCTGGGTTTTTCTACAATCTGAGAAATGGATGAAGATTCACCGGGCTTCAGACCATGCCCGCCCAAATCGACAACGCCAAACTGGCTGATAAGATCATGAGGTACCTGCTCCACCATAATCTGATTCGCACCACTGTGATCAAAACGCTGCACCATTTCCGCAAGATTGTCCTGGCTCAGATCACTTGCAGCATCATCAATCAACACATCGGGAAGCACCACTGCAAAAGGATTGTCTCCAACCAATGGGCGGGCACACAGAATAGCGTGGCCCAGACCTTTGGCCACCCCCTGACGCACATGCATAATAGTCACATCTTTAGGACAGATAGACTGTACATCATCCAGTAACTGTCGCTTAACCCGCTTTTCCAGGGTGGCCTCAAGTTCGAAGCTGGTGTCGAAGTGGTTCTCTATACTGTTTTTACTGGCATGGGTAACCAGCACAATTTCTTTTATTCCGGCGGCAATACACTCAGCAACCACATACTGAATCAATGGTTTGTCTACTACCGGTAACATTTCCTTTGGAATCGCTTTGGTAGCGGGCAACATTCGGGTGCCAAGGCCGGCTACCGGAATAACCGCTTTCGTTACAGTATTCACAATACCTTACCTTCCAATGACTTACCCCGGCCAATGCCATAATACTGAATCCCCATAGCGGAAAGTTGATCGGGCTCATACAGGTTGCGCCCATCAAAGATCACCGGCGCGGTAAGCCGTTCTTTTATCAGTTCGAAATCCGGAGCTTTGAACATCTGCCACTCCGTACAAACCACCAGTGCATCTGCACCGCTAAGCGCACTCTCCTTAGTGCCTAACAACTGAAGATCATCACGGTGACCATAGATGCGCTGAGTTTCATCCATCGCTTTGGGATCAAAAGCCTGAACCTTTGCACCCGCCTGCCACAGCTTTTCCATCAATACCCGGCTGGAGGCTTCGCGCATATCATCAGTATTGGGCTTAAAGGAGAGCCCCCACAACGCAATAGTCCTGCCCTCAAGATCGCCTTCAAAATGGCGGTAAATATACTCAAATAACTTTTCTTTCTGGGCATAATTCACCGACTCTACCGCTTCGAGAATCCTGGCTCTATAACCGGCGCTGTTGGCACTTCGCACCAGCGCCTGCACGTCTTTCGGGAAGCAGGAGCCACCATAACCACAACCGGCATAAATAAACTGGTATCCAATACGGGCATCGGAGCCAATGCCCCTGCGCACATTCTCAATATCTGCGCCAAAACGTTCCGCCAGGTTAGACATTTCATTCATAAAACTGATCTTGGTTGCCAGCATACAGTTAGCTGCATACTTAGTCAGCTCGGCACTGCGGATGTCCATGACGATGATCTTGTCATGGTTGCGGTTAAAGGGAGCATAAAGCTCTCGTAAGGTCTTTTCGGCAATATCGGAGTCAGTACCAAGAATAATACGATCCGGGCGCATACAGTCACTGACAGCAGCACCCTCTTTCAGAAATTCCGGATTAGAAACAACATCAAAACTTGCCTGTTCGCAACGTCGAACTTGTTTGAGTTTATTTCTGACCTTATCGGCTGTTCCGACCGGTACGGTGGATTTGTTAATCACTATTTTGTGTTTTTGTGCATGCTCGGCAATAGAGCCTGCTACTTCGAGTACATATTTCAGATCTGCAGATCCATCTTCATCCGGGGGAGTTCCAACGGCAATAAAAATCACATCGCCGTGCTCAACGCCCGCCTTGGCATCAGTAGTAAAACTAAGGCGTCCCGCCTCAAGGTTGGTCTTCACCAGAGGCTCAAGACCGGGCTCGTAAATCGGTACACCACCTTTGTTGAGAAAGTCGACTTTGCTCTGGTCGACATCCACACAGACGACTTTATGCCCCACTTCAGCCAATACAGCGCCTTGCACCAGACCAACATACCCCACACCAAAAACGGTGACTTTCATAATATTCCTCTGACCAATCTATTCTTCACTTTAACCCTACACCGGAGTCATTGTGCTTTGATGATATCTGCAATCCGGATACAGCCTTTGCCATCGCCGTATGGGTTGTGAGCCACACTCATGGTGTTATACGCATCCTCATCATCCATCAATTTCGTGGCTTCATCGACAATAAGTTGCGTATCTGTACCCACTAACTTTACTGTGCCGGCAACCACCGCTTCAGGCCGCTCTGTCGTATCGCGCATGACAAGTACCGGTTTACCCAGAGATGGAGCTTCTTCCTGAATCCCGCCAGAGTCGGTCAGAATCAGGTAAGCACGACTCATCAGATAAACAAAAGGCAGATAATCCTGTGGGGCTATGAGGTGTACATTATCTGCTCCGCTGAGAATCCGCTCCACCGGCTCCTTCACATTGGGATTGAGGTGCACCGGATAACAAATCTGCACATCATCACGAGCGGACAACTCCTTTAGTGCCTGACAAATGCGCTCAAAGCCACCACCAAAACTTTCCCGCCTGTGTCCTGTTACCAGAATCAGCTTTTTATCGGGATCAAGAAAGTCAAACTGTCTGGCAAATGACTCACTCAGATCGGGATCGCCTTCTATGCGCTTCACTACCTGCAACAACGCATCGATAACCGTATTCCCGGTAATATATACCTGATTTTCCGATATATTCTCAGCCAACAGATTATCGGCAGAACCCTGTGTCGGGGCAAAGTGTAATAAGGTCAGTGCCCCGGTAAGCTTACGATTACACTCTTCAGGCCAGGGGCTGTATATGTCTCCCGTGCGCAACCCGGCCTCTACATGGCCTACCGCAATACGCTGATAAAATGCGGCCAAAGACGCGGCAAAGGTTGTTGTGGTATCACCGTGCACCAATACCAGATCAGGCCTGGACTCTGCCAGCACGGTTTTCAGACCCAGCAGCGCCCTGCTGGTAATATCATACAGATCCTGCCCAGGCTGCATCAGATCCAAATCGTAATCAGGCCTGAGATCAAAAAGCTGCAACACCTGATCCAACATTTGCCGGTGCTGCGCCGTGACGCAGACCTGTACCTCGAATTCGGGGCGTCTTTGCAACTCCAGTACCAAAGGCGCCATTTTAATCGCCTCTGGCCGGGTGCCAAACACCAACAGGATCTTTTTAAAACGCATAACTGTCCCTTTTTATTCTATTATCCCGTCAGGACGCGAAGAACACCAATATCGGACATTCTCCTACTTCTGCCTCACCGCGCCTATACGAGGTCTGCTCATCTACTACACTTTTTCTTCTACAAAACTGCACAGACTGCCGAAAGTTTCAAAGGTCTCGGCGCTGATCTCATCATCGTCCACCGCTATCCCTAAGTTCTCTTCAACCGCCGTCAGCACAGACACCACAGCCATCGAATCGAACTCAGGAATAGCGCCCAGCAACGGCGTATCAGCATCAAATTCGGTATCTGCAGGCATCTGCAACACTTCAACCAAAATATCTTTAACAAGAGCGGGTACATTCATCGTCAAACTACCTGTATGATTTAACTTTTTGATTTTGTCCGAACCAGGCGGCCGGATACAAACCGGCTTATTGTTCCATTATTTAACGGTTTAAGAAACCGCTTTACCTGCACGAAGAGGGATTATTCATTTATGGTCACATTTTTTCACCAGCTTATCAGTGCCAATGCGATCCGGATTCCGGAAAAATGTGCCCTGCGCTTTAAACAGCAGGATTTTAGCTATCTTGACCTCAACCATGAGATTAATGGTTTTGCAGCAGGTCTGACAGCCTTAGGTGTGAAGCGTCATGACCGTGTCGGGGTATTTTTACCAAAAACCCCGCAAAATGTGATCAGCCTGTTTGGTGCCAGCGCCGCCGGCGGGGTATTTGTGCCGATTAATCCGGTACTCAAATCGCCACAGGTGCAACATATTCTCAATGATTGCGATGTAAAAGTGCTGGTCACCAGCTCTGACAGGCTCAAGGCACTGGCCGATGTCATTGACTACTGCCCCGCACTGGAGCAGATTATTCTGACTGACAAACTGCCCGGTAGCTGGCAGGGCAAGGTAAAACTGCAGTTATTTGCAGCGCTGCCTGACGGTGCCGATCCCAAACCACCTGTTACAGATCAGGATATGGCTGCCATTTTGTATACCTCGGGCAGCACAGGTAAGCCTAAGGGGGTGGTCCTGTCGCACCGCAACCTTATTTGTGGCGCCCATAGTGTTTCCGCGTATCTCGAAAATAACAGCGATGATGTAATTCTGGCCTTGTTACCACTGAGTTTTGACTATGGTCTCAATCAGTTAACCACCGCTTTTTTTGTTGGCGCCACTGCAGTTCTGATGGATTTTCTGCTCCCTAATGATGTCGTCAAAGCAGTGGACAGATACAGTGTTACCGGCCTGGCCGCAGTGCCTCCCTTATGGCAACAGTTATTAAAAGCCAACTGGAGCGAAGAAACCGGCAAAAAGCTGCGTTATTTCACCAACTCCGGTGGTGCCATGCCCGGTGTCACTCTGGAAAAACTGCGCCAGACTTTTGTCAATGCCAGCCCCTATCTTATGTACGGACTGACTGAAGCCTTTCGCAGTACCTACCTGCCTCCTGAGCTGGTGGATAAAAAACCCGGCTCCATGGGTAAGGCCATTCCTAACGCTGAAGTAATGGTGGTGCGCGCAGATGGTACAGAATGTGACGCTGATGAACCAGGAGAGCTGGTGCATAGGGGGCCTCATGTCAGTATGGGTTACTGGAATGCAACGGAGAAAACCGCCGAACGTTTTAAGCCGGTGCCCAAACAGGTTAATGGACTGGTACTGACCGAAATGGCCGTATTTTCCGGCGATACAGTAAGAAAAGATAGCGAGGGTTTTCTGTATTTCGTTGGCCGCAAGGATGAGATGATCAAAACCTCCGGCTATCGGGTCAGTCCCTCAGAAATCGAAGAGGCCTGCTATCAGGCTGCTGACGAGGTAGCCGAAGTTATTGCAACTGGCGTCAGTGATACCGAGCTGGGTCAGGCCATAGTAGTGTATGCTGCGCTTAAACAGCCGGGATGCCTGGATGAAACCGCGCTGCTGGCGAAATGTAAGAAGGATCTGCCCAATTTTATGCACCCCAAATATCTGGAAATTCGCGATGGCCTGCCGAGAAACCCAAATGGTAAAGTAGACAGAGCATTGCTGGCAAAACAGGCAAAGGAAAAGTACGCCCATGAATAAACCCGCTGTAACCCATCAGGTCATGGATCAGTTTGACCATCAGGCAGGCAACTTGCTGGTTGGTGGCAAGACCCTGGATCAAATCGCCACATTATTGGATAAAGAGGTGTTCTATGCCTATGACAAGGCAGTGATCCGCGCCCAAATTGATAAATTCAGAAAGTATGTGCCAGAACCCATCAAACTGCATTTCGCCATCAAGGCCAATCCCCTTCCTGCACTGGTGCATTATGTTGCCCCACTGGTAGACGGTCTGGATGTGGCCTCTCAGAAAGAGCTGTTGATTGCATTGCAGAGCAGTATGCCAGCGGAAGAGATCAGCTTTGCCGGGCCGGCCAAGGGCGAGCGGGAAATCCGCGCCGCCATTATCGCCAGTGTCACCCTGAATATTGAATCGGAGCTGGAACTGCAACGGGCAGTTAAAGCCGGCCAGTTGCTCAACAAACTGCCGCGCATTGCCTTTCGGGTCAATCCGGCCTTTGAGCTCAAAGCTTCCGGAATGAAAATGGCCGGTGGTGCCAAGCAGTTTGGTATTGACGAAGAGCGGCTGGTGGAAATCCTTCCAGCGCTTGATTACAGCGAGATAGATTTTCAGGGCTTTCATATTTTCTGTGGCTCACAGAATTTGAAGCCAGAAGCCCTTATAGAAGCCCATACCCAGACCTTTGCACTGGCTGAAAAGCTGGTGAGTTTATGCCCGGTGCCGGTGAAATCCATCAACCTGGGTGGCGGCTTCGGCATCCCCTACTTTGCCGGTGAACGGCGACTGGATCTGGAACCTATCAGTGACAACCTTAAATCACTATTGGCAGGTACCCCCATTGATCTGCAAAAAACCGAGCTGATCATGGAGCTGGGGCGCTACCTGGTTGCCGAAGCCGGCGTTTATGTCTGTAAGGTTACCGATATTAAGACCTCCCGAGGCCAGACCTTTGTGATGACTAATGGGGGACTGCACCATCATTTATCCAACTCGGGCAATTTCGGCCAGGTGATCCGCAAAAATTATCCTGTTGCCCTGGGCAATAAGCTGGAGCAGGATGCCAGCGTGCAGGTTAATGTGGCCGGACCATTATGCACACCTCTGGATTCCCTCGCCGACAGGGTCTGGCTGCCTCAGCCCGAGGTGGGAGACTGGTTTGTGGTTTACCAGTCCGGGGCTTACGGCGCTACAGCAAGTCCCCAGGATTTTCTTGGGCACCCTCATGTGGCAGAAGTACTGCTGTGACATCAGGACGTTGAGCAGAATATCGACAAAGATTAGAAAAGCCGCCTGGTTTAGTGCGGCCTTTTTGCTGCTGACATTAATGGCGCTTTGGATATTGCGCAGCACCACCTTTGCCTACGAATACGGCATCAAAGCTCAACAATATGTGACCATTAACCTGCCAAAGAATTGGGGCATCAGAAAATCATTGCTCGAATATGCCGATGCTTTGCTCAAATGGCGACCGATACCAGACAAGGTAAGCTTTGACAGAGCTCAGAACTCCGCCGGGGTCAGTGAAGATCCACAACGCAGCACTCTGCTCTTGCCTTCGGAGGAGAATATATATCATGTTGCTGACAGCACGACTTTACTTCAGGCCCTGAAAAAGGCCACTGCGGGACAACTTATTTTGCTGGCTCCCGGAGACTATATCGTCAAACAACGAACGATTAGAGTCGGCCATGGTGGCGAGCCAGCCTTTCCTATAACGCTTGCCGCAGAGAAACCGGGGCAGGCAGAGGTTCAGTTAGATTCTCTTGAGGCCTGTATATCAACAAGCCCCATTGGGTGATAAAGAATCTGACATTTCGTGGCATTTGTAGTCGCCATGGTGCCTGCGAACATGCATTGCATCTTACCGGCCAGGGAGATCATATCCTGATAGAGAATAACCGCTTTATCGACTTTAACGCTCACCTTAAAAGCAATGGCCGCAGAACCAATGGACAACTGCACTTCCCGGATAATGTGATTGTCCGTCACAACGATTTTTATAACACCCGGATCAGAGAAAGCCGCAACCCTGCTTCACCCATCGATGTAGTAGGTGGTAACAACTGGCAGATAACGGATAATTTTATTGCCGACTTCAGCCGCAAAGTCAGAGGAAAGCCGAGTGTTGTGTACGGAGCCTACCTTAAAGGCGGCGGACAAAATGGTGTGATTAGCAACAATGTCATTAACTGCGCCTGGAGGATAGCTCATCAGTCAGTACTGGATATCCGCGTTGGTCTGTCCTTAGGTAACGGCGGTACCGGCAAGCGATTTTGCCAGTCAGAAAACTGTGCCTATGAGCATAAAGGCGGAATCATCGAGAAAAACCTGCTACTCAACTGTCGCAATGATGTCGCCATCTACCTGAACAAGGCCACCGACACCCGGATCACAGACAATATACTGCTTAACTCCCTGGGGATTGACGCCCGCTTCAGCGCCAGTAGCGTGATTGTAGACAATAATGTGATCCAGGGGCGCATCAAAGCCAGAGACGGTGCAAGCCTTGAGTCAGGTAACAATAAACTGCTGCGGCCCGCACAAACACTGTAAGAGGTTTTGTCTGCAAGCTCACGTCAGGGCGAGATTTGAGTCATGATTTGCTAACCTCTAACCGAATGACAAAAGGCGCCAGAAATGGACAAACTGACAAAAATTCTGCTTCTTACCACGCTGTTGGGTGGTGGCCGCATCAGCGCTCTGCCGATGGACGAATCTGCCACTTTTGCGTTCGCAAGCAGAGATGCCCTGCTGTACTGGAGTGAGGGCGGATTCAGCGACTTAATCAGCAATACAGAAAATCAAAGATTACTCGACTTCACCGTTGAAGACATCGACCGGGCCAGACCAGTGTTGCTTAAGCTACCCGATGTGGATTATCAGCAGTCTCAAATACTCCTGCTACTGCAATCCACAGATGGCAAAGGTACGGCTGACTTTTTCAGCAAAGAAGCACCGGATCTGAAAGCCCCTAACCTGCTACTTTATACTGATGAGCAGGAGTACTATATACAGGCCGAAATCGATACTTTTATTGGCCCCGCCATTCGAAAACCCCAGGGTAAAGCGAAAATCATTAAGGTTGGCGGCAACCGGCTAGGATTACTCAGCTTTACTATCCCTGAAGACATTTCAGCAAACAAGATTAAGCGGGCTGAATTACTGTTGCAACTGACAGACAAGCAATATGGCAGCAGCCAAATCAGCCTGATTCAGTTGGCAATACCCCAACAGCAAGTACAACAACAACAAGGTCTGGCAGCTCAGTATCCCGACGATCAGGGTATTGCGGAGCATCCGCATGTCTACTATGCCGATGATTTTGATCGCCAAAGCTGGTTAGACACCGTATCAGAAGCCGTTGGTCAAAAAGAAAGCCGCTGGTCTAATGCGGCGACTCTTGATTATGTCAGCCATCAATATATCGGCCATTTCCTGGATAAAGATGGGCGCAGCGCCCTGGCTCAATTCGACACAGATAAGAATCTCGCCCTCAATCTCGACTACTACTTTAGACGTCATCATGAAGAGGAACCTGAAGAGGCTTACTTTCGTTATTACCTAAAGCTTTCCCCTGGCGCCGATATCAGCGGAGGTGGTAAGCTGCCTGGTTTTGGTGGAACCTACAACAAAGCTGGCTGGGGTGGTCGCGGTAATGATGGTTACGAGGGCTGGTCCGCACGGGGCGCTTTCTATGCCAGTATTGATAATCCCGACAGCCCATGGTTTGGCCATATGCCCATCGGTAGTTACCTCTATGAAGCGGATCAAGATCGTAAGTATGGTCGTATTCTGTCGTGGGGGAATCCGCTTTCAACTATCGCACCCGGCCGTTGGTATTGTATTGAGCAACGCCTGAAACTTAACACGCCTAACCAATCAGACGGCATTCTGGAAGTCTGGATTGATGGTATAAAGATCCTCAGTGAAACTGCATTAATGTTCCGAAAGACAAAACAACTCAAAATTGAAAAAATCTGGTTCAATTACTATTTTGGCGGTGTTGATAAACCTAGATTTCCTTTCAATATCTATATGGACAACATCGTTATCGCATCAGAGTATATCGGTCCGATAAAAGACCAGCCTTAATACGCCGCTTTAAGTGATTCAGCATTAGTAGAGGTCATGCCGGGTTTGCCCCGGTACCTTTATGGGTCTTGCTGCAGGAGGATAATCAACAGCACCGTCATTGTTAAGAGATCCTGATTTTTATCAGGATGACGGTGTAATCTCTATGTTCTCTCCCAAAAGCACTGTGTATTTTGATTCTATTCATATCTCAGCGTCTCTGCGTCTCTGCGAGATCAAAAACAAAAAGCCAGATGATCTCGCAAAGGCGCAGGGACACAGAGGTTTTAAGTGTCTGAAACGAATCAGGGCCACCTGATAACAGGTGGCCTTGATTCTGAATAGGAGCCTGGCGGTGTGAACAGCGTCGGACTGAAGCCCGACCTACTGGGTGCTCTCACATGGGGGTGAGCGAAGACCGTTATGCCTGTGGCATAACGCAGCTGAGTGAACGACGAGCAGGGAGGCGAGGCTGGAGGCTGCCCCAGGGACGGGTGACAGATGACTCCCTCCTGCAATACGCTTATCCCCTAGACAGTCCGATGGGTTGGGTTTGCCTATGAAGTAGGCACGCTAGCCTGATTCAGGAGCAGGCCACCTGTAACATTTGAGGTAAGGGGATACTCAATCTTTTCGCTGCGCACAACGAAAAAAGGCCACCTGATAACAGGTGGCCTTGATTCTGAATAGGAGCCTGGCGGTGTGCTACTCTCACATGGGGAAACCCCACACTACCATCGCCGCTGTTACGTTTCACTGCTGAGTTCGGAATGGATCAGGTGGTTCCGTAACGCTATGGCCGCCAGGCAAAACTGGTTTTAATAATTTGGTACAAGCTTTAAAGAAATCAATTGTAGCGTCATGGTTGAATCAGTTGTGGCTACACATACATCGTAATTTGGGCGTTGTATGGTTAAGCCTCACGGGCAATTAGTACAGGTTAGCTTAACGCCTTACAACGCTTCCACACCCTGCCTATCAACGTCTTAGTCTCAGACAACCCTTCAGGACAGTAAACTGTCAGGGATGACTCATCTTGGGGCTCGCTTCCCGCTTAGATGCTTTCAGCGGTTATCGATTCCGAACGTAGCTACCGGGCAGTGCCATTGGCATGACAACCCGAACACCAGCGGTTCGTCCACTCCGGTCCTCTCGTACTAGGAGCAGCTCCCCTCAATCATCCAGCGCCCACGGCAGATAGGGACCGAACTGTCTCACGACGTTCTAAACCCAGCTCGCGTACCACTTTAAATGGCGAACAGCCATACCCTTGGGACCGACTTCAGCCCCAGGATGTGATGAGCCGACATCGAGGTGCCAAACACCGCCGTCGATATGAACTCTTGGGCGGTATCAGCCTGTTATCCCCGGAGTACCTTTTATCCGTTGAGCGATGGCCCTTCCATTCAGAACCACCGGATCACTATGACCTACTTTCGTACCTGCTCGACGTGTCTGTCTCGCAGTTAAGCTGGCTTATGCCATTACACTAACCTCCTGATGTCCGACCAGGATTAGCCAACCTTCGTGCTCCTCCGTTACGCTTTGGGAGGAGACCGCCCCAGTCAAACTACCCACCAGACACTGTCCGCAATCCCGATAAGGGACCAACGTTAGAACATCAAACATACAAGGGTGGTATTTCAAGGGCAGCTCCACATCATCTGGCGACAATGCTTCATAGCCTCCCACCTATCCTACACATGTAGGGTCAATGTTCAGTGCCAAGCTGTAGTAAAGGTTCACGGGGTCTTTCCGTCTAGCCGCGGGTACACCGCATCTTCACGGCAATTTCAATTTCACTGAGTCTCGGGTGGAGACAGCGTGGCCATGGTTACACCATTCGTGCAGGTCGGAACTTACCCGACAAGGAATTTCGCTACCTTAGGACCGTTATAGTTACGGCCGCCGTTTACCGGGGCTTCGATCAAGAGCTTCGCCTAAGCTAACCCCATCAATTAACCTTCCGGCACCGGGCAGGTGTCACACCGTATACGTCATCTTTCGATTTAGCACAGTGCTGTGTTTTTAATAAACAGTCCCAGCCACCTGGTCACTGCGGCCCCCATTCGCTTACGGCGTAAAGCCTTCACAAACAGGGGCGTACCTTCTCCCGAAGTTACGGTACTATTTTGCCGAGTTCCTTCACCCGAGTTCTCTCAAGCGCCTTGGTATTCTCTACCTGACCACCTGTGTCGGTTTGGGGTACGGTCAGTATTATCATAAGCTTAGAGGCTTTTCCTGGAAGCAGGGCATCTGCAACTTCATCACCGTAGTGACTCGTCTCGTGTCTCAGAATTAATGAACCGGATTTACCTAATTCATCTCCCTACGCACTTTCACATGGACTACCAACGCCATGCCTGCATAGCCTTCTCCGTCCCCCCTTCACTGATAATACCGGTACGGGAATATTAACCCGTTTCCCATCGACTACGCCTTTCGGCCTCGCCTTAGGGGCCGACTTACCCTGCCCTGATTAGCATGGGACAGGAAACCTTGGTCTTCCGGCGAGGGGGTTTTTCACCCCCTTTATCGTTACTCATGTCAGCATTCGCACTTGTGATATGTCCAGCAACCCTCTCGAGTCACCTTCAGCCACTTACACAACGCTCCCCTACCCAGCGTGCATCCCACAAACTACTGCATCTCGCTTTCCCATACAGCCTCGACTGTGTTGAGAACGCTTTACCGTCGGGCGCTTCGCGCGTCGACGTTAATCCAATAGCTTCTGGTGATGCACGCTGCCGCAGCTTCGGTATATTGCTTAGCCCCGTTACATCTTCCGCGCAGACCGACTCGACTAGTGAGCTATTACGCTTTCTTTAAAGGGTGGCTGCTTCTAAGCCAACCTCCTAGCTGTCTGGGCCTTTCCACATCGTTTCCCACTTAGCAATATTTTGGGACCTTAGCTGGCGGTCTGGGTTGTTTCCCTCTTCACGACGGACGTTAGCACCCGCCGTGTGTCTCCCGGATAGCACTCTACGGTATTCGGAGTTTGCATGGGGTTGGTAAGTCGGGATGACCCCCTAGCCCAAACAGTGCTCTACCCCGTAGGTGTTCGTCCGAGGCGCTACCTAAATAGCTTTCGGGGAGAACCAGCTATCTCCCGGTTTGATTGGCCTTTCACCCCCAGCCACAAGTCATCTCCTAATTTTTCAACATTAGTGAGTTCGGTCCTCCAGTTGATGTTACTCAACCTTCAACCTGCCCATGGCTAGATCACCGGGTTTCGGGTCTATACCTAGCAACTGAACGCGCAGTTAACACTCGCTTTCGCTACGGCTCCCCTAATCGGTTAACCTCGCTACTAAATATAAGTCGCTGACCCATTATACAAAAGGTACGCCGTCACCCCGAAGGGCTCCGACTGCTTGTACGTATACGGTTTCAGGTTCTATTTCACTCCCCTCACAGGGGTTCTTTTCGCCTTTCCCTCACGGTACTGGTTCACTATCGGTCAGTTAGGAGTATTTAGCCTTGGAGGATGGTCCCCCATGTTCAGTCAAGATAACACGTGTCCCGACCTACTCGATTTCACTATCAGCGTTCCTTTGTGTACGGGGCTATCACCCACTATGGCGGCACTTTCCAGAGCCTTCCACTAAAACACTGATAACTTAAGGGCTACTCCCCGTTCGCTCGCCGCTACTAGGGGAATCTCGGTTGATTTCTTTTCCTCGGGGTACTTAGATGTTTCAGTTCTCCCGGTTCGCCTCACTTAGCTATGTATTCACTAAGTGATAATGCATAAATGCACTGGGTTTCCCCATTCGGACATCTGTGGCTCAAATGCGTTTTGTCAGCTCACCACAGCTTTTCGCAGACTTACACGTCCTTCATCGCCTCTAACTGCCTAGGCATCCACCGTATACGCTTTGTTACTTAACCATACAACCCCAAATTACGTCGTAATTCAGTGCTCTACAGCCAAACAACTTCATCAACATTCTCTAATCAAGAATACCAATGACGCTACTTCTAGCTAAATCAATTGCTTAATTTAGCTGGATGATTTCTTTATCAGCTTGTCCAAATTGTTAAAGAACAGGTTTAAGGCTTAAAAAACCTTAATCAATACACACTTCTAAAGTGCTTATTCATTAAGGTTATTCTTCTCGTCTTTCACCACAATGAAGTGGTGGAGCTAAGCGGGATCGAACCGCTGACCTCCTGCGTGCAAGGCAGGCGCTCTCCCAGCTGAGCTATAGCCCCTTGATAATGCTGAATGATGAGTGATTAGGACTGAATGCGTTCACTCAGCATTCATAACTTATCACTTAGCATTCATGATTGGTGGGTCTGAGTAGACTTGAACTACCGACCTCACCCTTATCAGGGGTGCGCTCTAACCAGCTGAGCTACAGACCCATAATCTCGCTCGTTCTTCTTACCAACAAAACAATCTGTGTGGACACTACACTAAAAAAGCGCAGCCTTACGTAAGGAGGTGATCCAACCCCAGGTTCCCCTAGGGTTACCTTGTTACGACTTCACCCCAGTCATGAAACACAAAGTGGTGATCGCCCTCCCGAAGGTTAAGCTAACCACTTCTTTTGCATCCCACTCCCATGGTGTGACGGGCGGTGTGTACAAGGCCCGGGAACGTATTCACCGCAGTATGCTGACCTGCGATTACTAGCGATTCCGACTTCACGGAGTCGAGTTGCAGACTCCGATCCGGACTACGATTGGCTTTAAGGGATCCGCTCCACCTCGCGGTCTCGCTTCCCTCTGTACCAACCATTGTAGCACGTGTGTAGCCCTACTCGTAAGGGCCATGATGACTTGACGTCGTCCCCACCTTCCTCCGGTTTGTCACCGGCAGTCTCCTTAGAGTGCCCAACCTAATGCTGGCAACTAAGGACAAGGGTTGCGCTCGTTGCGGGACTTAACCCAACATCTCACGACACGAGCTGACGACAGCCATGCAGCACCTGTATCTGGATTCCCGAAGGCACTAAAGCATCTCTGCTAAATTCCCAGTATGTCAAGAGTAGGTAAGGTTCTTCGCGTTGCATCGAATTAAACCACATGCTCCACCGCTTGTGCGGGCCCCCGTCAATTCATTTGAGTTTTAACCTTGCGGCCGTACTCCCCAGGCGGTCTACTTAGCGCGTTAGCTTCGCTACGCACAAATTAAATTCGCACACAGCTAGTAGACAGCGTTTACGGTGTGGACTACCAGGGTATCTAATCCTGTTCGCTACCCACACTTTCGCACATGAGCGTCAGTCTTTGGCCAGGGAGCCGCCTTCGCCACTGATGTTCCTCCAGATCTCTACGCATTTCACCGCTACACCTGGAATTCCACTCCCCTCTCCAAGACTCTAGCTTGCCAGTTCCAAATGACCCTCCCAGGTTGAGCCCGGGGCTTTCACATCTGGCTTAACAAGCCGCCTGCGTGCGCTTTACGCCCAGTAATTCCGATTAACGCTCGCACCCTCCGTATTACCGCGGCTGCTGGCACGGAGTTAGCCGGTGCTTCTTCTGTGGCTAACGTCAATGAAGTACGCTATTAACATACTCCCCTTCCTCACCACTGAAAGTGCTTTACAACCCGAAGGCCTTCTTCACACACGCGGCATGGCTGGATCAGGGTTGCCCCCATTGTCCAATATTCCCCACTGCTGCCTCCCGTAGGAGTCTGGGCCGTGTCTCAGTCCCAGTGTGGCTGATCTTCCTCTCAGAACAGCTAGAGATCGTCGCCTAGGTGAGCCTTTACCTCACCTACTAGCTAATCTCGCTTGGGTTCCTCTGATGGTGTATGGCCCGAAGGTCCCATACTTTGGTCCGAAGACATTATGCGGTATTAGCCACCGTTTCCAGTGGTTGTCCCCCGCCATCAGGCAGATCCCCAAGTATTACTCACCCGTCCGCCGCTCGTCATCTTCTAGCAAGCTAGAAATGTTACCGCTCGACTTGCATGTGTTAGGCCTGCCGCCAGCGTTCAATCTGAGCCATGATCAAACTCTTCAATTAAATAAATCATGAATATAACTTTTTTGGCTGACACTCTTTTAATGAGTGCCCACACAGATTGTCTTGTTGCTAATTGTTAAAGAACAGTCGCTCAAAGCACCTTCAAGGCCTCTCTCAAGCGGGACGCGCATTTTACGCTATCCGGGGTCACTGTCAAGGTGTTTTGCGCCAATTAGTAACACTAATCGTCAACGCTAACCCCTTCACGTTCCTTATGATGATAGCAGCCAAACTGCCATCCCCTTCGGTCGTCATCCTGACCCGGTGTAAGCATCTTACCCCGTCGAAGTGGCGCGCATTTTACAGAGAACAGAACCCGGTGCAAGGGAAAAATCACGCTTTTGTGTCAAGTGCTCATTATTTCACCTTAAAGCATTATTAACAGACAATTTGCATGTTCGTGGCAGGATCACAGAAAGCTGTCTGGAATTTTTACACTATTCATAACCGCTTTATTTAAACCTTTAAATAACAATATGTTATAGGATGGATTGAATCTTGCTAGTACATTTTGTTACGACTTAGAGCTTCTTTTTTGTCTCGACTGGCAAAGTTGATATGTTGTTGTCGTTATCCATGCTCTTTATATCAGCATATATGGGTCACGCTATTATGAAACTCCATACCGGCTTGCTTGCAGAGGACCTAATAAAGTTAAGTCACAATAATGCGGTTATCGGGTAACAACTAATAAACCAAGCCTGATAATTGTTAAAAAGCATAAAAATTACAACGGGAGATGACGGATGACCTTTAAAAAGTCACTACTGGGTAGCCTGATTTCTGCAACCCTCGCAACAGGTATGATCGCAGGCAACAGCCTGGCGCTGGAAGTTTCAGTCGATCGCAGTAAATTACAAGCCACTCAATCACCAGCAAGTCCATCTAACAAAGCTAAATCACAAAGCGCTTCTTATATTGTTCAATTAAAAGGTAAGTCCGGTGTCGGCCATGCCCAGGATATTGGCGAATTAAGATCCAGCAACCATCTGGCCGCTAACAAAGGCAACCTGTATAACGCGAAGTCTGCAAAAATGCAGGCTTATGTTCAGGCGATGAAAAATAAGCAACAAGCCATAGCCCAGGAAATCGGCGCAGTTGACGTGCTGTACAACTATACCCATACATTTAATGGCTTTGCCGCAAAGTTAAGTCAGGAGCAGGCAGAAAAGCTTCGCAATCACCCTGATGTTATGGGTGTATGGGCTGATGAAGCACAACCTTTGAATACCGCCAACACCCCAGAGTTCCTGGGCCTTAACGGCGCCAATGGCCAACACACACTGGGTATTAAAGGTGATGATGTTGTAGTTGGTGTTCTGGATACCGGCATCTGGCCAGAACATCCAAGTTTCGCCGATGATGGTAGCTACTCCGACCCGGCAGATATTGGCTGGACTGGCACTTGTGATGCAGGTGTTGAAGCTGATGCCGGTACCTTCAATTGTAATAATAAATTGATCGGTGCCCGATATTTTAAAGCTGGTTTTGAAGCCACCTATGAGATCCAATATGGTCTGGGTGAGTTTGAGTCTCCCCGCGATGCCGATGGCCACGGAAGCCATACTGCCTCAACCGCGGCGGGTAATGAAGACGTATCAGCAAGTATTTCAGGCTTCCCTGTAGACACCGTCACTGGTATTGCACCAAAAGCCAGAGTTGCAGCTTATAAAGTGTGCTGGAACAGTGATTATGTGAGTCCGGAGGGCGTCAATGAACGCGGCTGTTTTTATTCCGACTCGATGGCGGCTATAGACCAGGCCATTGAAGATGGTGTTGATGTCCTCAACTACTCTATTGGAGGCAGCCTGACCGATCTGACTACACCCGCAGCATCAGCCATGCTGCGAGCTGCCAATGCCGGGGTGTTTGTTTCGGTTTCAGCCGGTAACGATGGTCCGGATGCTGTTACAGTGGGCACCCCTGCTCCATGGGTAACCAGTGTCGGAGCTTCCACTTACGATGGTACTTCAGCAATAATCGGTAATACCCTTGCAGTTAATTCAGGGGATCTGGCCGGTAGTGATTTTTTAAGTGTTCCGGCTGCCATTGCTCCGGCAGTACCCGAAGGTGGGTTAAGCGGTGATCTGGTTATCGCCGAACCTCTGGAAGCCTGTGGTGAGCTGAGTAATGCAGCGGAAATGGACGGCAAAATCGCGCTGATTTCCCGCGGTAGCTGTGCCTTTACCGATAAGTTTAACAATGCCGAAGCAGCAGGGGCTGTTGGTGTTGTGGTTTACAACAATCAGGCAGGCACGCCGTTCGCAATGGGCGGCTCTGAGGTTAATATTCCAGGGGCGATGGTCAGCAATTCAGATGGTGTGGCTCTTAGCTCCAGTGTTTCCAACTCGGTCACAAATATAACACTGACCGACTCGCTGATTGCCGGTGAAGCCACCGAGGTCGGTAACATGATGGCTGGGTTCTCTTCCCGCGGCCCTAACGGTTCAACTGAAGATATTATCAAGCCTGATATTACTGCTCCAGGAGTAAGAATCCTTGCAGCCACGACTGCAGAACCTATGTTTGGTGCAAGTGGGGAGTCATTCGCTTATCTACAGGGCACATCTATGTCTTCACCGCACATTGCGGGTATGGCGGCATTGCTTAAAGGCCAACACCCTGACTGGACACCAGCGCAGATCAAATCAGCGCTGATGACTACAGCCCGTCAGAATATCACCAAGGAAGATGGCGTCACACAAGCAGATCCCTTCGACTATGGTGCCGGGCATGCCGCACCAGTCAATGCAATGGAGCCTGGTTTAACTTATGAACTAAACGCCGGCGATTACTTTGCCTTTATGTGTGGTCTGGGTGAAGGAGACTTTGTTACTAGTGAGGCCGGAGTGAGTTGCTCTGACCTTACCGGAGCAGGATTCTCCGATGATGCGACTCAGCTTAACTATCCTTCTATTGCGGTATCTGACTTAATTCAGAGCAAGACCATCTCCCGCACTGTGACGGATATGTCCGGCCTTGGCGGTACCTATGTGGCCTCTATTGACATGCCTGAAGGTATTGATGTTACGGTAACCACTTATGACGGTGCGGGTAATGAGACCCCAACTGATGATTTGGTGGTAGCAGCGGATGGCAAAGCCAGCTTTGCGCTGACCTTTAACAGAACTCCGGATGCTGTAGTCAATGAATGGGCATTTGGCGCCATTACCTGGACAGATGGCAACGGGCATGAAGTTCGCTCTCCTATCGCCATCAAGGCGGTGCCGGAAGTGAAAATTGATGTACCAGAGTCGCTGTCACTGCAACTGAATCGTGGGCGGGCCTCCTTCCCTGTACAGATGCTCTATAGCGGTGCCACCAGTACTGATCATGCCGGTCTGGTTGCTCCTTTTGGCAGTGCAGGAACTGTGGCGCAAGATCCTGACTCAACTTATGCCTTCAACGAACCTGGATTGGGCTTCCATGCCTACCTGGTACCAGAAGGCACTCAGGTCGCCAGGTTCAGCTTGCGTGACAGTCTGGTGGACGCAGAAGGTGCCGATCTGGATCTCTATGTCTATCGTTGTGACGAATGGTCCTGTACCCAGGTTGGAGAGTCATTCAACGCTGGTTCCAACGAGGATGTGATCCTGACTAATCCTGAGCCCAGAGCTAACGGAGCTATTGGTGATGTTTACATTACCTTTGTCCATGGATGGGATCTGGCCGGTGAGACGACCACAGACTACACTATGCCCGTATGGATTGCAGATCAGGCTGACTCCAGCACCAGAGTGTTGTCCAGCCGCAGAGCAATTGAAGGCCGTTACAATAATATTACTGTAACCGCCCGCGGACTTGACCCTGAAGGATTGTATATGGGTGCCATCACCTTCTATGACGATGAAGGTGTGGCTCAGGGCACGACTGTACTTGAAGTACAGCCCTGATAACTGCGTTATAGGTAACTAAAACCAAAGCCCCGCATTCGCGGGGCTTTTTTTATTCAGATACAACCCGAAAATACTACTTTCCTGTGCTATCCGGAAGCGGCTTATCCGCGTTGATGTAATCAGTGCCCCTTAACCCACATAGTTGACCTACCGATAACAAGCCCGACGTAGCTTGTAGAAGTCCCGCCGATAACAACCCGCTGATATTCTGCCATTGCGCTATCGGAGTAACCGCTACGGTTTGTGGTTCTTGCTTCGCTGTACATGACATCAGGTTAACTGAACTTTAAAGCTGCTTTAGTTTTGCAGGCACTTCAATACATACCATCCAATGAGGTAAGGTGGCTGAGAAATATCCATACCATGGTTCAGAACAGCCAGAGCTTGCTGGTCATCAAAGGCTAAAAGAATACAAGCTTAAGATAGCCTTACCTGGGGTGAGAGTATCCCGAATCTGCATTAAACAGCTTATATCAGAGGTTGAGCAATACTCTGTTGCGCTGATGGCAAATGTAATGCCTGATTAACTACACCAGATTATCTGGCCTGCACTACATTCAAAGGGTAATGTTGTATTGGTCAGTGTTGTAGAAGTAAGAAGGGTAGAGAAGAGCTATGGAGCCAAACCTACAGGGCAAAAAAATCCCCCGGCTGGCGGGGGATTTTTAGCAAAGACAGATAAAAAGATCTGCCCCGTTTTCTGCTATTACTTTACTTCACCATACGACGACGTAAACCTAAGGCCATCAGTGCAAGACCAAACAGAGCTACAGTAGACGGCTCTGGTACATAAGTGGCATCGCCGAACGCAATTGCTTCACCAGAATTAAAGTAAATAGGCTCTGCGGTCTCTTCATTGAAGATATCCAGGAAATTAAATTCCGGAGCATATTCATCGATAATCAGCGAAAACGCCCAGACTTCATCAAAGAATAAATCATTTATATCAAAAGTCAGGAACTCAATACCACCAAATACATTGTCGGTATCAATACCTACTTCAAACAGAAAAAATTCATAGAAAGGCCAGCCAAGAAACTCAAAGCTCACCAGATTATCTTCATTGAAGTATACGAGACCATCGCCCTGATTCAGCACTGAATCATCGATATCTACCGTAAAAGATCCCGTAATTCCAGCGTCGAAGTCACCAAACTCCTGCGTGATCATGATGGCATTTGCCGAAAAAGACGCCATTCCCAGACTGGCAAACATCAAACTCGTTGCAACTATTAATTTTTTTATGTACTTCATGTTGTTACCTTTTTAGTTATAAGCAAGCGAAGTGAAAAACACTGCAACGAAGTAAAGCAATAATCAAACCACTATAGATAGTCATTAATAATCATATGCTTAGATGATTTTTTGGGGGAACTAACAAAGGATTGTAAAAAAATATGACAATATTGGGAGAGAAGTGCACGCGGGTGTTAGTAAAACAAAACGCCCCGCATAAGACGGGGCTCACAAAGGTTAGTGTTTTTCTGCTTTTGGGTCAGTTCCGGTGTCTTTTTGCTCTGACTTTTCCTCAGCGGCATCAAAGTCGGCGTCACTGCTTTCGTCAGTATCACCTAAAACATGTTCAAGCTTGACCTTATCAACGCTTCTGAAGGTGTTGACCGGACCGGCGATGGTGTACAGCAAAAAGGCAATAAACAGCACCAGTGAGGGGGCGGTGGCCACAATCACGAAAATCAGCATGACCACCAGCAAGGCCACAAAGGGCACTTTACCGTGCCAGTTGACTTCCTTAAATGAGTTGTACTTAAAGTTACTGATCATCAGCAAGCCTGCCGCTGCGGTCAGTAACGCCACCAGGAATCCATAGTCATCACCGGAAATATCATACTCGACACCAACCCATACCAGGCCTGCTACCAGAGCGGCGGCGGCGGGACTGGCTAAGCCCTGAAAGTAACGCTTATCGGCAGTACCAACCTGAGTATTGAATCTGGCCAGCCTTAATGCTGCGCCTGCTACATAGACAAATGCCGCCAGCCAGCCCAGTTTACCAAGCTCAGTGAGGCCCCAGGTGTAGGCAATAAGAGCTGGCGCTATACCAAATGAGACCATATCGGCCATGGAGTCATATTCGGCACCAAAGTCACTCTGAGTATTGGTCATTCTGGCCACCCGCCCGTCCAGACCATCGAATAACATGGCCACAAAGATGGCGATGGCGGCCGCCTCAAAATGGCCGTTCATAGCAGAAACCACCGCATAGAAACCTGAAAACAGGCCACCGGTGGTTAATAAATTAGGTAACAGGTAAATACCTTTACGTTTACTTTCTGGCATTAAGTCCTCCTAGAAACAGGCCATGCACGATACCATAAAGTGAATTTTCTTACCCTCAAATTGTTCAGTAAGCAGATTAATCATAAAATGAAAGCCGCATGCATGCGGCTTTTTACATAACAACTTTTCGGCTTAGCTAAATACCAGTCCGTTTTCATCTGCATCCACCTTTATTACCGAATCCGGTGGCAAATTTCCTGACAGTAGCTTTTGCGCCAGTGGGTTTTCAAGCTGATGCTGAATCGCCCTTTTCAGCGGTCTGGCACCGTACACCGGATCAAAACCGGCATCAGCGAGCTTATCCAGGGCCTTCTGAGTCAGTTCCAGCTGATAACCCTTTTCTGCCAGTCTGGCTTTCAGAGAAGCGAGCTGAATTTCGGCAATTTCCCTGATTTGTTCATGGCCCAGCGGATGGAATACCACAGTGTCATCGATACGGTTGATAAACTCCGGTCTGAACTGTTGCACCACAACGTTCATCACCAGCGCTTTCATCTCTTCGTACTGACTTTCTTTATGCTTATCCTGAATCACATCTGAACCAAGGTTAGAGGTCATGATCACGACGGTATTTTTAAAATCCACCGTACGCCCCTGACCATCGGTCAATCGTCCGTCATCCAGAACCTGCAATAAGATATTGAACACATCCGGATGGGCTTTTTCTACTTCATCCAAAAGAATAACAGAGTAAGGCTTACGTCTGACAGCCTCGGTCAGATAACCGCCTTCGTCATAACCCACATAACCCGGAGGCGCACCAACCAAACGGGATACCGAATGTTTTTCCATAAACTCGGACATATCAATGCGCACCATGGAATCGGCACTGTCGAACAAAAATTCCGCCAGAGCCTTACACAGCTCCGTTTTACCCACCCCTGTGGGGCCTAAAAACAGGAAGGAGCCAATTGGCCTGTTAGGATCGGCAAGGCCGGCTCTGGAGCGACGTATAGCATTAGCAACCGAGGTCACCGCCTCAGACTGACCTATGACGCGGTCATGCAGCGCGTCCTCCATTCGCAGCAGTTTATCCCGCTCACCTTCAAGCATTTTCGCTACCGGGATCCCGGTCCAGCGCGACAGCACATCGGCAATTTCGGTCTCGGTAACTTTATTTTTAAGCAGGGTTGTTTCCTGGCCCTGGGCTTCGTCGGCCAGCTCTAAGCGCCGTTCCAGCTCAGGAATACGTCCATATTGCAATTCAGACATACGACTGAGATCACTGGCACGGCGGGCGATTTCCAGATCCAGTTTGGCCTGCTCTAACTCAGATTTAATATGCTGAGTGCCCTGCATGGCAGATTTCTCGGTATTCCAGATTTTTTCCAGTTGTTTGAACTTCTGCTCCAGTTGTTCTCTTTCCTGCTCAATCAGCTCCAGACGCTTATGACTGGCGTCGTCGGTTTCCTTGCTCAGAGCCTGCTCTTCGAGTTTAAGCTGAATGATACGGCGCTCCAGGCGATCCATTTCTTCCGGCTTGGAGTCGATTTGCAGACGAATACTGGAAGCGGCTTCATCAATCAGGTCGATGGCTTTGTCCGGCAATTGTCGGTCACTGATATAGCGATGAGAAAGTGCGGCAGCCGCCACTATCGCAGGGTCAGTGATATTTACTGCATGGTGTAATTCATAGCGCTCTTTAAGACCACGCAGGATAGCGATGGTATCCTCCACATTCGGCTGATCCACCAGTACCTTCTGGAACCTTCGCTCCAGCGCGGCGTCTTTTTCAATATACTGGCGGTATTCATCTAATGTGGTGGCACCAACACAATGAAGCTCTCCACGGGACAAGGCTGGTTTAAGCATATTGCCGGCATCCATGGCACCTTCACCCTTACCGGCACCCACCATGGTATGTAATTCATCGATAAACAGAATTACCCGCCCCTCTTCTTTGGACAGTTCATTCAATACCGCTTTGAGGCGTTCTTCAAATTCACCGCGGTATTTAGCACCCGCAACCAGCGCGCCCATATCCAGGCTCAGAACCTTTTTGTCTTTTAAACCCTCTGGCACCTCACCGTTGACAATGCGCTGGGCCAACCCTTCAACTATAGCGGTTTTACCCACCCCGGGCTCACCAATCAGCACCGGGTTGTTCTTGGTGCGACGCTGCAATACCTGAATGGTACGGCGAATCTCATCATCCCGGCCAATCACCGGATCCAGCTTGCCCTGCTCTGCACGCTCGGTCAGATCGGTGGTAAATTTTTCCAATGCCTGGCGTACATCTTCGGCATTAGGATCGGTCACTTTCTGGCCGCCACGAAGCTTTTCAATTGCCTTTTCAACTTTTTGCTCAGTGAGCCCAAGCTGACGCAGCGTTTCGCCAAGCTTGCCCTTGTCCTGCATCGCCGCCAATACAAAGATCTCTGAGGTGATGTAATCGTCCTTTCTTTTCTGGGCGATTTTATCGCAAAGATTGAGCAATACAGCAGTATCTTTACCCAACTGCACGTCGCCGCCGACGCCCTGCACCTGCGGCAAACGCTCGATCAGCTCTGATAAGGCGGAGCGAAGAGAGTTACTGTTAACACCGGTCTGCTCCATCAACGGCTTAACCGAGCCCCCTTCCTGATTCAGCAGTGCCATCATCAGGTGAGCCGGCTCGATATATTGATGGTCCCTGCCCAGCGCAAGAGACTGGGCGTCGGATATGGCAAGCTGGAACTTGCTGGTCATTTTATCTAAACGCATGATTTGTACCTGTATAAAAAGCTAAGTTGCTTTATTTATGGGTACAGACGTCACATGAATCAAGTTTGGGAGGTGATTAAAACTTGCGCAGGATCAAAAAACAGCCTGATTGTTTTAAACTGCCACATGGAGCACCAAATGGTTAAATCAGGTTGTGAACAGCTAATTTGCTATGCAAATAACACTGGCCATTCTGCCGGTCTGGCCGTCCCGGCGGTAAGAGAAGAAGTGGTCGGCCTGACTAAAAGTACAATAATTCCCGCTGTAAATATCTTTGACACCCAGCTGTTGAAGTTGACCGGATGCCAGCGCGTAAATATTAGCCAGATACTTGCCCGCTTGTTTGCCCCGGTTAAAAGCGCCCTGCTGAGAGGGGAAATGCTCCAATACTTCTTGCCCGACTTCAAAAGCCTGCGGACCAATTGCCGGACCTAACCAGGCCAGATAATTTGCTGGGATATCGGGTAATGTGTCCAGAGTGTTAGCGATAACGCCTGCCGCCAGCCCGCGCCAGCCACAATGTACCGCAGCAACGGCTTTGGCCTGTTTATGACACAGCAGCAGTGGTAAACAATCTGCGGTCATAACGGCACAGGCTACCTGCTTGTGGGTGGTAACACTGGCGTCGGCCTGCTGATCCTGGCCACTATTTTTATCCAGCTCTATCACCCTGGCGCCATGTACCTGATTCAGCCAGACGATCTGTTCAGCGTGGGGTAAAAGGCTGCGATTTTGCAATACCGATTCAGCATCATCACCTACATGTAAGCCGAGGTTAAAACTGGTGTATGGCCCCTGACTGACTCCACCACTGCGGGTGGTGCTGTAGGCTTTAACATTCGCAGGTGCAGGCCACTGTGGAGTGATAAGCGGCAGCGGATCAATCCTGTTCATGTTCCCGGGTATCTTTTGCCAATATCGCCAACAAGGATTGCATGTCTTGTGGCAACGGCGCCTGCCAGCTCAGCCATTCACCGGTGACCGGATGAGCCAGTTCCAGCTGCGCTGCATGCAATGCCTGGCGTCTGAAATCACGCAAAAACTGACGCAATGTTTCGCTGGCCGATTTTGGGGGCCTGGGGCGACCACCATACAAAGGATCCCCCACAATAGGATGATGCAAATGCGCCATATGCACCCTAATCTGATGGGTGCGTCCGGTTTCGAGTTTCAGACGCAGATGGGTGTGGGCACGAAATTTCTGCTTAACCCGGTAATGGGTAACCGCGGGTTTGCCCATGGCTCTTACCGCCATACTGGTGCGCTTGGTATCATGCCGGCCTATAGGCTCATCAATGATGCCTCCGGCAACCATAGTACCATTAACCACAGCCTCATATTCGCGACTGATTTCCCGGGCCTGCAATTGTGTTACCAGATGGGTTTGTGCCGGTACGGTTTTGGCCACCACCATCAGCCCGGTGGTGTCTTTGTCCAGACGGTGGACTATTCCGGCTCTTGGTACGGCACCAATATCCGGAACATGATTCAGCAACGCATTGAGTAATGTGCCGTGTTGATTACCTGCCCCGGGGTGCACTACCAGATTGGCGGGCTTATTAATCACCAGAATATGCTCATCCTCAAACTGGATATCCAGTTCAATATCTTCAGCCTGGTGCTGCTGTTGCTCCTGCAATTGCGCCTGAATATGCACAGCTTCACCACCCAGTAACTTCTCTCTGGGTTTATCCACCACGACGTCGTTCACTCGCACGCAGCCCGCAAGTATCCATTCTTTGATTCTGGAGCGCGAATAGTCGGGGAACACCTCAGCAAGCACCTGATCCAGTCTTTTGCCAATCAGGTTGTCGGGAACGACTGCTTGTAATTCTATGGTTTGTTGCATCAAAAGACTCAGGGGTATAAAAAAGGCCGCTATCATATCATCTTTCGGCTTGTCAGTGACAATCAGGTCTGATGCCTTTTTAGGTAACGGGTATTAGTGCATCGCTACCCACACTCAGGTAGAATATTGATAAACACTGGCACTTTTAAGACGAATTGCTGTCTATGCTGGCGAACTCAATACAACCGATAACATCGCATCAAGTGAATATAAGAGAAATATGAATAACAGAGTTGTTTCCATTGCCATATTACTATCCGCGGGCCTGTTGCTCTCGGCCTGCTCCAGTTCACCGGAAGATAAAGATATCGCCCTTGCCAACCAGGGGCCCAATGCGCTTTATGAAAAAGCCAAACAGAATATGGAAACCGGTAATTTTAATGCCGCAGCGGAAACGCTGAGTGCACTGGACTCCAGGTATCCCTTCGGACCTTTGTCCCATCAGGTGCAGCTGGATTTAATCTATTCTTATTATAAAATCAGGGATACCGACCAGGCGCTGGCCAATATAGACCGTTTTTTGCGCCTCAACCCCAACCATTCCGATGTTGACTACGCACAGTATATGCGCGGGTTGGTTAACATGGATGCCGGGCGCAATGTGTTTCAGGACTTTGTTGGTATTGATCGCGCCGATCGTGACCCCACCAAAGCCAGAGAAGCCTTTGATGATTTTCGCCGCCTGATTGAAAAGTACCCCGACAGTAAATATGCCGCCGATGCGCAAAAGCGTATGCTGTTTATAAAAGATCGTCTGGCCCGCTATGAGCTGGCCATCGCCAGTTATTATATGAAGCGGCAGGCGTATGTTGCTGCAGCAAACAGGGGTAAATATGTGCTGGAAAACTACCCTGATTCCCCCCATTTACAAAGGGCACTGGAGATCATGGTGGAATGCTATGAGCAGCTCAACCTGCCGGAGCTGAAAGATAATGCGCTTAAAACGCTGCGACTAAACTTCCCCGACAGCAGCTACACCAGCTAAAAGCAAACAAGATTCCGGCCTCAGAGCCAGAATGACGGGAAAATACAGAAAAACGCGCCATCAGCGCGTTTTTTGTTTTTAATACTAATAATATCCATCCATCTGACTGATATTATTATTTAAAAAATAACTGACTAAAGGGATTAAGCAGCCTGGCAAGGCCTGACGTGAAATGCAGGGGCTTATCCAGAATACTGAATACCAGACATCCTTCATCAGCATCGGTATGGGGAGTGTGAATATGCTGGCCATCCCGGGCAATAAAATCTCCGGTGTCATAATCATGTACACCGTCTGAAAATTCACCATCCAGTACCAGAGTCAGTTCAGAGCCCCTGTGCGTATGCTCCGGCACCGAGCCCCCTTTTTCCATATAAATAAAATCGGCTCTGCCATCAATACCCAGATCCACTTTTGCCTGCCAGAGTTTTCCCGCCATATGAGACCAGCCGTTAATCTTGCTGGCATAGCGCTGCAAACTTCTTGGCAAGGTAAACTCTTTACCGTCAAGCTCAAGCTTTTGAGACTGGACTGGCACTTCGATTGCTGAAGCGGCTGGCATTTGCAATATGTTAGCCAGCATGGAATCGAAAGCCGGATCTGCGGGCGCTTTCTCAGCCATGGCCTCACGGGCCAGTTCAGCCTCAACCGACACCAGCTTTTGCTTGCAACAACGACACATGTCAATGTGAGCCGAAATTATCAGAGCTACACCAGGATCACACTGCCCTTGGGCAAACTCAGATAACTGTTGTGAATTGGGGTGTAATTTAATCATCTTGTTCTAACATCTCTCTTAATCGTTGCAATGCCAACCGGGTCCGGGACTTGACCGTACCCAATGGAATACCCAACTCATCTGCCACTTCCTGCTGAGATTTCCCTTCAATATAAATCGCTTCAATAACGGTTTTCTGTTTATGCGGCAGTTCTATAAACAATTGCCCCACCTGCTCCAGTGTCACCTGATGATCCAGGCTCACTTCAGCAGCCGACGCAGTCTGTTCGCACAGCACCGGCCACATATCTTCGGAACAGATATCTTCCTTTCGGTTCTTCTGCTTGCGCAGCATGTCATAACGGATGTTGCGGGCAATGGTAAAGATCCAGGTGGAAGGCGATCCCTTCTCGGCATTAAACAGGTGCGCTTTTTGCCACACATTCGCCAGGGTTTCCTGTACCAGTTCCATGGCCTGAGCGTCATTCTTCATCTGTTTTAAAGCATAGGAGCGCACTCGCGGCGCGAAATAGTGAAAGATTTTTGCAAAAGATCTCTGGCAGCGCTCACTTGCAACCGTTTGCAGGTACGCCGACATTTCATTTGCAATCTCCGGCCCAGCGGGCCGCTGTGTTTGCCTGGTTTCCAACTGAATCCCAACTAGCATTTTCCGTCACCCTTTACTCGATTTGACTCTTTGTACGGGTGTCAGAACGATAAAGATCAATTTACTAATTGTGTCAGAAAATTAAGCACCTTGCGGCAATCTTTTTGCTGCAGCAGCTCCTGCTTGCGCGACGCCTCAACCGGAACCAGCTCCAGCCACCGGAACATCACCCAGAGAGGATCGTCAAAACTCGGCTGCTGATACAGAGCTCTGATATCCGGAAAACGTTCAAATATCTGTTTCAGCTTGGTGCGCATCTGCACTATGGCGTCCTGCGGCAGCTCATAGTGCCAGGCGTCCAGCCAATGACACTGCCCCATTCTCAGGCCATCAGGCTCGGTTGTGATGTTGTCTATCCGGAAATAGCCCTGCCCTTCAACAGTCACCCCCAGCAGTCCGTCTTCAAGCAAATCAAAATCTGTCACCTTCACGTGGGTGCCTACCGGGTAGATATGCTGATTTGCCTTCTTGTCGCCCTGGGGATTAAGCATACAGATACCAAACTCCATTCTGCCGGCGCACGCTTCTTTCACCATGCGCAAGTATCGTGGCTCGAATATTCGCAGCGACATTCTGCCGCCGGTCAGTATATGCGCCGACAATGGAAACAGTGCAAGTTCGGTACCCGGGCTTTTCAATGCAGGCAACTTTTCAGGTTAAAGATATGGGGAAATACGCCCAGTGAAAGAAAAAGATCGAAAGCAACCCTATTAAGCCTGTACTTTAATATGATCCTTTTACTTATCCTGACGTAAAAATCACAGAAAAAACAGGAAGTTTATGAATACAGAATTATCAGAATTTCGCGCATTCTATGAGCAGTTACAGTCTTCTTCTCTGTCACAGTTACCTTCTGTGTATAGCGAGGATGTGCGGTTTATTGATCCTGTGGCAGAGCACCACGGCCTGGATGCCCTGGACACCTATTTTGGCAGGCTGCTGGAAAATTGTGGCGAATGCCGCTTCACCATTCACAGCTGTGTGCTGCAGGGGCAACAGGGCTTTGTGACCTGGACCATGATTTTCAGTCACCCGAAAGTGAAAAAGGGAGCCATGATCTGTGTGGATGGCTGCAGCGAAATCATGCTCAATACAGAGCAGAAAGTATGCCAGCAGCGTGATTATTACGACCTCGGAGCAATGCTGTACCAGCACCTGCCGCTTATAGGCCCGGTCATTAACTGGTTGAAAAAAAGGTTAAATTCATGAAGAGCATCCTTATTACTGGTGCCAGTTCGGGCATCGGCAAGGCTCTGGCGCTGGAGGCCAGCAAGCGCGGCTATCAGGTCATTGCCTGTGGTCGCAGCGAAGACAAACTCAACAAGCTTAAGTTGTCAGATGACAATATTCAGACGCTGGCATTTGATGTGACCGATCTGCATAGCTGCGAGCAGGCTCTGGCTGCCTGTCAGCCTGATATTGCAGTGCTGAATGCCGGCACCTGCGAATATGTCGATATACAGGACTGGCAGCCCGAGATGTTTAAAAGAGTGTTCGACGCTAATTTCTTCGGTGTCATCAACTGCCTCGGGCCGTTACTGAAGAATTTAAAACCCGGTAGTCAGATAGCCATCGTAGACAGTCTGGCCCGATTACTGCCATTTACCCGCAGCCAGGCTTATGGAGCCAGCAAAGCGGCGGTGCACTATCTGACCAAAAGCCTGGAAGTGGATCTGGCTGGCAGACATATCAGAGTACAGAGTGTTTCACCGGGTTTTGTAGAAACGCCCCTGACCGATAAAAACGATTTTGATATGCCCATGAAAATCAGCGCTGAACAAGCCGCCCGGCAAATGCTTGGCGGTCTGGAAAAAGGCAGCCGAACCATATACTTCCCATTGGTCTTCTCTCTGATGATCAGATTAATGGGCAAGTTACCTGACGCATTGCGGGTGGCTATTTGTAAGAGGATGAAGACGCAATGAGAAAACGCATTGCCATTATAGGAAGTGGTATTTCCGGCCTGGTTTGCGGCCACCTTTTACACCCCAAACATGATATCTGCCTGTACGAGTCAGAAGATTACATTGGTGGTCACACCCACACCGTCGATATTGAAGTCAATGGCCTCACCTATGCACTGGATACCGGCTTTATCGTCTTTAATGACTGGACTTACCCTAATTTTATCGCCCTGATGGACAAACTGGGGGTGAAAAAGCAGGCCACTGAAATGAGTTTCAGTGTGAAAAATCTGGGCAATTCTCTGGAGTACAATGGCAATAACATCAATAGCCTGTTTGCTCAGCGACGAAATCTTTTACGACCATGGTTCTATAGGTTCCTGGGCGAAATTCTGAGATTCAATAAGACCTGCAAGCAGGTGTTGGAGAAAGACACGCAGTCGCTGCCACTGACCCTGGGTGATTTCATCTATCAACAGGGATTCAGCGATCACTTCGCCGACAATTACATTCTGCCCATGTGTGCGGCAATCTGGTCTGCCAGCCTGGATGATGCCAGGCAGTTCCCGCTGCGCTTCTTCCTGCAATTTTTCAATAATCACGGGCTCTTGAACGTCAATCATCGCCCCCAGTGGTACACGCTGATTGGTGGCTCCAGAGCGTACATTGCACCGATGATACAGGGGTTCGAAAATAATATTATGCTGCGCAGTCCGGTTCAGAGCGTCAGTCAATCAGATAAGGGCTATAACGTCAGCGCCGCCAATCAGCCCGACAGAAAGTTTGATGAAGTGATCTTCGCCTGTCATAGCGATCAGGCGCTGGCTCTGCTCGCCGCTCCCTCAACCATGCAAAAAGAGATCCTTGGCGCGATGCCCTACTCAAGCAACGAAGTGGTGCTGCATACTGATACCAGTTTATTACCGAAACGAAAACTGGCCTGGGCCAGCTGGAACTACCTGCTCAAACAAAATGTCAGCGCCCAGCAACCTGCGTCAGTAACGTACAATATGAATATATTGCAACGACTAAGGGCTGATACCACATTCTGCGTTACACTCAATAACACTCAGGACATTGCACCGGAAAAAATTCTGCGTGAGTTCAGTTACAGCCATCCCCAGTTCGACCTCAATGGGTTGAAAGCCAGGGCCAGGCGAGATGAGATCTGTGGCCAGGATGGTTTGCACTTTTGCGGCGCTTATTGGTACAACGGCTTTCATGAAGACGGTGTCAGAAGCGCGCTGGATGTGTGCCAGCGGTTTGGAGCCAGTCTTTGATGCAAAGTGCAATCTATAGCGGCACTGTCTGGCATCACCGGCACCGCCCTAAAGTACACAGTTTCAAATATTCTATCAGCCTGTTCTGGCTGGATTTGCAGGATCTGCCGGCTCTGGAACAGGTTCGGGGGTTATCTGCGAAAAAGTGGGCGCCGGTAACCTTTCGCCGTAGCGATTATCTGAGCCATCCTGAGCGCCCACTGCAGCAAGTCGCACTGGAAAAAATGTCGACACTGGCAAATAGCCCCTTAGCCGGTAAGGTATTTATGCTCGGTCAGTTGCGCCTGTTCGGGCTCTACTTCAGCCCGGTTAATTTTTATTACCTTCAGCAGCCCGATGGCCACTTTAGTCATGTGCTGGCCGAAGTCAGTAATACCCCCTGGAATGAGAGACATTGCTATCTGGTGGATCTGAACAACCCGCAAGCCACCGAAAAAGCCTTTCACGTGTCTCCCTTTAATCCCATGCAGATGCACTACCACTGGCAGATCTCACAGCCTGAAGAGCAATTACAATTGGTCATTCGCTGTGACACCGACCAACGCCATTTTGATGCCGGTCTTCGTTTGCAAAAAAAATCTTTGAACTCAAAAACCCTGTTTCGCGTAATGCTTAGCACGATGACAATGAAAACCCTGGCAGGTATCTACTGGCACGCTCTGAGACTCCTTTTAAAAGGTGTGCCTGTGTACAGCCATACTGCGAAGGACAAGGAGTAACAATGCAATCCGGTGAACAAGTACTGAATCAATCGGGGCCACTGAACTGGTGGAACAGGCTTGCCAGAGCCAGTCTGTTGAATCTTCTGAGTCAATTACCTGAAGGGTACCTTGTACTCAAGGAAGATGGCGTGCTGATTGAACATTTCGGCAACCCCGACAGTGATATCAAAGCAGAAATAGACGTTTTGCATCCGGATTTTTATCCCAGAATTCTGCTCGGAGGCAGCGTCGCCTCAGGAGAAACCTTTGTGGATGGGTTGTGGCGGACCCCTGACATCACCTCGGTAATACGTTTGTTTGTCCGCAACATGCCGCTGTTAGACGAGCTTGAAGCCCGTCTTGGCTGGCTGCTCAAACCTGTCAATCTGATAAAAAAAATGCGTCGTAAGAATTCAAGAAACGGCGCAAAGAAGAACATTGCCGCCCACTACGACCTTGGCAATGAGCTGTATCGGCGCTTTCTGGACGACAGCATGATGTACTCTGCCGCGATTTACCCGAAACACCAGGCAACACTGCCTGAAGCACAGCAATACAAGCTTCGCCATATCTGTGAAAAGTTATCTTTGGGCCCTGAAGATCATCTGCTTGAAATTGGCACCGGCTGGGGTGGTCTGGCACTTTTTGCAGCACAGGAATATGGCTGCAAGGTGACCACCACAACCATTTCCGAAGAACAGTTCAGCTATGCACGGTCTCAGATAGAGTCAGCCGGACTGCAGGACTGCATTACACTGCTGAATAAAGACTACCGGGATTTGCAGGGGCAATATGACAAACTGGTTTCTATCGAGATGATTGAAGCGGTAGGACAGGAATACCTGCCGGTTTTCTTTAAAAAGTGTAATGACCTGCTTAAACCGGGCGGCTTGATGTTACTGCAGGCCATCACCATCAGTGAGCCCAGATTCGAGACCTACAGTAAGAGTCAGGACTTTATCCAACAGCATATTTTCCCGGGCGGCTTTTTACCTTCACTGCATCTGCTCAGCGAGCATATCGCCAAACGCACCGATATGGTCATACGGGACTGCCATGACATTGGGCTGCACTATGCACAGACACTCAATGACTGGCATCAGCGTTTTTTAAGCCGCAGCGACGAACTGTTACCGCTGGGATATGACGAACGCTTTATGCGCTTGTGGCGCTTCTATTTCTGCTACTGTGAAGGCGGCTTTTTAGAGCGTACTATCAGCGCGGTGCAGCTGTTAACCAGCAGACAGGGATACCGGGATGCCGTTAATCGCCTCTAAACCCTGGTTTAATCTGATATGGTTTCAGGTGTTCTGGTTCACAGCGGTGTTGGGCCAGCACCAGACTGTATTGTTGCTGGTGCTGCTGCTGGCACTGCATTTTCTGTTACTACCGCAACGCAAGCAGGAACTCTTGCTGATAGTGCTGTGTGCTCCTCTTGGCATGATTATCGACAGCCTGTTGAGCTTTTACGCCGTGTTTGAGTTCCGTCACCTCTCTGATGGTCTTATCCCCTTATGGCTGGCAGGTCTGTGGATAGCATTTACTGCTACCCTGCGGCATGGTATGGCCTTCTTTCTGTCTCGCCCTTATCTCGCTGCGGGTTGCGGTGCCATTGCTGGACCGCTGAGTTACTTTGCCGGACAACGACTGGGGGCGGTAGAGTTCGGCCTGCCTGTTGTCACCACCCTGCTGCTTCTGGGGGGTATCTGGGCCTTGCTGTTCCCCTTATTTATCTTTATCACCAACAGAATTAATCAGCACACAGCACAGGTGAGTTTATGAAGCTTTTGATTTTAGCCTTGCTGATATGCACAGGCATTGTGCAGGCATCCCCTGTTCAGGATCTGCAAAAGGTCGGAGACGCCCGCCTTAAGGTATGGTTTTGGGAAGTGTACGAGTCTAGTCTGTATACGGCTTCGGGCCAGTACAATGCAAAAAACTACCCCATTGCCCTGCAAATCGATTATCTGCGCGACATCAGCGCAGCGGATCTGGTGGAGGCCACCGCTGAGCAGTGGCAGAAACAGGGCCTGGATGATAAACGCACATCCCCCTGGATTGAAAGGATAAAAGCACTTTGGCCGGATATCCGCAAAGGCGATCAGCTTATCTTCAGAGTCGATAACAATCAAAAGGGGCGTTTCTATTACAACCAGGAACCGCTGGGAGAAGTTGAGGATACAGACTTTGCACCGGCGTTCCTCGGCATCTGGCTCGCCCCCAACACCGAGTACCCGAAGCTAAGAGAAAAATTGATCCAAAGGAGCGACCAATGAAAGCCCTGCTATTGCTATGCACCATATTACTCAGCGCCTGTTCAGCGTCACTGGATGATTATGCCAATAACAAACCCGACTTTAATCTGCCTGAATACTTTGACGGTAATATTACCGCCTGGGGGATCATTGAAGACTACAGCGGTACCCTGACCCGACACTTTTGCGTGGATATTGTTGGTACCTGGGAGAATAATCAGGGCCAGTTACATGAAACCTTCTACTTTGATGATGGCGAGCAACAGGTACGCATCTGGGAACTGCAGATATCTGAGGATGGAAAAGTGACCGGGCGGGCTAATGATGTCGTCGGTGAAGCCAGCGGAGCAATCCGGGGCAATGCCTTTAACTGGAAGTATGTGCTGGAGGTGCCCATCGATGGTTCAGTGTATGAGCTTGCCGTTGATGACTGGCTGTATCGCCTCGATCAGCACAGACTCATGAACCGTTCCTACATGAAAAAGTTCGGTGTGACTGTGGCCGAAATATCAATTTACTTTGATAAGTCCCGGCCACTGAAAAGCTGTACTCAGAGCAGTTGATCAGACTGCGTCTTCGTTCTCTTCACCGGTACGGATACGCACTACCCGCTCTACTTCGTAGACAAAGATTTTACCGTCACCGATTTTGCCGGTTTGCGCTGTCTGCATAATGGCCTCAATCGCCCTCTCTGCCTGCTCATCGGGCAATACCAGGTCAATTTTCACTTTCGGCAGAAAGTCTACCTGGTACTCTGCCCCGCGATAGAGCTCCGTATGCCCTTTCTGACGGCCGAAACCTTTAACTTCAGTGACCGTCATGCCGGTTACACCCACATCAGCCAGCGCTTCCCGTACATCGTCCATCTTGAACGGTTTGATAATGGCTTCTATTTTTTTCACGTTTCACTCCTTAACTCATCGTAAATCGTCGGTATGGGTTGGCGCTTATGCTGGGTGCGCTGGTAGATATAGATCAATTTCTCTGTAACATCAGGGGCCACAGGTTTTCCTTCGAGAAAATCATCAATCTGATCATAGGTCAGCCCTAGCGCCTCTTCATCTGCTTTCTGCGGACTCAATGACTCTAAATCTGCAGTGGGCGGTTTCTTAATAATATGGGACGGCGCCCCCAGTTTTTCTGCCAGCAGACGCACCTGACGTTTATTCAGACCAAACAGAGGGGCCAGATCACAGGCACCGTCACCAAATTTGGTATAAAAGCCAGTGATATTCTCAGCAGAATGATCGGTGCCCAACACCATACCATCCAGCATACCGGCAACCTCATACTGGATCACCATCCGTGTTCTGGCTTTTACATTACCTTGCACAAAGTCCTGTTTGCCTTTGTCGTCCGGCAACAACCCCTGTTTCTCCAGTGCATCGCTGGTTTGCTGATGAATGGCATCGGCACCGGGCTGCACGTTGACAGAAATCACCTGGGTCGGCTGAATAAAATCAATACTGGTCTGAGCATCCTGCTCATCCGCCTGCACAGAGTATGGCAGGCGCACCGCAATAAACTGGTAGCGCTCATGATGCTCCTGATTCAGTTCATTCACCGCCAGTTGTGCCAGTCGCCCTAAGGTACAGGAGTCAATACCACCGCTGATCCCCAGCACCAGCGTATGCAGACCTGAGTGACGCAAATGCTGTTTGATAAAATTGACCCGCCGGGTAATTTCAAAATCCGTATCTATTTCGGGTAAAACCCGCATCTCGTCAATAATCGCCTGTGCGTTCATTCTTCATTCTCAAGCAACAAACAGAATGGCTATGATAAAAAATAATCTCGCCTTTTGCTGAGATTTCTTACCATAACAAAGCTGGTATCCCAATACCCTATAATACCCATTCCCCTGTATGCTAAGAAGTAGTCAAAAACATTGTAAAGAGGTTTGATGTGAAAGGCTCGAACAAGCAGCAAGGAGTAACCCTGATGGAACTGATGATCACCCTGGTGATTATCGGTATTCTGATCACTGTGGTTGCGCCCAGTGTGGCGGAAATACTGACAAGAAACCGGATCACGGCTCAGGTCAATGAAACCAGCGGTGTCATTCAGCTCGCACGTCATACCGCCATTGATGAGCAGAGTAATACCATCGTTTGCCCGACAGCGGATTTTTCGACCTGCAGCAACGACTGGGGCCTCGCCAAGATGGTTTTTGTTGATCTTGATCAGAGTGGTGACCGGGGTGACGATGAAGAGATCCTGGCTGGTACCAGTGTCAGCCCTGAGGGATTAAATATCAGTGGCCCGGCGGCTGCCATTTTATTTAACGGTGATGGCACTGCCTCAGCCCCGGCCACCATATTGATCTGTGACCAGGACAATACCGATAAATTTGCCAGAGCTCTGCTGCTGACACTACAGGGCAGGGTTAAAATCAGTCAGGACAGCAATAACGACGATATTCATGAAGATCTCGCGGGTACAGCTTTAAGCTGCAGCTGATAAAGGACTAATTAGCAGCTCCAGCAATATTCCGATGCTGCGAGAGCACCGTTATTATTTTTATCCCAGGCCTTACGCCCGTCACTGAAATAAAACAGATCACCGTCATCCGCCTGCGGTGTTCCGGCGACAGGCTCAGCCTTGAGGCGATAGCTGTTGCCACTGGCAGAAACCTGTTCAATGGTTAAATTATAACGCTTATTTGCTGCAGGCTCACTGGACGGTGAATGTGCATGGAACACAGCAGGAGCGCCAGTATCACCTCCGTCAGCAGCTCCCTTATAACTGAAGTTAGCCGCTTTGTGCCGTTCCATTGCCGCTGCCAACGCCATCAAATCAGACTGCGCCCCCCCCCTGTTACTGCTGACCATAAAGCTCATGTATGAGGGGTAAGCGATACTGGCTATGATGCCAATAATAGCAACTGTTATCATCAACTCGATCAATGAGAACCCACGCATTGTGCTGCCAACAATATTATTGCTCACGTTCGCTCTCCGTTTTCCAGCTGCTTCTTTGCACCCGCTCGAAGCGGCCATAAATATTCTCAGCCAGACACTCAAAATCAGTCCCACATTCCTGATTAGGATCCTTTACCGCAGAGGTACATTCCGTCCCCAGACATACAACCGGATTGACGATGTCCTCAATCAGAATCTTGGTATCCGGCGCAATCCCTGTCTGCTTTAAATCTGCATGACGGTCAACATGCTCTTTTTCACCATTTTGGTTCAGATCTGTCACCGCGTTACCATTCACCAGCTCAACCAGATAAGCACGGCTGTTACCCGTTGGCGGTGCGCAAATGCTGTCGCTGGCTGACGCCGGCAAGTAGGTGGTGAAGAAGATACGGTAATTAAGGATCAGCGGTGACGCCAGTACTTTTTCGCCACCGCTACCCAACTGAATCATCCAGCCATGTTTTTCTGCAAAGGCTGCCGCTTCCAGTTGTTGCTGGTCAGCATCACTGCTGGTCAGCAGATGGGCCGTTGCATCATAAAGATCACTCGCTGTATAAGCTGTCTCCGGCAAACTGTAATTGCCGTCCTGATCAATCTGGAATACCCCAGAATCCTTGATCATATAGAAATTATCCTGAATTTCCGTGTTCAGTGGATGAGCCCGATACCCTGAACCAAGGGCAACGGCATAGTAATGCTCATTGGCCAGGCTAACTTCAGAAACATCCGGACCATAATAGAAACGACGATTGTCCGCGGCACTGTCATCGGCTGAGAATGAGGCCAGCAGACCACCGCTAACCAGATCGGAAACCGATTCACCGTTATGAATATCCAGCCGGAATAACTGACCACCGGTATCCGCCACGTACATATGATCTGCGATACCGTCGTTTTCACGATCTATTACCGAAATACGTGCCGGAATGCTGTATTGCATCTGCGACAGATTTAAATCAGCGCCGGTCTTACCCGCGCGCCACAACAATGCTCCGGTATCAGCATCAACCATAAATACAGCATTACCAGTAACATCCGGTGCCCGGTTAACCTTGTTGTCCTGATCTTCATCATAGCCACCGCCAAATATGAGTACATTTTTTGTGCTGCCACCGATATTCACCTTGGTCAGTGTAGGCCGCGACCAGCTTTGTCCCAGTTGCTCGAATCCGGTACTCCCCCCCTCAATTTTAAACAATAAAGAAGGAGAGGTTTTATTAGTAATATCAAACGCATAGTAATTATTACCACCACGGCGCATGCCCACATAAAGGATCTTCTGGTTGCCCTTGTTGCGTAACACCAGATCTCCGTCCAGACCATATATATGGTTAAAGCTGGAGTTATCCTGGTAAAAGTCATACAGGTTAGTCAGCAGTTCCTTGGGGGTGATAGCAAAGTTTTCCTCACCTGTTTCAGCATCAAATGAATGCAGAAATCCCTGGTTGGTTGCCACCAATATAGCACTGTCGGTAGCTGAATAATTGACAATCACAGGTTGAGAATGAATGGGATCCCCCATCTGTAAGCGCACATCGGTTGTATCACCATCATTGTCATTATCAAATACATCAACGCCTCTGGCCCATTTCAGCACCTGTGAGCGCAGGACGTCTTCATCAGCCTGTTCAGGGATACCCAGGTTAGCAACCGTAATATCATCATTGTTTTCATGTAATTTGTTGCTGTCATTGACGATACTGCCGGTACTATTGAAAAAGTGGATATTCCTGAGTAAATCAAGCTGGCTGGCAGCGCCACCTTCACGCACATCATTGCCGTCAGCCATGATAGACCAGTAGCTATGAGCGTTGTCGTGGAAAAAGCCACTACCGTCATCCACTGCGTCATTACCGTTTTTATCAAGAATGGTATCTCCGCTAATCTTGTACTTTTTCAGGTTGCCGGGCCAGATCGCCCCTTCAGCAGGCTTGAACAAGGCAAAGTACAGTTCATCCTTATGCGTCAAACGATTTAACTGGTTGACCGCGACACCGGGGGAAACAAATGTCGCATTCACATCTTTTACTGTTTTCAGAATGCTCTGAAACGCCTCAATCAGGTTTTCCGCATTATCTGCCTGATAAAATCCGCCACCACCATTTAGCGCCAGCTGATTAAGGTAGTTATTGGCTTGTGCATTAGCAGCGAATCCTATGGTGTGCGTAATAATTCTGGCATCAATCACTGAATCGCCCGTTTTGCTGATATTTTTCACCAGATCGATACCGCATTTTTCTCCACCACTGGCATCCATGCAGGTTTCACCCAGCAACGCCTGGATTTCACTGACACTGTGGTTATTATTGGCCTCACCATCAGACAATAGAACAATATGATTATTGGTCTGGCATTGCAGATCAGTGATTGGTGACAGGTACGTGGCACCAGAAGGAATGTACTCATTGATGCAGTTGTAATTGGTCGGATCATCCTCCGTACAACCTGGGGGCAATACAGCATCTGCACCGGCGTAAGACAATCTGTGGCTCACCCTGGTTGCTCTTCTGACCGAACTGCTGACAGAGCCAGTCCCTCTGGTCAGACCATAATCCACCGGTAAGCCACCATAATAATTAACGGCTTCGTATAATGTATCGACAATGGGCGTGAGACCATTGGCTGACAGCTCATCCACTTTATTGATCAGGTGATCACGCACTGTCGATACGGATTCAGGAGTTGCATCACCTCTGTATTTTATGACCAGGCGAGGGGCACCTGAAGGCTTGCCGTCATAACTGTAGGCTCCTCTGTTACCCGTTATATCAGAAACAATTAACGCCATCGCGTTGCCCGCCTGCCAGCCATCCCTGTCAATCACCTGCTGAATCACGCTTTTCAGAGACGGACTCTGGTAATCGTTGTTCTTGTACCAGGCGGGAATATTGTTCCAATTAACACTGTCAGTCTTAGCAACATCTTTTAGCATGTAACGTTGATGCGGACTATAGTCTTCAGCGTCATCAACATTAGCAGCGGCAATATTAAAAGATGCCCCCCAGCCAGTACGATGCTGATAAGCAGTAAACTCAAGGTATGCCTCTTCTATTTCCGCTCCCTGAGGGATAATGATATTCTCAAATCGCATGCCAATGTAGGCATTGTAATAGTCATTAAAAGTCAGTTCCGTAAGAGTGGAATCATAGCCATTGTGCTTCTCTTCGCTATTATTGCCCTGCGAGCTGACCTGATAGATAGACTGGCCGGAAATACAACCTGTGGCACTGAGCTTGTCATAGGTTACCACGAGCTGCGCGGACTGCCCCTCCCCTTGGTCATTGGCCCTGATCAGCCTGGAGCTGGCCCCACTGCTACCCTCACCTGTTATCAGCATATTCAGATCATTGCCGCCACACCATTCAGGTTGATCGACAATTTCCTGTATTACCGCACTGATGTCAGGCGTATTGATAAGCTCTCCCGTGGCGGGCCAGTCGTTATCAGTATCCCACTGGATACTGTTGAGGGTTTTCGTCCTGCTGCTCAGATTGTTAGCGCCGTTGTCAAATTCTGCAGCCTGAGCTGCCTTTTCAGCGGCCAGGTTAATAGAAACCGCCCCGGTACTTAGCTGTGCCGAAGTAAAGCGAATAGATGCCGAAGTGATTGTGGCGCCCTGAGGTATATTAATATCCGAAAATCTCAGGCCTGATGTGACCGTGTCAGTTCCTTCCACCAGCTTCAGGTTATTAGTATAAAGGCTGACCACGCCACTTTTTTCGTGACCATCATCTGCCGGCTGAGCGATGGATGTGATGAATTCCGGCTCCACAGGTTCATCGATATTACGGACCGGATATAAGACAGGACCGCCAAAATCGGAGAAGCGCATCAGGCCTGCATTGATGTTTGTGACAGAAGAAAGCACCGATTTCAGTCCTTCCTGCACTTTCGTCATCCTGTTAGTGGTGGTGCCATCCTTACTCCCCATACTGCCGGAAGTATCCATAATAAACAGCACGTTAGGATTGAAACTAACCTGATTATTACCCGCTCCCAGATAAATCTCCAGATCATCGCCCATTGCAGTCAGGCTAATCATTGCGCTGAGCAAACAGGCAGTAAAGGAAACAAACGCTCTACGGATATACATACAACCCCCTACTGGTTACCCGATGCTGGCGCAAATACGGCCGCTTTTTGTGTATTGGCCACAGCCAGAGACTGATCTTCCAACTTTCCGCAACCACGGATAAGAAATACATGGCAACTGATATTGCTGCCACCGATAACATTGCTGGACCCCAGACAGGCTTGTTCACGCACAAATGCTGTACGCGACCAACTGGCCGTTTTGGGGCTGGTGTAATAGTCGCCAGCCGCCTGATGCAATGTTCCTGCAGTCAGACCTGCCTGAGTTAATTGTCTGGATGTCCACTCAACCTGTTCAAAACAACTCAGCGACTCATTTTCCAGATCAATAGCATCATCCTGACGGGCTTCTGATAAAGGATCCATAAGGTTGTCATCAGTCAGTACGGCTGTGTCTTCGGACTCAAAAATCACGCCAGCAATAGCTGCCTCGGCAGCGTCGAACGCCAGTAGCTGACGCTCCATCGACTGGGACATTTTACTTTGCATCAGACTGCTGCTGACTGAAGAGACACCAAGAATGGTCAGACTCATCAGGACCAGCAGTGCTAATACCAGAACTAAACCTTGCTGCTGTTTCATATCTTTCTGCTCTTCTGCTGATTCTTCACATTGCGCAGTGAAATGGTCGTTTCAAATGTCTTGTACAATTTCTTTTCTGCCGGAGTAAAAGCATCTTCATTGAGTAAGCGAACTTCGGGGACTGTGTCTATACGGACTTCGCCGTCACCCTCCAATAGTACTGCGACTCTGATTGACACAATTCCAGACTCTGCATCCCGCTCATCCGCCAGCTCATTAGCCGTCACATACCTTAGCGGCCTGGCACTGAAATCACCTGCGGCCTGATTATTGGCAATACCGTAGAGCACCTGAAAACTCTGCACCTGATCCATCAAGGTAAAAGCAGCGTCACCGTTATTTCCCTCTGCCACCTTTTGCCCCCTGAGCACCCGCCCGTCGAATCCGCGGCATTTGAGCTGACTGTCCTGAACAAAATACTCGTTGACCACAAAGAATTCTTCATCGTCCTGATAGCCGAGCTTATAGCCTCTGCAATCCCTCAGCCCCTGAAAAGCAACCACCAGCACATCATTGGCTCCGTTTGCGCCCTGCACAGCGCCAAGCCCCGGACGACCAATAAAATCACCGGCAAGAATAACCGGTCGGTTTTGCAGGAATGCAGCTTCATCAACAATATCCACATCGGTATTCAGATTAGGGGAAAGGGGGTCATACAGGCCTGTCATCATCAGCTCACTGCGCATACGACTGATAAAAAAGCGGCCATTTTCCTGAACAGAAGCAACCGAGCGATTTACCCGTTCTGTAATCTGGTTGCTAATCATCACCTGAATAATAGCGGCGGAAATGATCAGCCCGAGCGTCAGGCTGATCATCAGCTCAACCAAACTAAAACCACGCTGATTCATAAGGTCACATCCAGCACAACGCAATCCTGCGGCTCTGCGTCGGCATCAGGGTTGCAGATCGGGTTCAGTTCACGATCAATGTTCTGCCAGTTCTCCACCGGCCATGACAGCAAAATACGATGCCTGGAGCCGGCACTGCAACTGTCTCCGTCTGCCGCGTTGTTATCCGTGCAGGTTAAGGAAAGCTGCGCCATGGGGTTACTGCTGGCAAGCGCACAGCTGACCTGGTAGCCATCAAAAACAGCAAACTGTGCTTCACTGCACTGACCTGCACTGCAATCCGGAATATCCGCAGGCAGGGCCAGGCAATAACATTGATAGGGATTGCCACCGTCACAACCACTGAGATTGGAAAAGTTATAGATGTCCTGGTCAAAATAGCCATTGTTCACTACCAGCCCATCGCCACTATCAGACAATACGGCACTGGCCCTGAGCCTCTCGGCAAGTTGCTGATTCAGAATAACGGCCTGGGAACGGTTCAGAGCATCAGCATTGGAAAACGAGCCGATAAACTGCAGTGATGCAACACCCAGCAAACCGATAGAAAGGATAAACAAGGTGACTAATACCTCAATCATACCTACCCCCCTGCTGCATTTAAGCGCAGTTTGTCGACATTCATGAGTTCTATAACCAGCGAGCATAACCCTTCCACATCAGCGAATAAATTTACATACTTAACTGTTGCCTTTTCCGAAGACCGGCAAGGCCACTTAAACTATTAAGGCAAGTTAAATCTAGCACAGAGAGTGACCCCGCTCGTTATAAAAAGCCATGGTCAGGTATGAAAATTAAACAGAGTAGTGCACGTCTGAATGGCATCACGTACACAGAATGTGCTTGTTCAGATTATAGCAGCACCGTTGCTCCAGGTGCTGTCCGGGAGTTTTTAATCGACAGTGACCTTTACAGAGTTGTCAGTTCTGACAGTCTGATATTCGAGCGGTGACAAGGCGTCAACACCTGTTATACCAGCATTAAAAGGGTAGGATACCACTGTAACGACAGCATTGCCCTTATTCAGCGCTTCCAGCCGCCCCCGGCTATACGTATCATAATAGCTCGTCTCGGGGTCCACCAGTGTCTGTATATTCTCCTGGGTAACATTAGCTATCTGCGGATTATCCACCGACCAGATGGCCACCAGGGTCAGGTTAATGTCATAGAAAGGGGTTATCGTTTTCCAACTGTCATCACCTACTGAGATTTTATCCAGTACTTTTTGTTGGTGCTCGGTTGTCATCCTGTCCAGATAGATCCCTCTTGCCAGCAACTGATACGCGCCGGGTTTAACAATAACATCACGGTCATCAGGTCGCGCCGGGGCAGCAAGTCCCAGTATACTTTTGCTGATAAGCGATTCGGTATAGCTCATATACGACTCAAGCTTGCCCTCTTCGAGCAGATATTTGTCGTCAAAAGTAATAATATCCAACAGCTGCCAATCGGGATAAAGCTGGAACAGGCCGTCAACGCGCTTAAAACGGCATACCTCGTTGTATTGCTCACCTACTCCTGCCGCCAGTGAGAAATTGCCCTGGCCATCATGAGAATAATGTTTGTGTGGTGCTCCCTCCTCGGCCCGGTAATACACTTCGTTTGCTATCATCTCAGCAGTGTCATGATGATCCCGGCAACATTGCGTGCACAATGCTGGCTGTTTGTCTGTCGCAGGTTGGCCGGTTGTTTTGGTGATCATCTCACCCGGCTGAACCATTAATTCTTCGTCGATCAAAACGGTCATATGAGGCGTAGCACCACTTCCTGTACCTGCTATCTGACATTCACAGTCCACGGTAAGAAAATCTTCCTGCTCTAGTTTGGTCACATCATCCGGCAATTCAATGTACTTTACTGTCTCAAACTGAACCTGAGTATTGTCCCCAAGCTTGCTGACTTCTGGTACAGGTTTACTGGTTTCAACTTTCTGGTTATTGCCCAGATCATAAGCAATCACATCCGGGGCAAGGCCTGGGGTGTAAGTAACAGTGGGAGAGGCCTTGGTGTTATCAGACTCACTGATTGCCTGATAGCTATCAGCCTGAGTCACCGGAGCAATACTGGCATGTAAGGATAAAGATTGAGCGTTGCCCTGCCTGTCAGTCCAGTTTACCGTCACTGTCACCTGTTTTTGTGCCGGCCAGGGTGGCAGTACGGCTGGCAAATCCGGATCCCCGCTGTCCAGCCAGCTATCCGGGCTGCCATCTGCATCCGTATCCACAAAATACTGCTGGGTGACCTGCCAGTTACGGTTAAAGGTGTATGTCTGGTCGTCATCTGAGGTTAGTGTTACCTGAGCTTCTCCTGCTGGCAAGTCACCACCGGCGTCATCGGCAATATCCGCATAAGAGAATACGCCGGGTGTTGCCTGGACCACCGTAAAACTGCGCAAATCTTCGAGTTTTTCCTGGGCAAGCTGCATGGCTACAGAGCGCTGATTGGTTTTTGCATCGCCTTTTATATATACGCTCTGGAGGGTCACATAACCTGTTACCCCAAGCATAATAATCAGTGCAGCGACAAGCACTTCAATTAGTGTAAAACCTTTGGTTTTCATAATGTCACTCCTGAACCCCTAAAAATCCCGCCAGCTACCCGGGATGCGCCCGACGCGGCGAAAGGCGTCATGCTGTTTGATTGACTCCAGGACGTCCGCATCATAAACCGCGTTATAGGTACCATTGGCATGTCCTATAGGGTGGTTAGACGCCACTGTCCCATTTACCCTGGCGCCCCCCGCCATATCAATTTCAAAGTCTGATACCACCCCCGGTTTCCTGAACGAAAATAAAATTCCGAACAGTTCCACACCACCATTCATATTGATATCACCATCTGTAACAATCACTATCACAGGAGCTGGCGTACTACCGACCACTGAACCCGCATTGAGGGTACAGTCGCCATCGACCCATATCAGGCCAAACGAAGCTGCGTTGAGTGCACTGCAATCTGCCAGAGTCTGATCCGCTTCAGCTCTCAGTTGCGGCCACTCGGCTTCTGGTACATTAAACAAGTATTCCATTAAGTCATCGGGGAAACCGGGATCATCATCAACAATATCCAGGTTCTTAATGCCCTTCTCAGAGTATGGGCTGGTACTGCAGTTACCATCATTAAACTCCTGCAAACCGCAGGTTGTGCCACTGCCATTGTTCATATCTACACTCTGATCTGTCCAGATAGACAAAGGCACACCAGTACCACCCCCATTAGGGTTTGCAGTAACTTCGAAATTACCACCAACGGCCATGCCCCCGGCGACAATGAGCGGCGCGTCGGGAGGATTAGCCAACACAGAATAGAGCAACGCCGACTCCCTTATGGTGGTGGTGGCGAGACCATCAGCTGATGTGCCCACTGACTGTAAATCAACGACGGTTACAGTGGTTGACTGCCTGGCGACCTGTTGTCGGATGCCTGTTACCGCGTATGAGGAGTTTTCCGGGAGTATTGTGTCTATCTGAGAACCATCCCAAGCAGAATCTTCGGACAGTCTTCCTAAAGCTTTCATCAGCCCGGCTTCTGCGGCGGCAAAAGACAAGGCGTAGTTCTGTTCATTGAGCAGGGTTTTGTGCTGCAGGGTTTTTACCCGGCCTGTGTAGAGGGTCACCATTAGCACTAACATCAACAGCATTACAACAGAGACAAGCACCATTGCGCCCTGACATCGATGAACAGCGACCACTTTAATCATAAGCTCTGACCATCAGGGTCTCCTGATAGCGTCGGTTGAATTCAGGTTTACCGATAAGTTCTCCCACTATCTCTATATCAACCTGATAGCTGGTGACCTGGCCATTGACGGTTTGCTTGAGGGTGAAGATTAACGCTGTTATTTCAACCACCTGACTATCCGTAAGATCCTGCCAGCCTCCTTGTGTACAGCCAGTGCCCCCCTGTCGCACCTCCACGGCTCCGTCTTTTAACCGGAAACCATATCGTTCATTCGGATTTTCCAGATCCAGGTTACCGTTGAAGTTGGCGTCATAACTAAACAGAATACAACTGTTTGCCGGTTCCCCTGGGTAAGAGCCAAGGGTAATAGTGGAAGAAAAAACAGCTGGATTATCCGTTGGATTCTGCACAACAGACATAGCATTACCATTGATACCAGCTCGACGTACCTCTCGACCTATGAGAAATATGGCTGCTCTCATTTCTTCTGTTAACCGTGACTGCCCAAGCAGATTGGCATTGGTGCCAATGCCATAACCAGCTACAGATGCAAGCAGTGATAGGGATGTTAATCCCAGCAGCATGGAAATCATCAGCTCTATCAGACTGGAGCCCTTTTGACGGATTCGGGTTAACATGGAGGATAACCTCCCGGGGTACCGCTCTTTGCACAAATTCTGACTCTGCCCAGGTTGCTCATCACCAACCGCAGGGCATGCTCACCATCGGTGAGTTCAAGCGTCCCCGCGTTACCGGCTGCCATTCCCCGCCGGCCATCAATTACCGCCAAACCGTCATCGAATGTCAGCTTACTCAGATACACACCGGGATAATCGTAGGCGTTGACAAGATGCTCGACATTATCAACATTGCAGCTGTCAGCGATGTTGCAATCACAAGGGCCAGAATCGCTCAGACCCAGGCACCAATTGCTGCCTGGTACAAAGTCGATAGCAATATCATTGCCTGTGCTGATTGCCATTGAGCGGGCGTATTGCAGCATAAAGTAGCCACTTTGCGCCGCACCTTTGACGCGTTGAGACCGGAACGTGTCCAGCACTGCCGGCGCACCGAGCGTCACTGTTATGGCCACCACAGTTACAACGATCAACAACTCCGTGAGGGAGATGCCGCCACAAGTCGCCAGGGTATATCGGGAAGGGTTCGAAAGTTTATCCATCACCACATACTCTCCATAGTATTTCCTGAATACCAACGATTACATCCGGTTGGTATAAGTGCAGCTATACATCCATTTTGCACATTGGCTATAATTTTAGTTCAATTTGGAAGAGATGATGAACCATGAAGGTTAAAAATTTTAGCGGCTATACACTGATAGAATTGATGATAGTGGTAGCTATTGTTGGCATCATTGCTGCCATTGCCATTCCTTCCTACCAGAGCCAGATATCAGGCTCCAGGCGCAATGATGCGAAACAGCAGTTACTGCAATTACAGATTCAGCAGGAAGCCTGGCGGCTGGAGAATGATCAATACGCAGATACGGCACAATTAGGCATGCCGGCAAGTGATTATTATACTTTTACCGTTGAAAATGCGACCGCTACTACCTATACCCTGAAAGCAACCGCCAAAGGCAGCCAGACTTCTGATGCTGCCTGCACCCCCCTGACCCTGGATCAGTCAATGGCAAAAGCACCTGCTGGTTGTTGGTGAGTGACGAATGCTGAGTGATAAATATCAACTCATCACTCATAATCCGGATACCAACCCGCTCCATCTGCGGATTAGAGCTGTTTGATTCGCAGCTCCTTGGGTACCGCAAATTCAATGTTTTCCTGACGGCCCGCCGTTTCGGTCACTTCAGTGGCCCCCCAGAATTTAAGCTTGTCCACCACGCCCTGCACCAGCACCTCAGGTGCGGAAGCCCCTGCGGTTACACCGATATGCTCCGCTTTTTCCAGCCATTGCGATTGAATACAATCTGCACCGGCAATCAGATGAGCACGGGCTCCGATTTTTTCCGCCAGCTCCTTTAAGCGGTTTGAGTTGGAGCTATTCTGAGCCCCCACCACCAACAGCACATCACATCGACTTGCCAGCTCACGTACCGCATCCTGGCGATTCTGCGTGGCATAACAGATATCATCTTTGCGCGGTCCTTCAATAGCCGGGAATTTCACCCGCAGCGCATCGATCACATCGGCGGTATCATCCACCGACAGAGTAGTCTGACTACAGTAATAGAGCGCCTGCGGATTTTTGACCTGAAGTTGCTCCACATCGGCCACCGACTCCACCAGATAAATGCCACCATTGGAATTATCATACTGGCCCATGGTGCCTTCCACTTCCGGGTGCCCCTGATGGCCAATAAGAATGCACTCCACTCCTTTCTTGCTCGCCCGGGTCACTTCCATATGGACTTTGGTGACCAGCGGACAGGTTGCATCAAATACCTTAAGTCCGCGATCCTCGGCTTCTTTACGTACCGCCTGAGATACGCCATGAGCTGAGAAAATCACAATGCTGCCGTCGGGTACTTCACTGAGCTCATCCACAAAACAGGCACCACGCTCCTTCAGACCATCCACCACAAATTTGTTGTGTACCACTTCGTGGCGCACAAAAATGGGTGGGGAGAATATTTCCAGTGCCCGCTCAACGATTGTAATAGCGCGGTCAACGCCGGCACAGAAGCCTCTGGGGTTTGCCAGGTGAATTTGCATAGTTTCTCTTTTAGTTTATCTGTACGATTTCAACATCGAATACCACCCTGTGGCCAGCCAGGGGGTGATTAAAATCCACTGTAACCGAATCACCGGCCACCGCACGAACAATCCCGGGAATTTCTGCACCACCAGGCTGTGAAAAGGCGATAATCATGCCTTCCTTCGGCGGCGCATCGGCGGTAAAACGGCTGCGATCCATATGGTGGATATTATCGGGGTTTGGCATCCCAAAAGCATCCTCAGGCGCCAGCGTAAAAGCCTTCTTTTCGCCTTCATGCATGCCAAGCAGGCAGGCTTCAAAGTTTTCCGTCAGACTGCCGTCACCGATTTTAAGCTTAGCCGGTTTATTATTCACTCTGGTGCTGTCTGCGGCTGAGCCATCTTCGAGCTTGAGGTCAAAATGCAGCACCACCTCACTGTCGGCTCCTATTACTTTAGCCATCGGCTTTTACCCCATTATTATAAAAGGCATCAATGATCAGCATCGCAGCGCCGATGAATATCGCGCTGTCGGCCAGATTAAAGGCCGGCCAGTGCCAGTTTCCAACGTAGAAATCCAGAAAATCCACCACATAGCCATAGACCAGACGATCATAAAGATTTCCCAGCGCCCCGCCAAGAATCAGGCTGAATGCACAGGGCAGCAGCACCTGCTCTTTTTTAGTCTGCTTAAGCCACACCAGAATGACAATGCTGACGGTAAGAGCAATAGCTGTAAAGAACCAGCGCTGCCAGCCTCCGGCGTCACTTAAGAAACTAAAGGCAGCCCCATAGTTATGCACATGAGTAAGATTGAAAAAAGGCAATACAGAGATGGACTGATACAAATCCATGCCATTGAGCACCCATACTTTTGTCAGTTGATCGAGAATCAGTACCAGGCCTGCCAGCCACAACCAACGCAGCCCGGTCGTTTTAAACAACTTAAGCATAGTGACGTTGCTCGCCCTGACCTTCAACATTGTCAATACAGCGGCCACACAACTCTGGGTGCTGCTCATGGCTGCCCACATCTTCGCGATGGTGCCAGCAGCGCACACATTTGCTACCTGCAGATTTCGCCACACTGACCCACAGGCCAGGCAGTTCTGATGCAGTCAGGCCCTCAGGACGCTCCTTCTCATCAATCACCTGTACTGATGACGTAATCAGCACAAAACGCAGCTCATCCGACAGTTTGGCCAGATCCGAAGCCAGTTGTGCTGAGGCATAAAGTGTCACTTCGGCTTCCAGAGAACCACCGATAAGACCATCTCTGCGGGCCTGTTCCAGGGCCTTATTCACCGCATCCTTGACCTCTATCAGCTGTTGCCAGTAGGCATTACCCAGTTCATCTTCTACGGCCAGCTTGTTCAGGCCGCTGTACCATGTGTCAGTAAATACATACTGCTGTCGTTTGCCGGGCATGGCCTGCCAGATTTCCTGTGCGGTAAAGCTCATGATCGGCGCCATCAGACGCACCAGCACTTCGGCAATATGGTAAAGCGCAGTCTGACAGGAACGACGGGCAACACTGTCAGCCTTGGCCGTATACTGTCTGTCCTTGATAATATCCAGATAGAAACTGCCCAGCTCTATGGAGCAGAAGTTCATCAGCTTCTGGGTCACCACCAGAAAATCATACTTATCATAGGCATCGGTCAGTTCTTCCTGCAGCAATTTGGCCCGACCCACGATCCAGCGATCCAGTGCCACCATTTCAGCAGCTGGCACCTGGTCTTTATCGGGCTCAAAACCACTGAGGTTAGAAAGCAGGAAACGACAGGTATTACGGATGCGACGATAGGCATCGGCGGCCCGTTTAAGGATCTCATCAGAAACGGTCATTTCACCACGATAATCGGTGGATGCCACCCAAAGGCGCAGAATATCGGCACCGAGTTTATTCATGACATCCTGTGGCGAAACCACATTGCCCAGAGATTTGGACATTTTCTTGCCCTTGGCATCCACGGTAAAACCATGGGTCAGCACCTGTTTATAAGGCGCATGGCCTTTGGCAGCCACAGAGGTCATCAGCGATGACATAAACCAGCCACGATGCTGATCTGAACCTTCCAGATACAGATCTGCAGAAGCCGGAATATCATCGCGACGATCCACCACAAAATAATGGGTTACACCGGAGTCAAACCAGACATCCAGGGTATCTTTAACCTTAACGTATTCGTTGGCGTCCTCACCCAGCAGATCCTTGGCATCCAGATCCCACCAGGCCTGAATACCCTGTTTTTCAACCTGCTGCGCCACTTTTTCCAGTAGGTTGTGGCTGTCTGGATGCAATTCACCACTGTCTTTGTGCACAAACAACGCAATAGGTACACCCCAGGTGCGCTGGCGTGAAATACACCAGTCAGGGCGGCCTTCAACCATGCCTTCTATACGGCTTTGGCCCCAGTCCGGGATCCACTGGGTGTTGGCAATTTCCTTAAGTGAGTCACGACGCAGACCATTTTTATCCATGCCGATAAACCATTGTGGCGTGGCGCGGAAGATAATTGGCGTTTTATGGCGCCAGCAATGAGGATAACTGTGCTCATAGGCATGGTGATGCAACAGATTGCCCTTTTCTTTGAGCACCTCAATAACATGATCATTGGCTTTAAACACATGCTCACCGGCAAACACCGGCGTGTCTGGCAGATACACCCCGTTGGCACCCACAGGATTAACCACCTCCAGGCCATATTTTTTGCCGACGATAAAGTCATCCACACCATGACCAGGCGCAGTATGCACACAACCGGTTCCGGATTCGGTAGTCACATGATCGCCCATGATCACCGGCACATCATAATCATAGAAAGGATGATGCAGACGCAGGTTTTCAAGCTCTATACCTTTGCAATAGCCAAGGGCGTGATACCGGCTGATACCAAACCTGTCCATACAGCGATCCATCAGCTCAGCCGCCACAACCAGACGCTTTTTACCACTGTCGGTATCGGCCTGAACCAGGCAGTACTCTAAAGAGGGATGCACGCAGATAGCCTGGCTGGCGGGCAGCGTCCAGGGTGTGGTGGTCCACATCACCACAGAAACAGGCCCTTCACCCACATGATTTTCCGGATGCTTAAAGGCCTCAATCAGTGCGGTTTCATCAACAGCAGGATAACCTACATCAATGGAAGGCGAGACTTTATCCTTATACTCCACTTCCGCTTCCGCCAGCGCCGAGCCACAATCTGTGCACCAGTGCACCGGTTTAAAGCCTTTCTCCAGATGGCCGGCATCGATGATCTGCCCCAGAGCCCGGATAATGTCCGCTTCGGACTGGAAATCCATGGTCTTATAGGGTTTATCCCACTCACCAAGCACGCCAAGACGGATAAAATCGGTTTTCTGCCCGGCGATCTGCTTTTCGGCATAGTCGCGACAATGCTGGCGGAACTCCGCTTCAGTGACCTTTTTGCCCGGTTTGCCGACCTTTTTCTCCACCTGCAGTTCGATTGGCAGACCATGGCAATCCCAGCCGGGCACATAAGGGGCGTCAAAATCAGCCAGTGTTTTGGACTTAACAATAATGTCTTTGAGGATTTTATTTACCGCATGGCCAATATGGATATTCCCATTGGCATAGGGAGGACCATCATGCAGGATAAAAGGCTTGTTGCCAGCCTTGGCCTGCCGGATTTTGTAGTACAGGCCATCTTCGGTCCAGGCCTTTAGCATCTGTGGCTCACGCTGAGCAAGATTGCCGCGCATGGGAAATTCAGTTTCCGGCAAATTCAATGTATGTTTGTAATCGCTCATCGATCCTCTGTTCCACTGTCTGTCAATTAGTATTCTGTTCGTCTAACACTGACGAACGGCATCATCGCCCATCACGCCGAAAGTAACATCCTGGCCTGCTTTGCATCCTGTTGGATCTGTTTCTGTAGCTCCTCCAGCGAGGCAAACTTAATCTCATCACGAAGCTTGGCCACCAGCTCCACCTCCAGAGTCTTACCATACAAGGAGCCACTGAAGTCAAACAAATGCACTTCCAGTTGTGAACGCTGGCCATTTAAGGTCGGTCTGGTGCCGATATTGCAGACACCGTTAAAGGTTTTACCACAGACGCTGGCCTTTACCGCAAATACACCCGCCACTGGGGCACGGCACCGGTTTAACAATACATTCGCCGTTGGGAATCCTATTGTACGGCCGTTCTTGTCGCCATGTACCACTTTGCCCACCAGACTGAAAGGACGACCCAGCATGGCCTTTGCCCGTTCAAAGTCACCTTCTGCAAGGGCTTCGCGTACGGCAGTGGAACTGATGCGGCAATCCTGCAGACGAAAACTGCGGGTACTGACTACGTCAAAACCCCAGCGTTGTCCTTCCCGTTCAAGCATGGAAAAATCGCCCATGCGGCCCTTGCCAAAACGAAAGTCATCGCCCACCACCAGAAATTTCACACCCAGCTTTTTCACCAATAACTGTTGCACGAAAAATTCGGCACTGTACTGGGAAAAACGCCGGTCGAAACGGATACACAGCAACCTGTCCACTCCCAGACGCTTTAGCTGGGTATATTTATCTCTTAACCTGCTGATACGGGCCGGTGCCGTGTCAGGTGTAAACAGCTCTTCAGGTTGCGGTTCGAACACCATCACCGTGGCCGGTAGCTGCATTCTTCTGGCCTGTTCAATCAGGTTACGGATCACCGCCTGGTGACCCAGATGAACACCATCAAACTTGCCTATGGTCAGCACACAACCTTTGTGTCTGTCGCGGATATTATACAGCCCACGAATCAGCTCCACCCACTGCCCCTTTATTGATCAAACCGGTTAAACAAAAATCACGGGATTATAACTGACTGGGGGGCGAATTAAACCCTGTAACCATTTTACTGGTTACACCGTACTGGCAGAATCAGCCAGACAATGGCTGACGGTTCAGATCCTTAGGTCTGATCCCCACGATCAGGGCTGTCAACACCAGGCATCCGGCACCGGCACCAATCAGCCAGCTCAACTGAAGAACCTGTTCTGTCACGGTCCAGCCAGCCCACTGGGTATGTTCCGGCATCAGATAAAACAGCACCCCAACCATTGCGGCTGTGGCACCAATGATCCGGGCGATAAACCACAGGCTGTCGGCATCCACCTGGTAAACCTGTAGCCGGTGTAATTTCTGATATAGCAGAAAAGCGTTCAGGCTAGCAGACAACGCGGTCGCCATCGCCAGTCCCACATAACCAAAAGGGATGGCCAGGATAATATTAAACAGCATATTCGCCGCCATTGCCCAGATGCCATAACGCACCGGTGTTTTGGTGTCCTGACGGGAGAAAAAGCCAGGAGCAAACACCTTCACCAGCATAAAGCTCAGCAGCCCGGCGCCGTATGCCATCAGGCTGTAAGAGGCCATCCGGGCATCTTCAGCAGCGAATTCACCGCGTACAAACAACACAGTCAGTAAGGGCTCCGCCAGCACGATCAACCCCGCTGAGGCCGGGATCCCCAGAATACAGACCATCCGCATGGCCCAGTCCATATTGGCACGAAACTGGTGACCATCAGCGCTGGCATGATTGCGCGACAAGGTCGGTAAAATAACGGTGGCAATAGCAATACCAAACAAACCCAGCGGAAACTCCAGTAAACGATCCGAGTAATACAGCCAGCTGATCGAACCGGTCACCAGAAAACTGGCAATCAGGGTGTCCAGCATCAGATTAATCTGACTCACCGACACTCCAAACAACGCCGGGATCATCAGCCGCCTGACTTTACTGACCTTTTCATCCCGCCACCCCCATCGGGGTCTGACCAAAAGCCCGGTGCGACGTAAAAAAGGCCACTGGAACAACAGCTGTACTATGCCGCCGAAAAACACACCCCAGGCCAGTCCTATCGCAGGCTCGTCGAGCTGCGGCGAAAGCCAGATGGCGGCACTGATAATACAGACGTTAAGCAGTACCGGCGTAAAGGCCGCCACAGCAAAACGATTCAGAGTATTGAGAATGGCACCACTGAGGCCGGTCAGAGTAATAAAGAAAAGATAGGGAAAGGTAATTTTCAGCATCAGTGAAGCCAGTTCAAACTTAGCCCCCGCCGGTTCGTCAGCCACATAGGCAAGAAACCAGCCGGTCCCGAATAATGCCGCCAGCACTGGCGAACCGATGACACCCAGTAATGTAACAATTAAAACGAAGGTACCCAGGGTTCCTGCGACTCTGGCGATAAAGAGTTTAAGCTGTTGCTCATCATCCTGTCTCTGCACTTCACTGAGTACCGGCACAAAGGCCTGAGCAAAAGCGCCTTCTGCAAACAAGCGACGCAGAAAGTTGGGGATTTTATTGGCGAAAAAAAACACATCGGCGGCGGCACCGGCGCCCATCAGATTGGCCACCACCATATCCCTGATCAATCCCAGCACCCTTGATAATAAGGTCATGCTGCTGACGATAACGCCTGATTTCAACAACTTAAGTGACACAACCCGCCCCTGAATTTATAACAGGCGGTATTATGAGCTATCTGCAGGGGTTTTAGAAACCCTATTATCTGCCTCTTTTGTGGGTAATATTCCAACAAAAGCATTTGACAACCAGCAACATAAAAGGAATAATCCGGGCCCTTAATTTTTGACTAAATTCTTTTGGGAGTTTCACCTTGGCTAACATCAAGTCTGCTAAGAAACGTGCCATCCAGGCCGAAAAGCGCCGCCAGCACAATGCCAGCCGTCGTTCAATGACGCGCAGCAGTCTGAAAAAAGTACTGGCTGCTATCGCCGCCGGTGACAAGACTACTGCACAGAGTGCTTATGCTGCTGCTGTGCCGCTGCTGGACCGTATGGCAACCAAAGGCTTGATCCACAAAAACAAGGCTGCTCGTCATAAGAGCCGTCTTGCTGCTAAGATCAAAGCCTTGGCCTGATATACAGGGTTTCAGTACAAAAAGCGCCTTAAGGCGCTTTTTTTATGCGCGTATCGTCCCTAAGGCAGAATGCCTGATTCAAAAGGACGGTATACCGGAAATGCCGGGAACACTTTCTCCGATGTCACGTTCGTTTACAATTCTACACAGTCCCGCACAAGACAGATAACAAGCGCCTTTGCTACTATATGACTCCGTATCTGCCCGGCTACAACCAAGGTCTACCGTGAATGTCCCCGTCTCAAAAGTCATACTTTTGCTCACAATGATCGCGTTGCTGGTTATCGCTGTCTTAGTGCCTATGCCAGAGCTGGTCACCTATGAGCGGGCCAATGTGGTCTCTAAAGGTGTCTACTGGCGCGGGCTGGGAGAAACTGGCAAGCTGCTTGATGCCAGGGCTAGCTTTGTCAAAATTGATGAAGATACCGGCTATCTGTTTGTCTGTCATGATATGCCATCCATGAATGCCTGCCAGCAGTACCGTATTATTGAGCGTCAGGGACCGATTGCCGCCCTGTCACATATGCTCTGAATGCCAATAGGCCGACGCTGTCATCACAACTTCAAATATACGTCACTAAAGTGTAAGAGGGTCCCGTTAGCCTTGGGTTAAAAGTCCGATAGTGGAAAGCCCATGACTCACTCAGCGCACTACCGTACCCTCTGGCTGTCAGATATTCACCTCGGTTATAAAGACTGTAAAGCAGAATACCTGCTCGATTTCCTCGATCATTGTCGGGTCGATACCTTGTATCTGGTGGGTGATATTGTGGATATGTGGGCCATGAGCCGCCAGTTTATGTGGCCCAAAGCGCATAACCAGCTGTTTCACCGGCTTTTAAGCCTGTCGCGCGAGGGAACCCGCGTTATTTATCTGCCGGGCAATCATGATGAGCCGATTCAGAAATATGACGGTATGGCTTTCGGTGATATTGAGATCCATCGCCAGTATGTGCATACCACAGCCGATGGACGAAAACTGCTGCTGATGCACGGCGATCAGTTTGATCAGGAGGTCTGCTTTGGCCCTATGCATGCCTGGATAGGCGATAAAGCCTACGACCTGTTGTTGTTTACCAACCGCTGGTACAACAGGCTGCGCACCGCCATGGGCTATCCGTACTGGTCTCTGGCTGGCTATATCAAGAGCCGGATTAAAGGTGCCAACGAGGCCATCGCCCGCTACCGGGATATCGGCTGTCGGGTGGCCCGCGAAATGGGCATGGATGGCATAGTGTGCGGACATATTCATCATCCGGAGATCCTGCAACAGCAAGAGATATTATATTGCAACACCGGCGACTGGATAGAAAACTGCTCCGCTCTGACCGAAGACCGCCATGGCTGTTTACAACTGGTTTACTGGACCGCTCAGCGAGGACAGGTTCATCATCTGAGCAAACCAGCAAAGAGCCAGAAGGCAGCCTGATTCACCGGACTGACATAATTTCGCCATAAAAGCCTCATCAAATCGTCATTTTTGCGCTCTAGACTGACCACAAATACCACGAGTCCAAGAGTGCCATGTTTACTGTTGATGACGTGCTGCAAAAGCATTACCCCAAGCTGACTCAAAACCCCCTTATTTTCGGCTCCGCTCGCTTTGTTCTGCGCCGGTTATTACACGAAAGAGAGTTCCAGGATTTTTCCCGCGACTACCCTCACCTGCAGGGACTGGAGTTTATCGAACAGGTGCTGGAATATTTTGATTTCAGCTATTCAGTCAGAGACAGCGAGAAAGAGCGGATTCCCACTCAGGGCAAACTGGTGATCATTGCCAACCACCCCATTGGCACACTGGACGGACTGGCACTGATAAAAATGGTCAGTGAAATCCGCAGCGATGTAAAAGTGATCGCCAACGAGATGCTGATGGCCGTTGAGCCGCTGCACAATATGCTGATCCCCGTCAATAATATGCAGGGCGGCACAGCCAGAGGACAACTTAGCAAAATACAGCAGCATCTGGCCGGCGAAGGGGTACTGATTATGTTTCCTGCCGGTGAAGTTTCCAGACTGCGCCCTCAGGGCGTCAGAGATACACGCTGGCAGCGCGGCTTTTTACGGATCGCCAAAGCCGCAAAAGCGCCAATACTACCTATTTTTATTGACGGTAAGAACTCGCCCTTATTTTATGGCGTATCCATGCTGTACAAGCCCATGGCAACCCTGTTGCTGGTGGCAGAAATGTTCAAGCAACGAAAGAAACACCTGCCCATGCGTATCGGAGAGATGATTCCTTTTGATGCCTATCAGGGGCAACATATTACGCCCAGTCAGAAGGTCAAACTGTTCAGAAAACATCTCTATCGTATCGGACAGGGCCGCGATGGCATATTCGTTACCCAGAAGGCCATCGCCCTGCCAGAGGATCGTCGTGAGCTGAGTAAAGCCATAAGAAAAGACTGCGAATTACTCGGCGAGACCGGCGACGGCAAACAAATTTATCTGTATCAGCACCGTGGCAGCAGTGCCGTGCTGCGCGAAATCGGCAGATTGCGTGAAGTGGCGTTTCGCGCCGTTGGCGAAGGCAGTAACAAGCGCCGGGATATCGATCAGTATGACAGCCACTACTACCACCTTATTTTATGGGATAAAGAAGATCTGGAGATCGTCGGCGCCTACCGCTTTGGCGATGCCCGCAAGCTCAGCTCCGACAGCCAGGGCCCCGGGCTTTATTCCGCCAGCCTGTTTGACTATGGCAAGCAAATGGATCACTACTTTGAACAGGGCCTGGAACTGGGGCGCAGTTTTGTGCAGCCTAAGTACTGGGGTAAGCGCAGCCTTGATTATCTCTGGTATGGCATCGGTGCCTTTTTAAGCCGCCACCCACATTATCGCTACCTGTTTGGCTCAGTCAGTATCAGTGGTGCCCTGCCGGGCCCTGCCAAAGATCTGCTGGTGCAGTTTTATCAACTCTACTTCGCCGGCGAACAGGGCATTGCCGTATCTAACCGGCCCTACTCCCTGCCCGCAGATTTACAGAACCTGTTTGTTGGCGATGATTACAAAAGCGACTTCAGTAAACTGAAACACCTGTTGGCCAATATGGGCGCAGCGGTCCCGACCCTGTACAAGCAATATACAGAGATCTGTGAGCCCGATGGCGTGCAGTTTCTCAGCTTCGGTGTCGATCCTGATTTCAATGATTGTGTGGACGGTCTGGTACTGGTGGATCTGACCCGCCTTAAGGACAAGAAACGTCAGCGCTATATACCTCAGCAACAGGCATCCTGAATAGTACTGAGCAGGCTGGTGTAGATATCTTCCAGTAAACGCAAATCTTTGAGTCGCACCCACTCGTTGACCTGATGGATACTGGCGTTGGGTACGCCCAGCTCAATCACCTGAGTGTCTGCACCGGCAAAGAAACGACCATCTGAGGTGCCCCCTGAGGTTGAAAGCACAGGAAAGGCACCGGTGTGTTTATGGATAGCCTGTTCTGCATAGCCGATCAGACTGTCGGATTTTTGTGGATGAGTTAAATAGGGGGCACAGGGGCGCTCCCATTCCAGCTCGAAGTCATCGGTTTGCATCGCCACCGCCTGTGTAATCAGGGCTTCCAGTTCAGACTGTGTAAACCTGTGGCTATAGCGCAGATTAAAGCAAATATCACACTGCGCCGGTACAATATTATCGGTAAAATTACCCGAGTCAATATGCGTCACCTGCAGGCCGGTACCGGGAAAATCATCGCTGCCCTGATCCCACTCGATATCATTGAGGGCGCTGAGTACCCGATTCATTTTATGAATGGCGTTATCGGCAAACTGGGGGTACGCCACATGACCCTGCCTGCCGAATACCCTGAGTCGCGCGGATACAGCACCGCGGCGGCCGGTTTTAATGGTATCGCCGGTAAATTGTCTTGCGGTGGGCTCACCCACCACACAATAATCCAGCTTGGTCTGCCGCTCATCCAGCCAAGCTTTGATCAGCCTGGAGCCGAATTCTGCTTCCCCTTCTTCATCGCTGGTGATCAGCCACATTAATCTGTAGCCTGGCTGCGGAGTTTGTACCAGAAAACGCTCGGTGGCAGCTAACATGGCACCGATACCGGTTTTCATATCCGCGGCACCACGACCAATAAGCCGATCGCCGACAATATTGGCAGCAAAGGGGTGGCTGTGCCATTTCTCCGGCGGCCCCGGTGGTACCACATCAGTATGTCCGGCAAAGGCCATTGTTTTAATACCCTGGCCAAAACTGGCGATAAGATTGCTGACGCCATGCTGGTGAATAAACTCACATTCAAAGCCCATGGCGCTGAGCTTTTCAGCCAGCCACAACTGACACCCTTTATCTTCGGGGGTCACTGAAGCACGACGCATCAGGTTCTGACTGTATTCAAGAGAAAGAAAGGTTTCTGAATCAGGATGTCTGTGAGCGGACATAGTTAATTGGCCTGACGCTTAATCATTAGGCTATTAAATAAACTCCCTATGACAAGCGCATGGCAAATCCAAGACAAACAGATGACAATGGCAATACTCCAATGAATAAAATAGAATCAAAGGGTTACCAGCTTCTAAAACAAAGGAATCGCTTTGCTAAGACTATTGTTTCTCATCCCCGCCGTTCTTTGCCTGCTCTGGTATCTGTACCTGCGTCATCAGGGCTATAGCCTCGCGCAGGGCAAGCAGGGATTTATCTATATTCTGATGTTTTCGGCCGTGATCGGTGCCTTTTATACGCTGATGTTATGGCTTACTCACCTGTAAACCTATACCTGTCTGGAACATAACAGCCAGTACCCCTTATCTGGCCAATCCGGGAGGCAAGACGGGCTTACTTTTACTCCGGATGCTCCAGTTCGAAGAACACAGTATCTTTGCCCTCTCTTTTGTTCGCTAGTAAATCAGTCATGCTAAAAAATGCCAGTCAGTTGAACTGACTGGCATGATATTGGGCCCCATGTTTACAATGTTTGAAGCAATTTACCATCACGATCCAGTAAGATCGGCTCACTTTTGCTGAACTCTCTTACTCCCGGCAGTTGCGTTTCAGCGTCGCCGACCACAATATAGTGCATCTGCTGCTCTTCACCGTACTTCTTAAACGTGGCACGCGCCTGCTCAAGAGGCATTTCCTGTAGCACCTTCTGGTCCTGTTCCAGGAAATTCAGTGGCAGATCCAGACGATCGATATCGAACATCATCTGAACCAAATCGCCGGTGGTTTCAAAGCGCAAGGCGTTGCGCTTCAGCAACAGGTTTTTAGTATTGTCCAGATCCTGCTGGGTATACGTTTCATCATACTGACCAATCAGCTCACGAAACAGCTGCAGTGATTCCAGCGTTACGTTAGCACGCACCTGAGACTGCACCACAAAGGGAGCGACATAATTTCGCCTGGATATGCCGCTGTAAGCCCCATAGGTATAGCCCTTTTCAATACGCAGCGTCTGAAATAAACGCGCGCTTGAGCCTCCGCCCAGACGGTTCTGTGCAACATAGAAGGGGTAGTAATCCGGGTGCCGACCTTCCATTGCGGGTTTACCCGCCATAATTACAGACTGCTTGGCCCCTGGGATATCAATAAAAAATACCTTAGCCTGCTCAATCGGTTCCACATCTGGTAGAGCTGGGATTGCCACTGGCTCACCCTGCCAGCGCTTTGTCAATGGTTTAATCGCACCACGAATTTGTGCTTCACTGATATCACCTACCACATGCAGAGAGGCATTCTGCGGGCTGAGCTTTTGCTGATAGAACGTTTTCATATCATCCAGGGTCAGCTCGCTAATGGTTTCCATTGTGCCGGCCGTTGGCATGCCAACTCGGTGCTCGGTGCCGTAAAGCTGTCGATAAAACGCAGTGCTGGCCACTCTGGACGGGTTGGCCTTGCTCTGCTGGATCAGATTAAGACGTCTGGCTTTGAGTCGCTCAAACTCGGTTTCGTCGAAACGGGGCTCAAGCAGCATTTCGGTGACCAGATCCATTGTTGCTTCGAAATTTCTCGCCAGCGTGGTACCACTGATCATCACCGACTCAAAACCGCCATTGACGGAGATTGAGGCGCCCAGAAGACCAATGGCATCTTCCAGTTGTTCGGGGGTTTTGTTCGCCGTGCCCTCATTCATCAGTTCGCCCAGCAAGTTCACTTGCCCCAGTTTGTCCTGTGCCTCCAATATGGCACCACTTTCAATCCGCAGAATAAACTCAACAATTGGCAGTTCATTGTGGGGCAGATGGTAGAGCGTCATACCGTTATCAATGTTACTTCGGCTTATCTCCGGCATGGTGACCACCGGCGGCTCGCCGAGAGGCGGCTCGGAACGGTCATGCAGGGTCGGTGTCTTTTTGTAATCTGCAATACTATCTGCGTCAAATTCCTGCTCAGCGCCCTCAACGATAGCCTCTTCTTTTACGTGCGCGGCAATTGCACCATCGACAATTAAATCCGGTTCATTATGTGGTACGAAGCTGGTCAGAATATATGGCTTATCTTTAATATACTGCTGGTATACCCGCATCACATCTTCGCGGGTGACGGCCTTGAGACGGCTAATATCTTCGGTCACAAAGCCTGGATCACCGGCAAACTCTTCGTAAACGCCTAACTGAAACGCTTTGTTCAGGTTGCTGGCAATGCCGCGGTAAAAGCTGGTTTCCTGACGCGCCTTAATACGCTTCAGATCATTGTCGCTGAACCCTTGCTGCTCAAACTGTTGCAAAGCCTTATGGATTGTTTGCTCAACAGCATCCAGATCCTGACCGGCATTGGCGCGCACGCGGATAGTGAAGGTACCGGCCAGCTCACTGCTGTCCTGAGAAGAAGATACACCGGGTGCGAGTTTGCCCTCTTCCACAATGGCCTTGTATAGCGGGGCCCGCTTACCAAAGCTCAGTATCTCGCCAAGAATTTCTAAGGCGTAGCTGTCCGGGTGGTAATCTTCCACCGTGGGCAGAGTCATGCGCAACTCTGGCACCCGGGCAAACTTATCCAGATGATACAGACTCCTGCTGCGTTCCAGCTCTACTGGCATGGGTTGCATATCAGGTACCGGCTCGGAGGCTTTGATTTCACCGAACCAGGCTTCAACCATGACTTTAGTTTGTTCGATATCAATATCTCCGGCAATTACCAATGTGGCGTTAGCCGGGCCGTAAAAACGCTGATAGAACTCCTTCACATCGCTTAACGTGGCAGCCTGCAAATCATCCAGTTCACCGATCACTGTCCAGCTGTAGGGATGACCTTCTGGGTACAGGTTTTTGCGGATAACGTGGTCGGTATGACCATAGGGACGGTTATCAACCCGTTGCCGCTTTTCGTTTTTAACCACTTGTTTTTCGCGCTCAAGGGCACCTTGAGTCACCGTGTTAATCATATACCCCAGACGATCCGAATCTATCCACATGACTTTCTCAAAGGCATCCTTAGGCACCACTTCGTAATAGATGGTCGCGTCTGACCAGGTACCGCCGTTACGGGAGCCGCCGAGCTCTTCAATCATCTTACGATTCGCACCCTGTGGTACATTTTCCGAGTCATTGAAAGCCATATGTTCAAAAAAGTGGGCAAATCCGGTGCGCCCGGGCTTTTCCCGACTCGAACCGACATGCACCAGCGTAGACACCGCCACCAGGGGATCAGACTTATCCTGATGCAGTATCACAGTGAGGCCATTATCGAGCTGATATTTTTCATAATCGAGTGAAAGGGTGTCGGGACTGGACGATGCCTGTTGCTGTTCTGCTGATACCGAACTGTCCGATGGCGGATTCTGACAGCCTGACAGGCCGAGACTGAGTAACGCTATCCAAAGCCACTTGTTGGTCATATTGTAATTCCTTGTTGTAATGATGTTTTCCTGTTTGTCGACGGACATTGCCGTCATGGTTACCATAATCTGACTGGCGAATCCTGTCCAGATACGAGTCGATATTCAACAAGCTGCAGCCTTGCAATCACAGGCTGATAGCAGCACACACCTGAGCCCCGAAAACATCAGATTGGCGCACAGCCAGTTGCTTGCCTGGTTACAAAAACCAAAAAAAAGCCAGTCCGCTGAGCGGGCTGGCTTTGTCAGTATCGCTTGGTGACTTTTTGCCGTACTGCAGTTATCCCACCAGTGCCAACAGAATACCGGCAGCTACTGCTGAGCCCAGCACACCGGCCACATTAGGGCCCATCGCGTGCATCAGCAGGAAGTTGTGGGGGTTAGCTTCCAGTCCCACCTTATTCACCACACGTGCTGCCATCGGCACCGCAGATACACCGGCTGCGCCAATCAGCGGGTTGACCTTGCCACCACTCAGACGATTCATCAGCTTGGCCATCAGTACCCCCGTGGCCGTACCAATAGCAAAAGCCACCGCCCCGAGCAGCAGAATGCCGAGGGTTTCCAAAGTCAGGAATTTATCTGCCGAAAGTTTGGAGCCCACTGCCAGCCCCAAAAAGATGGTGACAATATTGATCAACTCGTTTTGCGCCGTTTTACTCAGTCTGTCCACCACGCCACATTCGCGCATCAGATTACCCAGACAGAACATACCCACCAGCGGCGTAGCAGTGGGCAGTACCATAATAGTTAGCAGCAGCACCGCCAGAGGGAACAATACCTTTTCCTTTTTAGACACGGTACGCAGTTGCTCCATGCAGATTTCCCGCTCGGCCTTGGTGGTCAGAGCCTTCATAATAGGAGGCTGAATGATCGGTACCAAAGCCATATAGGAATAGGCAGCCACCGCGACTGCACCCAATAACTCCGGTGCCAGCTTTGATGCAAGGAAAATGGCAGTAGGCCCGTCAGCGCCACCTATAATAGCAATCGCTGACGCTTCTTTGAGAGTGAAGGCAAAACCGGGTACGGCATTGAGCAGAATCGCCCCAAACAGGGTAGCAAAAATACCAAACTGAGCCGCAGCACCGAGCAATAACATGCGCGGATTAGCAATCAGGGCGCCAAAATCTGTCATTGCCCCCACACCCATAAAGATCAGTAACGGAAAGACACCAGTATCGATCCCCACCGCATAGATGTAATAAAGCATGCCGCCCGGCTCATTGAAACCGGCCAGAGGAATATTGGCCAGCAACGCACCAAAGCCTATGGGTAATAACAACAGGGGTTCAAATTTTCTGACGATAGCCAGGTACAGCAGTAACATTCCCACCAGCATCATGGCCAGTTGGCCGACCTCAAAATTTGCTAATGCTGTGGACTGCCAGAGTATCTGCAACTTCTCCATGGTCTCAGTTACCCCAATGTCATCAGGGGCTGACCGGATTGCACCGCGTCCCCTTCACCGACCAACACTTCTGCCACCACACCATCATGGGCTGCACGCACTTCGGTTTCCATCTTCATGGCTTCCATGATCAGCACCACATCCCCCTTACTGACTTGCTCGCCGGGTTTGGCCAACAGCTTAAAGATATTGCCGGCCAGTGGCGCATTGAGGGTTTCGGTACCATCAACGCTGGTTTTCTGCGGTTGCTGCTTGTCGGCCTGAGGCGCCTCGGAAATATCCGTCAGCTCGCCGCTTTCTGCCACTTCAACGCTGAAGACCTTACCGTCAACCCGCACCGAGTATGTAGCCGGGCCTTTTTTTGCGCTACCGGAAGATGTCGGCGTGCTGGTCTGAGTACTGCCATCGGGAGCCGGCTCAAAGGCATCAGGGTTACCTCTGTTCTGCAGAAACTTGAGGCCTATTTGCGGGAATAAAGCATAAGTGAGCACATCATCAACTGTGTCTTTGGCAAGCTCAATATCTTCCTCTTTCGCCACATCCTTAAGCTCTTTGCTGAGCTTGTCCATTTCATCATCGATTAAATCCGCCGGACGACAGGTGATTGGCTCACCACCTTCGAGGACTCTGGTTTGTAGCTCTTTGTTTACCGGTGCGGCTGTCGCACCGTATTCGCCTTTAAGCACCGCGGCGGTCTCTTTGGTAATGCTCTTATAGCGCTCACCGGTAAGCACATTTAGTACTGACTGACTACCGACAATCTGGGAGGTAGGTGTCACCAGCGGAATAAAACCAAGATCTTCCCGTACTGAGGGAATTTCCTTTAACACTTCGTCCATTTTGTCTTCAGCGCCCTGTTCTCGCAGCTGATTTTCCATATTCGTCAGCATACCGCCGGGTACCTGCGCAATAAGAATACGTGAATCCACTCCCTTCAGGCTGCCTTCAAATTTGGCATACTTTTTCCGCACTTCGCGAAAATAAGCGGCGATCTCTTCGAGCTTGATCAGATCCAGCCCGGTATCCCTTTCAGTGTCTTCCACCATAGCGACGATAGTTTCGGTAGCCGAATGGCCATAGGTCATGCTCATAGAGGAGATTGAGGTATCCAGCATATCAATACCGGCATCAATGGCTTTTTGATAAGTGGCTGTGCTTAAACCCGTAGTGGCATGGCATTGCATAGTGATCGGCACTGCTACGGCTTCTTTAAGCTTAGTAATCAGTTCTTCGCAGGTGTAGGGTTTAAGCAGACCGGCCATATCCTTAATACAGATGGAGTGCACCCCCATATCCTCAATCTGGCGGGCCATATTGATCCACATATCCATAGTATGTACGGGGCTGACGGTGTACGACAGCGTACCCTGCGCATGGGCACCCACTTCCACCGCAGACTTGACTGCAGTTTGCAAATTACGTACATCGTTCATGGCATCGAAAATGCGAAACACATCCACACCATTAGTGTGTGCCCGCTCAACAAACTTGCGCACCACATCGTCGGCGTAATGGCGATAACCCAGCAAATTCTGCCCTCTCAGCAGCATCTGCTGTTTGGTATTGGGCATAGCCTTTTTCAGTTGACGGATTCTGTCCCAGGGATCTTCACCTAAGTAGCGTATACAGGCATCAAAGGTTGCCCCGCCCCAGGTTTCCAGAGACCAGTAGCCAATAGCATCAAGCTTTTCTGCAATCGGCAGCATATCGTCAAGGCGCATACGCGTGGCCAGCAGAGACTGATGACCGTCCCTGAGTACAACATCTGTAATAGCAAGTGGATTGGACATGGGATCTCCGAATTAAGGTTGTTTACGATACTGATGAACGGCAGTGGTAATAGCTGCTGCGAGTGCCGGTGAAGGCCCTTTGCGGGCGACAGGAAAACGCGCTCCGGTTCCTGATGGGGCAGCCCCCGGAAACTTCCGGCAAAACAGACTGATCAGAGACACAGCGCCAATCAACAGACCAAGAAAGGTAAAAACCACTACCATACCGACCACAAGCAGCAAACCTGCATCCTGTAACTGTGAATATAACTCTGGTGTCATCTGTCACGCCCAATTGATTGAAAGACCAGATAAGTAACATGGCGATCTGAAAAAAACAATATAAGCCTGCTGCCGAAACGAGATAACAAATTACTTTTTATTCATAAAAAACGCATATTTAATCAAATGCGACGAATATTGTTCGAAACACCACCACATTTCTGTCCGGTATCAGTCACGATAATAGTGGCTATCATCAATCTAAATATCCTCTCTGTATATAAAACGCCCAATCTGAGTTAATGAAATAAATTTAACCTTTACCCTGTCTGCTAGGGAAACAAAATCAATCAGTGTCAAATAACAGGCCCAAAACAGGAATCTCAACATGCCAGATAAACTCGCTAACCTCTACTTCAGAACACTGGAAAAACTTCAGCATTTTAATGGTATTCCGTCACTGTTAATAAGGCTCTATCTGGCGCCGGTCATGATTCAGGCGGGCTGGAATAAATACAGCAGCTTTGCTGATACGGCTGCCTGGTTTGGCAACCCCGACTGGGGGCTGGGGTTACCCTTTCCGGCGCTGATGGCAAGCCTGGCCATAGCCGCTGAGTTATTAGGAGGAATATTACTGTTGCTGGGATTGCTGACCCGACTGGTTACGATCCCCTTAATGGTAACCATGTTAGTAGCGGCTTTTACTGTGCACTGGCCAAACGGCTGGCCTGCTATTGCCGATACGTCAAGCTGGCTGGCCGACGGCACGCTTTTGCTGAATGAACGTGTTATGGATTCCGCCGATAAACTGGCTGCCGCCAACAGTATCCTGCAAGAACATGGCAACTACGAATGGCTCACCGCCAGTGGCAAACTTGTGGTGCTGAACAACGGTATCGAGTTTGCCATCACCTATTTTGTGATGCTACTGGCACTAATGTTTATGGGCGGCGGGCGTTATCTTAGTCTGGATTTCTGGATAAAACGCGTGCTCTGCAAACAAGCAAGGTCACAATAATTCCGGCAGTGTCAATGCGCGCTGCCAGGGACAATCATTCCTTCACAGCGCGCTGACAGACAAGACTCCAGCCAAAGCTAAACTGATTAATCACCAACGGCCCAAAGCTCAGGATGTCATACCCTGAAGCGCAAATGAGCTGCTTCAGGTCCGTCAGCTGTTCCTCACTGAGGGCGGCATCAACCAGAGCCGTCATTCTGCTGTAATAAGCGGCAAAATCTTCTGCCACCCGGTCCATCCACTGCCCGACTTCCTGTTGCTGATACCTGTCCGGGAACTGATAAATACGGGCGATATCGCCATGCAGGCGTTTAAGTTTATTTCCCAGATCCTGGTGTCTGCAGGTTCTGATAATACTCTCCAGAGACTTCACCACAGGCGCGAAGGCCATATCAACCTCGCGGAATACATCCCTGGGGATATCTCCGGCTGCACAGCGGATGGCTGCCAGTAACGCTTTCTTCGCTTCAGATAGAATTTGCTGCTGCTCAAGTTCCCCTGAAATCTCGCACGCATGTTCGCTGGCTTGATAAATATCACTGCCCTGAAAATGCACCAGCGCTGCCATCAAACCTTTTTCTTTTAGCAGAGGCAGTGCCTGTAGCAAGGCATTACTGCTGGCATATTCTGCACCAAACTGGCTGACAACCAGATCAAAACGTTGTTGCTGAAAAGGCAGCGCATCAGCACTGGCGACCACACCGGAGCTTTGTGGATGGTGCCGGAGCAGATTGGCTATACCATGAATGGAAATGTCCAGGCCCACCGCATTAACAGAATCCGTAAATGCATGAGGCAATGTATTGATTACTGCGCCATTACCACAGGCCAACTCCAGTAACACCGGGGAAGCGTACTGACGAAGGGCGCGATTGAAAAAAGCCTGCCAATGCTGTTCAAGGGGATCGGTATAGCCCGTCTGGACAGCCAGAGCCTGAGTGTTTTGCTGAGACTGCCAGTAGCTGTCCCACCCTTTGGCATCCGTCATCGCCATAACGCCTTTTTGTTTTTGTGATTACAGTTATTCATTTTTGTTCATCACTTGACTGGCAGGGCGTACAGGGTAAAAGAAAGGGGCCCAGGATGCCACATTTGGTAAAGGGTTATAACAAATCAGTTGATGATTTGGTCGGGTAACTGAAGTCTTATCTGACAAGGAAGGATTACTCCGGGTCCATATCTTTTAGCCTTAGGCCCAATCAAGAATTGGAGTATACACTTCCCTGATGATCAACTCCCAGCCCGGTCATTCACGATCTCGCGTTCAGGCGAGCGGCTTATTGCGCCTGAAGATTTCGCCTTGGCCCTTCGGAGCCAGCCTTCGGCTGTTCTGATTTGCTCCCGGCAAATCAGTCGAACCCGAGGAGGTTCTCATCCCATTGGGCCACGTATAAACGAAAAAGCCCATGCAAACTACGCATGGGCTGAGATGTTTAATTTGTTGCAGGAGGAGGATTACTCCGGGCCAGAACCTATGACTTCAAATCCAGTCAGGCAATCGAGCAAACACATCCCTGATGATCGGCCCCCAGCTCGGTCATCCACGACCTCGCGTTCAGGCGGGCGGCGCTGGGCGCCTAAAGATTCCGCCTTCACCCCTTCGGGGCCAGCCTTCGGCTGTTCTGATTTGCTCCCGGCAAATCAGTCGAACCTGAGAAGGTTCTCATCCCATTGGGCCGCGCATAAACGAAAAAGCCCATGCAAACTGCGCATGGCCGTCGGCTTCGAAGCTGAATTTGCAGCAGGAGGATTACTCCGGGCTATCCCTGCCCTACGCCCTTCGGGCCGCGCTTCGCGCGTTCTAAAACGCTCCCGGCGTTTTAGTCGAACCTTAGGAGCTTCTCACCCCATTGGGCCGCGCATAAACGAAAAAGCCCATGCAAACTGCGCATGGGCTTTTTCGTTTATATGGCGGACGCAGGAGGATTCGAACCTCCGACCGCTCGGTTCGTAGCCGAGTACTCTATCCAGCTGAGCTATGCGTCCTGAAATTGTGTCTACTTGCTAAATTACATCCTGTAGCCTGGTTCCAGCTCGGCCATCCAGGCCTCACGTTCTTTTCTCTCGGCGTGACGTTAAGTCACCCCTCGTTCGCTTCGCTCACCGGCAAATCACCCAGCTGAGCTATGCGTCCTGAAACTGTGTTGTATTACTTAACCGGCTGCTTGTATCTGCCCGGAAAAATAATGGCGGAGAGGGAGGGATTCGAACCCTCGATACCCGTAATAGGTATGGTTCCTTAGCAGGGAACTGGTTTCAGCCACTCACCCACCTCTCCGGAAAGTCTTATCCAGTCAGCTATCTGTCCTGAATGTGGGGCGGAAGTTTAATGACTCACCCTCACGGAGTCAAACCTTTTTTGGCTCTGTCGCTACCGGTTGTTGGCAATTCGAGCAATTCAGCCAAAATTTACCCGAATGGCATATTTTTAACATTATTCTGCCGCCGGATGGTATTCAAACACTAAAATTCCGGGAAAATTTCAGGACAGCCTAAGACTGGCCCGAGAAGCGGGACAACTACATGGACGTAGAGCACACTAAAACGCCGGGAGCGTTTTAGGACAGCTTTAGCTGGCCCGCGTAGCGGGTGAGCTACATGGACGTAGCTCACAAAAAAGGCCGGTAAACCGGCCCCTTTTACGATAACTGCGTATCAGTCGCGCTCTGAATCATCATCATCCTGAGGAGAGAAATCCGCATTTTTCTCAGCCTGTATACGCATATAAATCTCTTCTCTGTGCACAGATACTTCTTTGGGTGCGTTCACACCAATACGTACCTGGTTTCCTTTCACGCCTAAAACAGTTACTGTGACTTCGTCACCTATCATCAGCGTCTCACCCACACGACGGGTCAATATAAGCATTCTCTTGCTCCTGTTCCGTTAGTCCAAATTAATGTCCCTACTTAAACCTAGCGTAAAACCCTGATAACTCAAAAGTTTAACACTGCGGCCGCCCTTGTTTTTGTTGTCACCGCAAAAACCAGCCTCGGATTTAGCGGCGGATTATAGCTTATCCTGCAGCCATGTCGACACAGATGCCAGCGCCTGGTCGAGATTTTCAGGCTGACTACCGCCTGCCTGAGCCATATCCGGACGACCACCACCTTTTCCGCCAACTTGTTGAGCCACAAAATTGACCAGCTCACCGGCCTTAACCTTTGCGGTCAGATCATTGGTTACCCCGGCGATCAGGCTGACCTTGTTGTCGCCCGCTACCGCCAGAACCAGAATGCCTGAGCCCATCTTGTTTTTCAGGGTATCGGTTAAATCACGCAGAGACTTGGGCTCTACCCCTTCCAACTTAGCAGACAGGACTTTGACATTGTTTATTTCATACGCATCAGATAATAAATCGGATCCCGCCTGACTGGCCATTTTCTGTTTAAGCTGCTGAACCTCTTTTTCAAGGTTCCTGGATTGCTCAACCAACTGACCGATACGCTCAGGCAATTTATGCCAGTCACTCTTCAGCTGAGCCGCCACATCGCATAGCAACTGACTTTGATGCTGAGAAAATTTAAGCGCCTGAGCCCCTGTTACTGCTTCGATACGACGCACCCCTGATGCAATGCCGCCTTCACTGGTAATACGGAACAGACCGATGTCGCCGGTCTGGCTGACATGCGTACCGCCACACAGCTCCATGGAAAAATCGCCCATGGACACCACCCGCACCTGATCATCGTATTTCTCACCAAACAGTGCCTGAGCTCCGGCAGATTTGGCCTCTTCGAGGTCCATCAGCTTAGTGGTCAGCGGATGATTCAGCCGGATTTGCTGATTTACCAGATCTTCGATTTCGGTGATCTGCCCGGCACTGACCCCCTCAAAATGCGAAAAATCAAAACGCAGTCGCTCAGGATCCACCAGAGACCCTTTCTGATTCACATGCTCGCCCAAAACGTTTTTAAGCGCAGCATGTAAAAGGTGAGTGGCGCTGTGGTTTAGCTTAATCGCCTGACGACGCTCAGCATCAATCTGCAGACTGGCCTTGTCACCCACCTTAATCGGCGCCTCAGCAATACCTTTATGGGCTATGGCACTGCCAAGCTTAATGGTGTCGGTTATCTTAAAGCCGCCATTGGCAAGTTTCAGATAGCCGGTATCGCCCACCTGACCCCCAGCCTCAGCATAAAAAGGCGTGCGGTCCAGTATCACCATGCCCTGTTCGCCGCTTTCCAGCTGCTGAACTTTGCTGTCTGTGCTGAACAACTCCAGTATCCGGGCTTCACCGCTTTGTTGATCGTAACCGGTAAACTCTGAGCTGCTGTAGCTGCTCAGTTGGCTGTTATAATCCACGCCAAAATTACTGGCCTGCTGAGCACGTTTACGCTGCTCGGCCATGGCTTTTTCAAACCCGGCTTCATCGATACTAAAGCCTTTTTCACGGGCCACGTCGTTGGTCAGATCCGCAGGAAAGCCATAGGTATCATAGAGTTTAAATACCAGCTCACCGGGAATGGTCTTATCGGTGAGGCTTTCAAGGGCTTCCTGTAAAATCTGCATGCCCCGCTCAAGGGTTCTGGAAAACTGTTCTTCTTCCACTTTCAGTACCCGCTCAATGGTACTGCGTTGCGTTTTCAGCTCAGGATACGCCTCACCCATCTGGCCAATCAGCGCATCCACCAGCCTGTAAAAGAAAATGTCCTGAGCACCCAGCTTGTAACCATGACGTACAGCACGGCGGATAATACGTCGCAGCACATAACCGCGACCTTCGTTAGAGGGCAGTACCCCATCGGCAATCAGAAAACTGCATGAACGGATATGGTCCGCCACTACACGTAGGGACTTATCTTCAAGATCCTTAGCACCTGTTATCTCAGCAGCGGCTTTAATCAACGCCTGGAACAGATCAATCTCATAATTGCTGTGCACATCCTGCATGATCGCAGAGATACGCTCCAGCCCCATCCCCGTATCGATAGAAGGCTTGGGCAGGGGTTCCAGGGTACCGTCAGCCTGGCGGTTGTACTGCATAAACACCAGGTTCCAGATCTCGATAAACCTGTCACCGTCTTCTTCCGGCGTGCCGGGCGGGCCGCCCCAGATATGCTCACCGTGATCGTAGAATATTTCTGAGCAGGGGCCACAGGGCCCGGTATCGCCCATCGACCAGAAATTATCTGAGGTACTGATACGGATAATTTTCTCCGCCGGCACACCAATATGCTGTGACCAGATATCAAAGGCTTCATCGTCCTCGGCATAAATGGTGACCAGCAGTTTTTGCTCAGGCAACTTCAGTTCTTTGGTCAGAAAGTGCCAGGCAAATTCTATGGCTTCTTTTTTGAAATAGTCACCAAAGCTGAAATTGCCCAGCATTTCAAAAAAGGTGTGATGACGGGCCGTATAGCCAACATTCTCCAGATCATTATGCTTACCGCCGGCACGCACACAGCGCTGTGCCGAAACCGCCCGGTTATAACTGCGTTTTTCCGCACCCAGCAATACATCTTTAAACTGGTTCATCCCGGCATTGGTAAACAGCAGGGTCGGATCATCGGCAGGCACCAGCGAACTGCTGGGCACCAGTTGGTGACCATGGCTGGAAAAATAATCGAAAAATTTGCGTCGAATGTCAGCAGTACTAATAGTCATTGATTATCCCGGATAAGCGGCATTAAGGGTAAAAAATCACCTGGATCTGTAAATGAGAAAAATCACTCAGGGGCCTGACAATAGCATGAAAACTTGTCCGATGTCAGGTGCTAAAACAGCTTTAAACCGGCTGTTTGGGAGGATTAGTCTGACACTTTTAGCCTGTTTGCAGCGAGAAGCCCTTTGAGCAGCTGAAATCCGACTTTACCCATCGCCCTGAGGTTCCATAGCGTACCGGATCTGCTCCTGGGTAAAGCCCTTGTATTGGAGGTGCCTGGCCCGTTTCTGCTGTTCTTTAAAATCCGTTACAGGTTTTGTGTATTTTCTCTGGTACAGCGCCCTGGCCGCTTCAAACCAGTCGGCCTCCAGTTCTGCCAGCGCCTGCTCAATCAGAGGATCGGCAACCTGGCGTTGACGCAGTTCGCCACGAATACGTATCTCCCCTAATCCTCTGGCGAATCGCTGACGGGCGAAGCTTGCAGCAAAGCGGGCATCAGACTGCCATCCCCGTTCGGCAAACTCACTGATGATCTGACGGCTCAGCTCAGTTTCCAGCCCCCGGGCCCGCAATTTATTCAGCAACTCGGCCTGACTGTGTTCCCTTCTGCTAAGCAGATTGGTCAGGCATTCGCGGATGATCTTCCTGTCGGCTTCTGTCATATTGACTCTTCTGTTAACACTAACCCCGATGCCCTATGGAATTGCAGTTTGTCTTTGTCGATGCCATCGGTCAGATTGACCGTCAGCAATGGAATCACCTGGCTGCAGGCGCAGGCCCCTTTTTAGACTACGATTTTCTGCAATCCCTTGAACAGACCGATTGTGTGGGACAACACAGTGGTTGGCAACCCTGTCATCTGGTTGTCTATAACTCAGGCGCCTTTATTGCCGCCATGCCGCTTTATCAGAAAATACACAGCTATGGTGAATATGTATTTGATTTTGCATGGGCCGAAGCCTACCAGCGCCATGGCCTGCAGTATTATCCCAAATTGATCAGTGCCATTCCTTTTACTCCGGTAACAGGGCCAAGGCTACTGTGTGACCCGGCGCTGACATCACAGCTATGGCCAGCAGTAACAGAGCAGCTAAAGCAGTATTGCCTGCAACAGGGATTGTCTTCTGTGCATCTGCTGTTCACCGACGCACAAACCAGCAACACTCTGACTGAGCAGCAATTGCTAAGCCGCACCTCGGTACAATTTCACTGGTTTAATCGCGGCTATGGCAGTTTTGAGGACTTTGTTGCCACCTTTAATTCCCGTAAACGCAAAAACCTCAACAAAGAGCGGGCCAGATTAACACAGGCTGGCGTCACCTGCCGGCGACTCAACGGTGCCCAAATCAGCGAACAGGACATGCACGATTTTTACCTGTGCTACCGGCAAACCTATTTAAAACGCTCGGGCCACAGTGGCTATCTGACACCGGAGTTTTTTAACCTGCTGAGGGAAAAAATGGCTGATAACCTGTTGCTGGTACAGGCTGTAAGAGGCGACAAACTGCTGGCCTCAGCCCTGCTGCTGTTTGACGAGCACCACCTTTATGGTCGTTATTGGGGCGCTCTTGAGGAGGTAGACGGGCTGCATTTTGAAGTCTGTTACTATCAGGGTATCGAGTTTTGTATCCAGAATAATCTTAAACAGTTTAACCCAGGCACCCAGGGCGAACACAAGATCCAACGGGGCTTCGAGCCGGTCTATTGTTATTCTGCCCACTGGCTGGCACAGCCTGAGTTTCATCAGGCAGTGGCAGAATTTTTACAACATGAAGCCGCCCATATTCGTCACTATAAAACACAGGCCGCGACCTTACTGCCCTTCCGGAAACAGGCCGAATAGATAACTCCTTCGTTGTAAACCTCTGCCGCCGTTAGCGAGATCCCTGGCTTTTTGTTATTGGTTTCGCGAAGGCGCAAAGGCACTGGGTTCCCGCCAACAACATGCGGGAACGACAGCCGGTCATGCCCGAATGTTGTAGTCGGGCATCCAGCGACCTTTTAATATCCAAACGCATCACCCTAGCATTGAGTCACCGATGGTGCTGGACTAACGGCCTTTGGACATTATAAACACCTTATACCCCCAGGCCGGAATGCTGACCTGCGTCTGCGGGTTTATCTCCAGGCTTTCGCCTGAAAAGGTCTCTGTATAAGAGCCCTGAAATGGCCCATCTGTAAAACTGACCTGCTGTGGCTCAGCAGAGAAATTAATCGCAGCAAAGATACGACTGTTTTCATCTTCACGCACAAAGCTCAGCACCTGTTCCGGAGCAGTATTGGGTACATGCACCATGGTGGCTCCCCATTTGCCATTCCACAACGCGGTATGTTTTTTTTTCAGGGCCAGCAGGTGTTGATAGAGATCACCGATGGGATGAGGCTTCCACTCAATCAGATCTTTTTCAAAAAAGGCCAGTCGCCTGTCGTTACCCGCTTCCTGACCGCTGTAGATCAGCGGCATGCCTTCGCCAATCACAGAAAGCACGATGGCTGCCTCCAGACCCTCCCCAAAATTTTCAAACATGGTGCCTTCCCAGGCATTCATATCATGGTTGGTCACATGGGTCATACGCATGGCCTGTTTCGGAAAGGCGCTCTCATTCCAGGAATAATACACATACAGCTTACTTAAGGGCGCGTGACCTTCCATAATCTGCAGCATGGCTTCGGTCCAGCTCCAGGCGTAAGTCATATCAAAAGCCTCGGCATGCAGGTCGCGGGATTCCCACTCTGCCAGCATAAACACCGGCTTGACCAGATCCAGCTCGCGGCGAAGGTTGTTCCAGAAATCCACCGGCACAAAACCGGCCACATCGGCGCGGAAGCCGTCTACGCCCACCTCTTCGACCCAGTATTTCATGGCTTTGGTCATATATTCACGTACCTCAGCCTTGCTGTAATCGAGATCAATAATATCTGACCAGTCCCACCAGGGGGTGGGCCTGAAATCACCGTCCCAGCTACGTTCGTACCAGTCAGGATGCTGCTCCACCAGCGGATTGTCCCAGGCGGTATGGTTGGCCACCCAGTCGAGGATCACGTACATATCCCGTGCATGGGCTGCGTTGATAAAGGCCTTTAAATCCTCCAGGGTGCCAAACTCCGGATTCACACTGTAGTAATCTCTGACTGAATAGGGGCTGCCGAGTGTGCCCTTGCGGTTCTTCTCACCGATTTCGTGAATGGGCATCAGCCAGATAATATCCACGCCAAGTTCTTTCAGTCTCGGCAAATGCTGCTGCGCGGCGGCAAAGGTACCCTCAGGGGTATAATGACGCACATTCATTTCATAAATCGCAGCGTTTTTACTCCATTCCGGATTAGTCAGTTTTACATAGGGCTTGGGCTCATAGGGAGATGTAGCCTGTTGTGAAACCTGTTGGTTGGTGCTGCAGGCCATTATCAGCGTACAGAGCAGTACCAATATTAAAATTCGCCAGTTCATCATTCACCCTCACAATTTAAACGATTAAGTTCAGAGGTTGTTAACATCCCGTTAAACAGGCTTAAGTTCAAGCCGGTAAGAAGGTGAATACGTTTGCAACAGCTCCGATCAGCAGCGTCAGCTTATATTCCCGGACGGCTGGCTTTATAAGCTCCTGACTTTCGTCAGGATAACGCACTCTCCGTCGTGCCGGGCCCCGACCCGGTACCTTTATCAGTCGACTGAATGGTCTATCCCTGGCTGCACGGCTGGCCTTACAAGATCCTGACTTTCGTCAGGATGACGGGGGGAGCTGGACGACGGGGGCAGAATGACAGAGGTAGTATCAGAGACCAGCTCAGCGCTTGTGCCACTCAAGCAACTGGTTATTTGCAGGTAACTGATAGCGGCGGTTTAGCACCAGCCCCCTGCCCTGAACCCAGCCCTGCAATTCAGCGATATCACGGATACCACCGCAGCCCCGGGCCAGTAGATGCTGATCAAAAGCCCGGTTGCTGTCACTGGTGTACTGCCCGTCGATGTTAAAAGGTCCGTACTGACAGAACACACCGCCCGGGGGCAGATTTTCGGCCACCAGTTGCATCATCTCTCTGGCCTCTGAGACTTGCATAATATGGGTGGTATTGGCAGTAAATACGCCGTCAAAGCCGGGCGGGCCCGAATCCGGCCAGTTATCTTCGCCAATGGTCAAAGAAAGTGGAGGCTTTAGATTGGAACAAGGATAGGCATCTATCCAGGCATTGATGCCGGAATGATTTTCCGGCATATCGCTGGTCTGCCAGATAAGGTGAGGCAAATTGGGCGCAAAAAACACCCCGTGCTGACCTGTGCCACTGCCGATTTCCAGTACCGCTTCGGTATGGGCGAAGGCCGTTTTCAGCACATCCAGAATCGGTTGCTTGTTATTTTCACAGGCCTGACTAAAGGGTTTGCTCATGGGAATCCCGCAGCGTTGTCGTAAAAGCTAAGCCTAAGGGCAAAAACCCTTAGATGTAAACCTCAACCGCGGGAACGACGGGGCTTGTCATGCCCGAGTGCCTTTGTCGGGCATCCAGCGCCCTTGGAGAAAAACTAAAAATAACCACAGAGGGGCACAGAGTTATTAACCGCTTACCCCTTGTTACTTCTCCGTGTTCTCTGTACCTCTGTGGTGAATTATGCTTTTACCCCGGTCTACCCCAGATTCGGTGCCAGCCATTTCTCGGCCTGTTCGATGCTCCAGCCTTTACGCTCGGCATAGTCTTCCAACTGATCACGCTGTATCTGAGCCACCGCGAAATATTTGCTGTCAGGGTGAGCGAAATACCAGCCAGACACCGACGCACCCGGCCACATGGCAAAACTCTCAGTGAGCGTCATGCCGGTGTGTTTCTCGGCTTCCAGCAGATCCCAGATCTTCTGCTTTTCGGTATGCTCCGGGCAGGCCGCATAGCCCGGTGCCGGACGGATACCCTGGTATTTCTCGCGAATCAGTGCCGCATTGTCCAGACTCTCGTTCGGGGCATAGCCCCAAAACTCCTTGCGTACTTTCTTATGCAGGTACTCGGCAAAGGCCTCGGCCAGGCGGTCAGCCACGGCTTTAACCATAATCGCATTATAGTCATCACCGTTTTGCTTGTGGGCCTCGGCCAGTTCTTCTTCGCCGATACCGGCAGTAACGGCAAAGGCGCCCACGTAATCGGCAATACCGGATTCTTTACTGGCGACAAAGTCGCTTAAGCAATAATTGGCAAAGCCCTTTTTCTCGGTCTGCTGGCGCAGATGGCAGGCAGTGGTCAGTAACGAGCTGCGCGTGTCATCGGAGTAAATCTCAACATCATCGCCCACCCGGTTAGCCGGGAATAATCCCGCCACCCCTTTGGCTTTTAAATCACCGGAGCGCTGGAAGTCATCGAGCATGGCATTGGCATCGGCAAACAGCTTTTTAGCCTCTTCACCCACTATCTCGTCATCAAAAATACGCGGGTATTTACCAGCCAGAGACCAGGTTAAGAAAAACGGCGTCCAGTCAATATACTCACGCAAGGTAGTGATATCCGCCTCGAATTGCTGCACCCCAAGCTGATTAGGCGTTTTGGGCTGATAGTTGCTGAAATCCGGCACCAGCGCATTGGCTCTGGCAGCTTCTAACGTTACAGGCTTTGTGCGCGGCCTTTTACGGGCATGTTGTTCCCGTACTTTGTCATATTCTGCCGACAATTGGGCCACATAGCCTTCGCGATCGGTTTTGGAAATCAGTTTCTGGCATACCCCTACCGCCCTTGATGCGTTGGGTACATACACTACCGGGCCGTGGTAATTCTGCTCGATTTTTACCGCCGTATGCGCCTTGGAAGTAGTAGCGCCGCCAATCAATAGTGGCAATTCAAAACCCTTACGCTCCATTTCTTTGGCCACATGCACCATTTCATCCAGTGAGGGGGTGATAAGGCCCGACAGGCCAATCATCTGTGCCCCTTCATCGATAGCGGTTTTGAGGATCTTTTCACAGGGCACCATTACCCCCATGTCGATCACTTCAAAGTTATTACATTGGAGCACCACACCAACAATATTCTTGCCGATATCGTGCACATCGCCTTTGACGGTGGCCAGCAGGATCTTGCCGTTGCTGCTACCTTCGGATTTTTCCCTTTCAATATAGGGCTGCAGATAGGCCACGGCTTTTTTCATTACCCGCGCCGATTTCACCACCTGGGGCAGGAACATCTTGCCCTCACCAAATAAGTCGCCCACCACATTCATGCCGTCCATCAGCGGCCCTTCGATCACATGCAGGGGCAGATCCGCTTCCTGACGGGCGGCTTCGGTATCCTCGACAATAAAATCCATAATGCCTTTAACCAGCGCATGTTCGAGGCGTTTTTTAACCGGCCATTGACGCCATTCCTGATTCTCCTTCACCACTTCCTTGCCGTCGCCCTGATACTTAGGTGCCAGCTCCAGCAACCTGTCGGTACCCTCGGGGGTGCGGTTAAGGATCACATCCTCGACCGCCTCGCGCAGCTCTGCAGGGATATCGTCATACACCGCCAATTGCCCGGCATTAACGATGGCCATGTCCATACCGGCAGCGATAGCGTGGTACAAAAATACCGAATGCATGGCCTCTCGGACCGGATTATTCCCACGAAAGGAAAAGGAGATATTCGACAGGCCGCCGGATACGTGGGCATGGGGCAAATGCTGCTTAATTCTGCGGGTGGCATTGATAAAATCCACCGCATAATTGTTGTGTTCTTCAATGCCGGTGGCCACCGCAAAAATATTCGGATCGAAGATAATATCTTCAGGCGGGAAGCCAATTTTCTCCGTCAGCAGGCGATAGCTGCGCTCACAGATCTCAAATTTGCGATCTTCGGTATCTGCCTGGCCCTTTTCATCAAAGGCCATCACCACAGTGGCGGCGCCGTAGCGCTTCAGCAGGCTGGCCTGATGCAGAAACTGCGCTTCGCCTTCTTTGAGGCTGATGGAGTTAACAATGGCCTTACCCTGAACACATTTCAGGCCCGCTTCGATCACTGTCCACTTGGAGGAGTCGATCATCACCGGTACCCTGGAGATATCCGGCTCCGAGGCAATCAGATTCAAAAAGCGCACCATCGCCGCTTCTGAGTCCAGCATCGCCTCATCCATATTGATATCGATGATCTGAGCGCCGTTCTCCACCTGCTGGCGGGCCACTTCCAGCGCGGTTTCATAGTCCTCATCCATGATCAGCCGTTTGAATTTAGCCGAGCCGGTCACATTGGTCCGCTCGCCGATATTGATAAAGTTAGCGCTTGATTGATTGTTCATAACTACCTCTTTATCAATGTACGAATGGCTCAAGACCAGACAGACGTAAACGCACCTGCGGCTGTGCCGGTTTGCGTGGTGGCAGGCCCTCAACCGCCCTGGCGATCGCCTGGATATGCTCAGGGCTGGTACCGCAACATCCGCCAACAATATTTAGCAGGCCCGATTCCGCCCACTCACGAATATGTACGGCCATTTCATCCCCTTCCATATCATATTCGCCAAATTCGTTTGGCAGGCCGGCATTAGGATGAGCGGATACCGCACATTCGGCGATATCGCTGATTTCCTGCACATACTGACGCAGTAAATCGGGCCCCAGGGCGCAGTTGAGGCCAAAAGACACCGGCTTAACGTGGCGCAAAGAGTAATAAAAGGCTTCGGCAGTCTGCCCCGACAAGGTACGGCCTGAGGCATCGGTAATAGTGCCGGAAATCATCACCGGCAGGCGCTGATTGCGTTTATCAAAGGTGTTCTCAATGGCAAATAACGCCGCCTTGGCATTAAGGGTATCAAACACGGTTTCAACCAGAATCAGATCGGCGCCGCCTTCCATCAGCCCGTCACAGGCTTCTTCATAGGCTTCAACCAGTTCATCAAAGCTGACATTACGCTTGCCCGGATCGTTAACATCCGGCGAGATGGACGCCGTGCGGTTGGTGGGTCCCAGCACCCCGGCTACAAAGCGTGGTTTGTCGGCGCTGCTGTATTGGTCGGCTGCTTCACGGGCCAGCCTGGCCGCCGCCACATTGATCTCATGCACCAGAGATTGCATGTCATAGTCAGCCATGGCGATGGAGGTGGCATTAAAGGTATTGGTTTCGATGATATCGGCACCGGCGGCCAGATACTGGCCATGAATATCGCGAATAAGATCGGGCTGAGTCAGCACCAGCAAATCGTTATTGCCTTTGATATCGCTGTGCCAGTCAGCAAAGCGTTCGCCACGATAATCGTCCTCTTCCAGCTTGTGCAACTGGATCATAGTGCCCATGGCGCCATCAAGAATCAGAATCTTCTGTTTCAGGGCATCGGTGAAATTGTTTGAATCAGTCAAAAAAACCTTCCTGTTCGGTGTCTGTCAGGCGATATCTGACAGGTTGTAAGGCGTAATCTGGTACACATAATAATTCAGCCAGTTGGTAAACAACAGGCTACCATGGGAGCGCCAGCTCATCAGTGGCGGCTGAGCCGGATCATCGTTAAGGAAGTAATTCTCCGGCAGTGCCGGTTTGAGCCCGGCCTTTAAATCCCGGTAATACTCCTGCGCCAGCGTGTCAGGGTCATATTCTGGATGGCCGGTAACAAACACCAGGCGCTTGTCTTTACTGGCAACAATATAGGCGCCGGCCTGCTCAGAGCTGGCCAGCACCTCAAGTTCAGGGCGACTCTGGTAATCACTCAGTGCCACTTCTCCGAAGCGTGAATGGGGCGCGTTAAACACCGGGTCAAATCCCCTTAGCAGTTCATCATGTTCCTGGTTCACCTGATGACTGTATACGCCTGCAAGTTTTGTTTCGCGCAGAAACCGGTTCAGCCCGAAATAATGATATACCGCAGCATGGGCCGCCCAGCACAAAAACAACGTAGACTGAACATGGCGACGAGCCCAGTCCATCACTACCTGCATTTTGTCCCAGTACTTCACCTGCTCGTAATCGAGCATCGCCAGCGGCGCGCCGGTGACAATCAGGCCATCGTACTTTTTATTTACCACATCCTCGAACTGATGATAGAAGGCATCCATATGGGCCTTGGGTGTATTTTTCGGGGCCTCAGTATCGATGCGAATCAGATCCACACTGATCTGCAGCGGCGTATTAGACAACAAGCGTAACAACTGCACTTCGGTTTCTATCTTGTTGGGCATCAGATTGAGTATACCGACCTGCAAAGGGCGAATATCCTGATTGGCGGCGCGGTTGGTCTCCATCACGAAAATATTCTCTTCGCTTAACACATCCTGCGCCGGCAATTCACCGGGTATACAAATGGGCATGGGCTCTCTCCTGGGAACAGATCTGACTGTGGCGTTGATCGCCATGAGCTGATCTTGCCAACTAACAGAGAAATGTCAACATCTTTACGTCTAGACGTCTAAATGAAGTTTGAAGCTCCTCCCATCAAGACAGGAACGCTGACCGGGATTACCATCACAAGGCCCGGTTTGCTTTTGCATCAAAAAAGCGGTTAGATTTTTACTTCTGGTTAAAAACCAACCAGATAGTGCACAATTAATAGCGGCAAACTTTAAAAGAAAGCCAACCGGAACAATACCAATAACAGGGAAATATGATGTCAATAAATCACTTCTTTAAGCTGCTCCTGGGCACCACGCTGACCTTGAGTCTGATAGCGTTGAGCGCCAATGCCAATACCCTCCAAGGCTCCCTGAACGGGAAACAACAAAGCTGGCATATTCTCCAGCGGGATGACATGTCCACTGCCAGCTATACCGAGCTGTCACCCGGTATGTTAACGGTGACCCTGCAAGGGCATAGCGAACAACGCTATGCGGTAAAGGGTACGCTGAGTGTAAATTTCACAATGATGAATGGCCAGATGATTGGAAATCCGGAAGTCGCCTACTTCCCCACCAAAAAGTTTATGCAGAATTACAGCAATCAGGATAAACCCGCGCACTGGGAGCTTGAAATTAAACAAGCAAAGGGTGACCACATGCGCTTTACCGGCCGCTACCAGGGCACCCTGAACTACACCGGAGCTCCTTCAGAGGATAAGCCAGAAAGTATGGATATTGACGTGCACTTCGATATCACTGCCACGCCCCAAAGCTGAGTAATCTGAATAGGGTAATGACAATACCAAGACCGCGATAAAACAGTCTGCCGAATTTTCATCAGGGTGACGATTTCTGATGATGCCGGGGGCTGTTGGCGGTATACTATTGTTCAGCCATCTGATCTTATTATCCGTTTACCTGTCTCCCTGAGTTTGCCGTAGCGTGGTTTTATTTGCATGCCTGGATGGAATATAAACCAGGAGGTCAGATGGCAGAACGTCTGCGAAACAGTAGTAACGAAGTAAGTTTAAGGTGTTTAAGATTTTGAAAGAAAAAGAACCCCCTCTGGCTCTGGTGAAAACCTGGTATGAACTTCTGATTCAGGAGAATGATGAGGCGGCAAGGGAGCACGCCGGAAAGATGCTTATGGGTGCTTTTGGCTCTCAGCAAGCTGTTGCAGATTATCTCCGGAAACACAAAATTATCAGTTAGTACCAGACCGGCCGTTTGATCTGTTGCTAATTTAAAGGGCAATGGCGTTATAAGCATCCTGTCTATCAGCCGCCTGACCTGATTATCCGTTTACCTGTCGTCCGGGATTTGCTGAACCGGCCTTTTGTTTACATGCTTGGTTAACGTTACATTCCAGTTACGTTAAACCGGGAGGGTAAATGGTAGCGCGGCGGCAATTTTTGCAGGGCATGCTGGCAACAGGGCTATGCAGCGCCCTGTCCCGTCATGTATTTGCCCAATCAGACAAACTTATCATGCGCCCTCTGGGTACGGAGGGTGTACAGATTCCCGCCATCGGTATGGGTACCTGGATCACCTTTAATGTGGGAAAGCTGCGTACCTTACGCAAACAACGGGCGCAGGTGCTGGACAGGTTTTTTCGCCTTGGCGGTCGGGTGATTGACTCCTCCCCTATGTATGGCTCTGCCGAAGAAGTGGTGGGCTATGCCCTGGAGCACACCGGCCATAATGACAAGGTATTTTCGGCAACAAAAACCTGGACCAGCAGCGTTGAGCAGGGTAAAGAACAATTCAGTCATTCGCTGGACTACTGGCAACAGCAAAAAATTAATCTGTTGCAGATCCATAATCTGGTCAACTGGCAGGGGCATCTGGAAACGCTGCAGGAACTTAAGCAGGCTTCCCGTATTGATTACATCGGTATCACGACATCCCATGGTCGCCGCCACAGTGAACTTGAAAAAGTCATGCTCAATGCACCGGTTGATACAGTGCAACTGACCTATAACCTGATAGATCGACAAGCTGAGCAGCGCCTGTTGCCGCTGGCCAGAGAAAAGGGGATTGCCGTTATCGCCAACAGGCCATTTCAGGGTGGCCCACTGGTGGACAGGCTTCAGCGCTATGCTCTGCCTGGCTGGGCAGCGGAGCTGGGCTGTGATACCTGGCCGGCCTTGCTGCTGAAGTTTATTATCGGCCATCCGGCGATCACCTGCGCCATTCCGGCCACCAGCAAGGTCGAGCATATGCAGGAAAATATGCAGGCCTGTAAAGGGCCGCTACCTGATCAGCAACAGCGCCAACAATTGCTGGCCTATGTGTCACAACTCTGATGCAGGATTATTCGCTGCACGATCTGGTGCTGTTCTCCGCAGAGGTATTTAAGCATCTGCAACGGGCCTATAACAGCAATCTCTGGCCGTGGCATTGGCTTGCCTTGCTCGGAGGTGGATTGCTGTTTTTGAGCCTGAAATACAACAAGTTTACCTGGCTGGGGCCATGGTATGGCGCGATTAGTTGGTGGTGGCTGGCCTGGGGTTATGCATTTCAGCACTACGGGCAGATCAACTGGGCGGCAGACTATCTGGCCTGGTTTTTTGCGCTACAGGGGCTGCTGATGTTATTGCTGCTGTTCAGAAAACCTGAAAGAGCAATCAATGTGCTGGTTATACTGCTCTTGGTTTATGCTTTTATGCTCAGGCCTCTGTGGCAGTTACTGATGATGGAACCGGCCATGGTGTCGTTGCCGGGGCTGTTTCCGCTGCCCAGTCTGCTTGTGACACTGGCCATATTAGGCCATTACCGGGCTCCATTGCCGTTGTGGTTGCTGCCATTACTACTTTTACTGCTGGAAACCATGACACTGTGGCTGCTCGGATTATCCGGCTGGACAGAAGGCCCCATAATATTGCTGATAATGGCGGTAGCGATCTTGGCTAAGGGGTGGATACCGAAATAGCAGTATTCAGTTTCTTTAGCCGAATTCAGGGTGAATTTCAGCGCTAAGGATGCAGGCCCCGATAGGGTGAGACAGAAATGCCGGGCAAAACCCGGCATTTTTATTTGTAGCTTAAGCTGAATCAGATTTACAGCAGCTCTTTGGCTTCGTCTTTGGCACCGTCGTCCAGCGCTGGCGCTTCGTCCTTAACGGTTTTTTTCAGCAGCAGTTTATCCCGCAGCAGCTTGTCGAGCTCCTGGGCAAGTTCCGGCTTTTCTTTTAAGAAACGCACGCAATTGGCTTTACCCTGACCGATGCGTTCGCCTTTGTAGCTGTACCAGGCACCGGCTTTTTCGACAAACTTATTGGCTACGCCCAGGTCGATCAGTTCGGCTTCTTTACTGATGCCGTGGCCGTAAAGGATCTGGAATTCGGCCTGTTTAAAGGGGGGCGCCACTTTGTTCTTCACCACTTTAACCCGGGTTTCATTGCCCACCACCTCGTCACCTTCTTTGATGGCGCCGATACGGCGGATATCCAGGCGCACAGAGGCGTAGAATTTCAGCGCATTACCACCTGTAGTGGTTTCAGGGTTACCAAACATAACACCGATCTTCATACGGATCTGGTTGATAAAGATACACAGGGTATTGGAACGCTTGATATTGGCGGTCAGCTTACGCAATGCCTGAGACATCAGGCGGGCCTGCAGACCAACGTGCGAATCCCCCATTTCCCCTTCGATCTCGGCCTTAGGGGTCAATGCTGCAACTGAGTCCACCACTACCACATCCACGGCGCCGGAGCGTACCAGCATGTCGCAGATCTCCAGTGCCTGCTCACCGGTATCAGGCTGTGATACCAACAGTTCATCCACATTGACGCCTATTTTGGCGGCATACAGCGGATCCAGTGCATGTTCTGCATCCACAAAGGCGCAGGTTTTGCCCATTCGCTGCGCCTCAGCAATCGCCTGTAGCGTCAGGGTGGTTTTACCGGAAGACTCCGGCCCGTAAATCTCTACTACCCGGCCAAAAGGCAGGCCGCCGATGCCCAGCGCCACATCCACACTCAACGAGCCGGTAGAAACGGCGTCGATATCCAGTGCCTGGTTATCACCCAGACGCATAATGGCGCCTTTACCGAATTGCTTTTCTATTTGCCCTAAGGCAGCGGAGAGGGCTTTTTCTTTGTTACTGTCCATTGTTTTGCTCCTGAACTGGCCCCGCTATAAAACAGGGGAAACCGTATTGGCTGATAAACTGAATTATACTGTATGGTTATACAGTTACAAGCGCTATCCGTAAAGTTTTTTATGACCGTCGTTGATGGCGGCCCTGAATGCCTTTATCAGCCCGCCGAAGTATTTAGTAGTTCCAGCGCCTGCTGAAGCGCAAATTCTATACTTTGACTACGGATCTGTAGCCGGTCTCCCACAAAGCGCTGATGTTTACTTATCGCTTTGTCCCTGGTGGCAAAACCAAACCAGACCGTGCCGACAGGTTTTTCCGGGCTGCCGCCATCGGGACCGGCAATACCACTTACGGCAATGGCCAAATCCGCCCCGGCGGCCTTCAGCGCCCCCGTGGCCATCTGTTCAGCGACGGTTGCTGATACCGCCCCTTCCACGATCAGCATGCTTTTTTCAACGCCGAGCAGTTCCTGTTTGGCCTCATCGGAATAGGTAATAAATCCACGCTCGAACCAGCCAGAACTTCCAGACACGCTTGTGATCGCGTATCCTATGCCACCACCAGTGCAGGACTCTGCACAGGTCAGCCTCCAGCCTTTCTCTTTGAGTGCCTGGCCGAGGTCGCTGGCCAGTTGCAGGGTTGTTTCATTCAATGTTTTTCATTCCTTATAACAATTAGAATAGCGTCATTATGCCTTCTGATAATTTTGTCACGCAAGCCGGACTCTTTAACGAGCAAACTATCTCGCAGCATACCCCCATGATGCAACAGTATTTACGCATCAAGGCTGAGCACCCGAACATTCTGTTGTTTTACCGAATGGGTGATTTTTATGAGTTGTTTTACGATGACGCCAAACGGGCCGCCGAGCTGTTAGATATCTCGCTGACGGCCAGAGGCAAATCGGGCGGCGATCCCATTCCCATGGCCGGTGTGCCCTACCACGCCGTAGAAGGTTATCTGGCGCGGCTGGTAAAAATGGGCCAGTCGGTGGCCATTTGTGAACAAATTGGCGATCCGGCCACCAGCAAAGGGCCCGTCGAGCGCAAGGTCGCCCGTATTGTCACACCGGGCACGGTCACCGATGAAGCGCTGCTGGAAGAAAAACGCGATAACCTGCTCTCTGCTGTGTGTCAGAGTAAGAACGCCAATGGCCAGGTTGTTTTCGGTTATGCCACCTTAGAACTGGCCAGTGGCCGCTTCAGCTTATGCGAACTGGCCGATGAACAGGCGCTACAGGCGGAGTTACAACGCACTCAGCCAGCCGAACTGCTCTACCCGGAGGACTTTACTGCGGCTAATCTGATTGAAAGCCAGAAGGGTCTGCGCAGAAGGCCCGCCTGGGAGTTTGATCTGCAAACTGCCATCACCCAGCTCAATCAGCAGTTTGGCACTAAAGAGCTAAATGGGTTTGGTGTTGTCGACGCCACAGTGGGGCTATGTGCTGCCGGTTGCGTATTGCAGTATGTTAAAGATACCCAGCGCGCCTCCCTGCCCCATATTCGTGCCATCAACCTTGAAACCAACAGTGACACTGTGCAGATGGATGCGGCCACCCGCCGTAATCTGGAACTGACCCGTAACCTTGGTGGCGGCACCGACAACACCTTATTTGCGGTGCTGGATAAAACCAGCACTGCCATGGGCAGCCGCTTGTTACAGCGCTGGCTGCACAGGCCATTGACCGATACCGCCATTTTACAACAGCGCCAGGAAATGATTGGCAGTCTGATCGACGCCGACCTCGAAGAACTGCGCAGTTACCTGAAGCAGGTCGGCGATATTGAGCGGGTGCTCGGGCGTTTAGCCCTGCGTAGCGCCAGACCGAGAGATTTTGCCCGTCTTCGCCAGGCCTTTGCCCAGCTACCCTTGTTGCAGGATTTTATCCGGACACTGGATTGTCAGCCGCTGCATAAACTGGCCACAGCAATGCCGCCGATGCCGCAACTGCTTGAGTTGTTACAACAGGCCATTGTCGATAATCCGCCGGTACTGATCCGTGACGGCGGAGTGATTGCGCCGGGCTATAACGCCGAGCTGGATGAGCTTCGGGCCCTGTCAAAAGGTGCCACCGATTATCTGGCCGAGCTGGAAGCACGGGAAAAGGCCCGCACCGAAATTCCAACCCTGAAAGTCGGCTTTAACCGGGTACATGGCTATTATATTGAAATCAGTCGCGGTTATGCCGAACAGGTGCCGCCTGAATATGTACGCCGCCAGACGCTGAAAAACAATGAGCGTTATATTATTCCCGAGTTAAAGGAATATGAAGATAAGGTGCTCACCAGCCAGAGTCGGGCGCTGGCGCTGGAAAAACGCCTGTATGAAGAGTTATTTGATCTGCTGCTGCCCCATTTATCCGTGCTACAGCGAGCCGGCGCGGCGCTGGCAGAACTCGACGTTCTGGCAAATCTGGCCGAGCGCGCCGCCACTCTGGATTACCATCGCCCCGAATTCAGCTCAGACAGCGGCCTGAGTTATGACCGTGGTCGCCACCCGGTGGTGGAACAGGTCATGAATGAGCCCTTTATTGCCAACCCGCTGGCCATGAGCGAGGAGCGACGCATGCTGATTATTACCGGGCCGAATATGGGCGGTAAATCCACCTATATGCGCCAGAGTGCACTGATTGTGCTGATGGCCTGTATCGGCAGTTATGTGCCTGCGGAAAACGCCTGCATCGGGCCTATCGACAGGATCTTCACCCGTATCGGCGCCTCCGATGATCTGGCCTCCGGCCGCTCCACTTTTATGGTGGAGATGACCGAAACCGCCAATATTCTTAACAACGCCACCGCCAATAGTCTGGTCTTGATGGATGAGATTGGCCGCGGCACCAGTACCTATGATGGCTTATCGCTGGCATGGGCCACCGCCTGTTATCTGGCCGAGCGCATCAGCGCCTTTACACTGTTTGCCACCCATTATTTTGAGCTGACCCAACTGGCATCACAGCTTGAAAAACTGACCAATGTGCATCTGGATGCGGTGGAATACGATGAAGGCATCAGCTTTATGCATGCGGTGCAGGAAGGAGCTGCCGATCGCAGTTATGGTTTGCAGGTGGCGCAACTGGCCGGGGTACCCAAAGCGGTGATCCAGGCTGCCCGGGTCAAACTGCAGGAGCTGGAACAGCTGAATAACCGCAAAGAGGTGGTGGCCTCAGAAGTGGCCGCGCCGGCCCAGCTTAATTTTGCGCAAATGGAAGATCCGCTGGCTATCGCTGTGGATCAGCTTAACCCCGATGAACTCAGCCCCAGACAAGCCCTGGAGGCGCTGTATAAACTTAAAGCCTTGCGTAAGTAGATGGTTCAGTCAAATACACAGAAACGACCGTCAGTCATGCCCGAATGCCGTTATCGGGCATCCAGTGGCCTTTGATGATGATAAATTCACCGCGGAGTCGCAGAGTACGCAGAGGAAGAAAGGATTACTCATTTAACCTCTCAACCGAGGTAGCCTGCAAGGAGCGAAGCGGATTGCGGGATGGCTCTGACTGATTCCCGGATTCCGCTTCGCTTTATCCAGGCTACGACTGAAAATTTTTCGTGTGGTTGGTGATAAAGAAAACCACGGAGGCACAGAGAACACAGAGGTATCAACGGTTCAATCCCCTTTACTTCTCCATGTTCACCGCGACTCAGCAGTGAAAACATCTTTTTGTTCGTGCCTTTAGTGTGGTTCGTGGTCTGTTTTTCTCTCGCCAAGCCGCAAAGGCGCGGAGGTATTAACGGCTTTATCCCCCTCTACGTCTCTGTGTTCTCTGTGCCTCTGTGGTGAATAACAGCTTTTTGTAACAATAGAGTGTTGGTGGTCAAACTACCCAAAAAACAACCGCCAGAGCCAGCTGCGGTCGAGATCTTCTTTGCAGGTTTTAAGCTGGGTGGCATAGCGGTAAGAACGTTCTTTGACCGTACCGGCAACTTTCTTCAGCCAAGGTTTGCGGTTATAACTTTTACGCTGATAGCCGCCCCAGCCTTCGTGATAATTCAGATACTGGGCATAGGCATCCCACTTGGAAACACCATTAATCTGATGGGATTTACTGATAAACCAGCCCATAAAATCCATGGCATCATCAAAATTGGTACGTGAAGACCAGCTGTTGCCGGTTTCCCTGACATAATCTTTCCAGGTAATGGTCTTGGCCTGAGAATAACCATAGGCTGAGCTTACCCGTCCCCAGGGAATTAAACCAAATAAAATGTAATCTCTTGGCGGTAGCGCATCATGTTGAAACGAACTTTCCTGGTACATCATCGCCATGGGTACATGAATGGGCACCCCCCATTTCTCATTCATATCGGTGGCGGCATCATACCAGTCACGCTTCTCGAAGAAGATTTCACAGATATTACTACTGTCTTTGGGCGGGCTGCTGGCACAGCCAGACAGCGCAAAGATAGCGACAAAAAAACCCGGCAGAATTTTTTTTAACAACACGCTGAACTATTCCCCGTTAACCCACTCATAAGTAATGTGTGTTTGGTTATGTGTGTCCCTGATAACCTTTAATGCCTGGCAATTGCCAGGCATTTTTTTGCCTGTAATACCGGTTTCACTGCTGCGCCGGATACATAACTCAGGCGCAGCTTTTCGCGTTATAGGCAAAATACCCCTGTAAAAATTCATCAAAACTCTGATTATCTGCCGCTTCATCTTCCGCCTGTTGCACCAGTGAGTCACTGGCCATTTGCTGCAGTTCTGCCTCAGAGTGGAAGCTGTATTTATGCTGGGCCAGTCGCTTTTTGTATTGTACAGCCATCTCCAGCGCGTACTCACCATTATCCTGCCCTGAGTTAATCAGGTGATCCAGTATCCGCGCTGAGGGTGTTAAATCAGGATTAGTCAGTTTTTCCTGCTCGGCGCTGACCGCTTTACTATACACATCTGTGTCATGCACCTTATCCAGTATTGCCGCGATAGGCATCAAATCCTCAAAAAGCTGCAGGCCCCAGTCCTGCATCGATACTTTCTCGCCATTACGGCTTAATTCCAGCCCCGGCTTACGTCCCTCTTTGACCACTGCAGTGAGATTAGCATCGGTCTCGGCAAAGGCTTGTGGTGACAAATCATCGCTGGGGCAAATGGCACAATAGATCATCAGTACATCAAGAAAATAAAACTGGTTCAGGCAAATCCCCACTTCGCTGAAGGGGTTCACATCCAGCGCCCTGACTTCAATATAGCTGACCCCGCGGCTGGCCAGCGCATCGGTCGGCTTTTCCAGTTTGCGGGTAGGCTGCTTGGGGCGAATGGGTGAGTACAGCTCATTTTCTATCTGCAGCACATTAGCATTGAGTTGCTGATACTGACCGTCTTTTTTACCTGCATAGCGGGCAAAATCGTTTGAGGGTGTCTGAATCGCCTCTCGCAATGAACTGATATATTTGTCCAGGCGGTTATAGCAGATATTCAGGCCAGACTGAGCTTTGTTGGTATAGCCCAAATCGCTCATACGCAGTGACGTGGCATAAGGCAGGTAATAGGTACCATTACCCATTTTCTGCATGTTCATTTTGGCATTGGCATTCTTAATAAAAGAGCCACACAATGCCGGAGAGGCGCCATACAGATAAGGAATCAGCCAGCAAAAACGGCGATAATTGCGGATCAGGGCAAAATAGGCCTCAGAGACCTTATCCTGTGTCGCCTTGCCTTCTCCTGAGGCCACCGACCAGGCATCCCAGAACGCCTGCGGCAGAGAAAAGTTAAAATGCACCCCGGCAATGGCCTGCATCATGCTGCCGTAGCGGTTTTTCAGACCAATACGATACAGAGACTTCATCTTACCCACATTGGAGCTGCCGAAATTGGCAATCGGGATACTGTCTTCAGAATCGATATAACAGGGCATGCTCAGAGGCCACAGGCGCTCGTCACCGATATTTTCATATACAAATTTGTGAATATCTCTTAGCTGGGCCAGAGCCTGGCGGGGATCTTCATGGGGCTGGGTAATAAATTCCAGCAAGGCTTCTGAAAAGTCTGTCGTAATATGCTCGTGACATAAAGCCGACCCCAGAGCCCGTGGGTGTGGCGTTTGCGCCAGACTGCCATCGGCGTTGATCCTCAGCGCTTCGCGCTCTATGCCATGGAGAATGCCTTTAAGACTGTTCGCCACCTCGGGCTTGGCCAGAACGGCAAGACGCTCAGAATAGGTGTTGGTTGTTTGCTGCAAAATCGATCCCGGTTTAAATGCATTCCCCAATAGTGGGGAGCATAATCTTAAATTCAAGCGATGCAAAGCAAGCCTGCCGTAACAAACGCCCCGCTAATCTATAACGACAGGGTCAGCTCCACTATTTCTCTGTCTGTCCCTGCAAGTTGCTCAAGTATCTGCGCCTTATCACCCACTACAATGATCTGCATCTGCTCTGCTTTTAATTTTTCCCGACTGAGCTGGTTTAATTCCGCCAGCCCGATAGTGCGAATTATCTGCTGCTGTTCACGTACGTAATCGGCGGGCAGATCAAAGGTCAGCAAATGACGTAAGAAACGCGCCTTTTGTGCCGGCGTCTCATAATCCAGCGCTTCTCCCTGCAAATAGGCCAGGCGCAGGCTACTCAGCTCCTCTGCGGTCAAACCATGCTGCTGATAGGTATCGATTTCTGTCAGAAATTCGCGCAAGGCATCGCCGGTATTTTCCAGTTTGACACTGGCCCCGGCCTGAAACCAGCCCAGCGTTTTGCCTCCCACAAACCGGCTCGATGCTCCGTAGGTATAGCCTTTGTCTTCCCGTAAGTTGAGATTAATACGGCTGTTAAACATGCCACCGAGTGGGAAATTCATCAGCTTAGAGCGAAATTGCTCGCCGGTAGCATCGTATGGCAGATCCGGTTTGACAATGCGGATCACCGACTGCGCCGAACCGGGATGGTCCACCAGGTATAAACGAGGCTGAGCCTCTATAGCAAAATCCGCCACCTGTGGCAGCTGGTAGTCCTGCCCCTGCCACTGCCTGAGGAAATCCAGCGCCTGCAGGGCGTCAGCCTGCCCAATATCTCCCACCAGCACCAGTTTGCTGATAGCCGGAGAGTAGTACTGCTGATAAAAGGCTTTAATATCCTCCAGCTTAAGAGCCTGAATACTGGCCAGCGTGCCGCTGTCAGGCAACCCCAATCGGTTGTCAGAGCCCATCAGAAGCTGACGCACCGCTCTGGATGCCAGCGCTTCCGGACGTTTCACCTGTTGCTGCAAAGACTGCAACAATTGCTGTCTGATGCGCTCGAAATCCTGTTCCAGAAAGGCCGGGTTAAACAACTTCTCTTTCAATAATTCCAACGTCTGGTCAAGATTTTCAGTCAGGCTGGACAACGTAATTTGGGTATAGCGGCCACTGGCACTGAAACTGATGGCGCTGCCCAGCTTGGCCAGCTCATTGGCAATTTCCTCAGTGCTGTATTTGTGCGTGGACTCATTCATCATCATCGCCGTGATACTGGCCAGACCGGCCTTATCCAGGGGATCCAGCAAAGGGCCACCTTCCAGTGACAAATTCAGTGTCACCGTAGGTGTCTCATCATTACTGTGACCCACCAGCACCATGCCGTTTTCAAACTTGCTCTGCCAGTATTCGGGCAAGCTGATCAATGGCGCAGGGCCCGCTTCCGGCTCTTTGCTTCGATCAAAGTCATCCTGCGGTGGTTGCCATTCTGGCGCCTGTTGACTCTCTACACTCACGTCAGGGCGGGTAATGGAAAAATTATGTTCTGCAGCGGCCAGTGCAGTCTGTCCCTGAGGCACAATACTCAGCACTACAGCGGCTTTGTCTTTGATATAACGCTCATAAACCCGCATCACATCATTGGCAGTAACAGCCCGATACCGGGCTAAATCATACTGCACCAGATCCGGTTTACCTTCGAAGGTTTCATTGATGGCCAGCGTAGAGACTTTGCCTGACACACTCTGCAGGCCAAATATCGTAGAGGAGAGAATGGAGGCCTTTACCCGGGTCAGGTCATCGGGTTGTACCCCACGCTGTTCAAATTCTGCTAACGTGGCATCGATACGTTGTTTAAGCTCACTCAGGTTGGCCGTACGCTGGGGGTGCGCCAGGGCAATCAGCTGAAACTCACAGGCAAGCTCCTGACAGGGGTGTCCTACCACGGCATTAACGGCATAGCCGTCTTTAACCAGATTCTTGTAAAACAAGGAGTTTTTACCGCCACCGAGGATATCCGATAACACATCAAGCGGCGCTTCATCTTCATGGCGCACATGTACCGTAGGCAGAGTGACCTGCAACAGCGGAAGATGCACATTATCTTCGATGGTCAGGTAACGATCTTCAGCCAGGCTAACCGGCTGCTTGTCCATCTTGTCAACCTGGGGTCCACGGGGAATGCTGCCAAAGTACTTTTCCACCCAGATCAGGGTGCGGGCCTCATCAATATCGCCGCCAATGGTCAGCACCGCATTGTTCGGCCCATACCAGCGATCAAAAAAGGCTTTTAAATCATCCACGCCCACCCTGTCCAGATCTTCGGTATAACCGATAACCGGCCAGGAATAGGGGTGCCCCGCCGGATACAAGGCCTCGGCGGTTTTTTCACTACGCAGGCCATAGGGCTGATTATCGACCCGCTGAGCCCGTTCATTTTTCACGGTTTCGCGCTGCACTTCAAACTTTTGCTGAGTCACCGCGGGCAGCAAAAAGCCCATTCTGTCGGCTTCAAGCCACAAGACTTTTTCCAGTTGATTGGCCGGTACGGTCTGATAGTAATTAGTCCGGTCAGAATTGGTGGTGCCATTGAGGTTACCACCGGCTTCGGTGATCATTTTAAAATGCTGCTCATCTTCCACATTCTCAGAGCCCTGAAACATCATATGCTCAAAAAAATGCGCAAAACCGGATTTACCTAATTCTTCACGGGCCGAGCCCACATAGTAAGTGACATCCACATGCACCAGTGGATCTGAATCATCAGCGTGTAACACTACCGTCAGGCCGTTATCCAACTGGTATTTTTTATAGGCGATGCCGGTTTCACCCTCCTGTGGGGTATGCTGTTCAATCAGTGTCACACCTTCGGGCAGAATGGGTGATGTCGCAGGCAGAGGCGACTGCACACAGGCCACCAGTGTAAACAGGCATGATAGTAACAATAACGGCTTAAACGGCATTTATCAGGTTCCTTGAGATATCCGGGTTCAAATAATCAGTGCTGTTTATACCAGAAACTTGCTTCCTTTTGTTGTATGTCAGCACTTTTTCCCTAACAATTTATGTCTGAAGTGCTACGCAGCGAACAGGCCTTTGAAAACCGAACATCCACCTCTGCAAATTTCCACCCGGTACCCTCAACAGATTCCTCTGGTGTATGAAGACGAGAACCTGCTGCTGGTTGATAAGCCCCCGGGGCTGGGCATGCATCAGGAAGGTCAGGAGCATGGTATCGTCACACTGCTGAACCGCCAGTGTGACACAGAACAACTCTACCCTGTGCATCGGCTGGACAAGATCACCTCAGGTTTGCTGTTGCTGGCAAAACACAAAGACAGCGCCCGTGAGTTATCACAACAGTTTGCACAACGACAGATTGAGAAATACTATCTGGCGATGACAGACAGCAAACCGATAAAAAAGCAGGGCACTGTGATCGGCGATATGAAAAAAGCCAGAGGCGGCGCCTGGATGCTGAGCAAAACCCGTCAGGATCCGGCCATCACCCAGTTTTTCAGTTGCAGCGCCGGGGTTGCCAAACGGCTGATACTGCTTAAACCCTACAGCGGCAAAACCCATCAGATCCGGGTGATGCTGAAAAGCCTCGGCAGTCCGATATTGGGTGACAGGCTGTATAAAGGTAATCAGGCAGACAGAACCTATCTGCACGCCTTCGCGCTGCGTTTTCAGAGCGCGGGTAAGATACATGAATTTATTCAGCCACCATCAGAAGGGGAGCACTTTTTGACGCAGGATTGTATGCAGGCCATCAGTGACTATACGCCGCCCTGGACGATGCCCTGGCCAGTTTTACATCAAGGTAACCGGGAATAGCAGCAGTAGTGAGCCATTATGCTGAAAAAACTGATTAAAAGACCCTGGCTATTCTACGCTACCATCGCAACGCTGGTGTTTTTCTGTGTGATGCTGTGGATCCCCCCTGCCTATGTGTTTGTAGATATGAGCCTGGATAAGCAATACCACATTGTGTTCTTTGCCTGTGTGACCCTGTTGGGACGACTCAGCCTGCGCCTGAATATTGCCTGGCTGCTGTGTGTGGTATTGCTGATTGCGGTGCTGACTGAGCTATCCCAGTATTGGATCCCTTATCGCCACAGTAGCTGGGAAGATTTGCAGGCCAATCTTACCGGCATCGCCATCGGGGCAGTATTGATCCTCTCTCCTGCTTTGCTGGCGAGACTACGCCATAGCCATAAATCATGAAAACGGTGATTATCGGTCAGGGAGCCATTGGCAGTCTGCTGGCAGGGATCTGTCAGCAACAAAAAATGGATTATGCGGTACTGCCAAGGGGCAGTGTTTGTCAGCCCGTGAGGCTAATTCGACTGGATGGTCGCCTGCTAGAGTTTAGCCCTGAGCCGGTGAGTCCTGCGCAACTCCAGCGTGATGAACTGTTGTTACTGCCGCTCAAGGCTTTTCAGATTATACCGGCAGTAAAGCAGTTGAGACCTTTTCTGACAAAGCAAACGCTGGTGCTGCTGAACAATGGCATGGGCGTGATGGAACAGGTGCAGAAACTGTTGCCTGACAGCCCCCTGATCGCCGGTATCAGTAAAAAAGCGGCCTATAAAAAAGCGACCCAGGTCCTAGAGACCGGTACCGGTACCACCGAGCTTGGCTGGGTTTTCCGGCCAGCAAGCCACAGCGCTCAGGCGACAGAGAGACAGCTAAAGGCTCTGCTGACCCCCTGTCTCTGGCATCAGGATCTGCAACCGGCACTGTGGCAAAAACTCGCCATCAATGCGGTAATTAACCCTCTTACGGCCCTGAATAATATTAAAAATGGCGAACTGGCACAGCCTGAATATCAGCAGCAGATCCGCCAACTCTGCGCAGAAACAGCGGCTCTGATGCAACGAAAAAACCTATCCGGCTGGCAGAACATCGACGCAGTTGTTGAAAGCGTCATCAACAGTACTGCCGATAATTATTCATCCATGCATCAGGATATTGCTCACAACAGAGCGACGGAGATTGATTATATCAACGGCTATCTGGTACTACAGGGGCAACAGGCTGGCCTTGAGATGGCCGCCCATGAAAATCTCTGGCAAAGGGTTAAAGCGCTGGCAACCAGCCAAGATAAATAAACAGATGCATCAGCGCGCAGGCCATCACGCCGGCAAGAATATCATCGGCCATGATCCCGGCGCCGCCGTGGACATGTTTATCCAGATAACTGATTGGCCATGGCTTAATAATGTCCAGCACCCGGAACAGCACAAAGCCAACCAATAAAGTCAGCCAGGTTACCGGTACCGCGATCATAGTCAGCAGCATACCGGCGACTTCGTCCCAGACAATGGCGCCATGATCATGCACTCCCATATCCCGGGCGGTGCGGCCACAGATCCAAACCCCGCCAATACAGGCCAATACGGCCACCAGCAGATAACTGGTTTGCCCGCTAAGGGCCAGCAGCCAGACCAGCGGCAATGTCGCCAGTGTACCCATAGTGCCGGGTGCCACCGGTGAGAGCCCCGAACCAAAGCCTAAGGCCAGAAAATGGGCCGGATGACTGAGGCGCAGGTTTTGTAAGGGATCCTGATTCATCAGTTACTCTGCCTGCTCAGTCACCGAAATGCTGGTAGCCCAGCATTTCATAACTGACTTTTTCCTTACCCCGGCGCAGCTCGAGTTTATCCTGGCCACCGGTAATCTGACCGATGCAGGTCACGGGTTCGCTGGTAGTAGACAACGCATGCTGCAAATTGCTTTTTTGCTCTTCCGGTACGGTAAACAACAGCTCGTAGTCATCACCCGAGGTCAGGGCATAACGAATCGCCTGTTCATTGACGACCGCGTCCTGCATCGCCTGGGAAAAGGGTAACTTATCCACCTGTATAATAGCGCTGACATCAGAGGCTTTAAGGATATGGCGCAGATCCTGGATCAGGCCGTCAGAAATGTCGATACAGGAGGTGGCGATACGACGCAGCATGGTCCCCGCCAGCACTCTGGGTGTCGGGCAGTTAAGCCGGTTGCTGAGGTAATTCTTGTGCCGGGCTGCCACATCCATGCGACCCTGCATCATATCCAGCCCCAGACCGGCATCCCCCAGGGTACCGGTCACATAGATCCAGTCGCCAGGTTTGGCACCGCTGCGGGTCAACGCCTGATTTTGTGGCACAAACCCCTGGGCAGTGACAGTAATACTCAATGGCCCCCTGACCGTATCGCCCCCGATAAGCTGTACCGAATAATAATCCGTCAGTTCCTGCAAACCTAAGGAAAAACCATTCAGCCAGTTCTCATCCACCTGAGGAATCGACAGCGACAGACTCAGCCAGGCCGGCTCGGCACCCATGGCTGCGAGATCGCTTAAATTCACTGCCACCGCTTTGCTGGCAACCGCTCGCCCGGGTGTATTATGAGGAAAATGCACCCCATCTATCAGCGTATCCGTTGTGACCACCAATGACTGACCAGCGGGTACAGACAACACGGCAGCATCATCACCAATGCCGATTTGTACATCACGACGCTGATGGCCCTTTTCCTTGAAAAAGGCCTCAATAAGATCAAATTCTTTCACAATGTCAGTATCTGTCCGGAAACTAAAGATGCCCTGCTCAGAAACGGGGAGTTTGTCCTGCAACCAAGGCAGGAAGGCAAGCTGTATAAGTCATGCATGCGTACTCCCCACACAGAGCGCGGGCCAAAAGACCGTTTATAAACGGGCACTAAATTTTTTCGTGTTTACGCAATGTGCGAATGGCTTTATCCAGCACACCGTTGACGAATTTATGACTTTCTTCGGCACCGAAAGACTTGGCAAGTTCAATGGCTTCGTTAATCACTACTTTGGCCGGCACATCGGGACGTTCCAGCAGTTCGTAAGTCGCTAGTCTGAGAACGGCTTTTTCAACCGGATCCAGTTCTTCCGGTAAACGGCCAAGGTAAGGGCGGATACGGGTATCCAGGGTGTCGTAGTCATTGACCACGGCACGCAGCAACTCCTGAAAATAAGCCATATCCACCTTAGTCATATCCGAGGTGGTGGCCAGGTGCAATTCAATCTGCTGTGCCGGATTCTTTGTCATCTGCCAGGAATAGACTCCCTGAACTGCCAGCTCTCTGGCCTTGTGACGAGCGGATGGCTTCACAGATTAGGCTCCTTTGATCTGATCAAGTACATTGACCATTTCCAGGGCACTCATTGCCGCCTCAGCGCCTTTATTACCGGCCTTGGTACCTGAACGTTCAATGGCCTGCTCTATGCTGTCGGTGGTGATCACACCAAAGGCCAGCGGCAAACCAAATTCCAGCGATACCTGGGCCAGCCCTTTGTTACATTCACCGGCAACGAAATCGAAGTGGGGCGTACCGCCGCGGATCACTGCGCCAAGAGCAATAATCGCATCGAAAGAGCCCTGCTCGGCCAGCCTTTTTGCTACCACAGGCAGCTCATAGGCACCGGGAACGCGCACCAGGGTGATGTCCTGCTCGTTGACTTCGCCAACCCGCTCAAGCACATCCAGTGCGCCGTCCACCAGGCTCTCGACCACAAAACTGTTAAACCTGGATACCACCAGAGCAAACTTCTTGCCCGTGGCCCGCACGTTACCTTCGATCACTTTCATGCTAAATTCCTGCTATAAAAATCGGCGCTAAATAGCCGCGTATGATAGCACAGCCGCCAAAAACGCCATAATAATATCCGTAAGATCTGACCTGCGCTGAATGATGAATGAAATTCTGAATAAAAGGGCGCTGGGTTCCCGTCAACTACATACGGGAACGACAATCTGTCATGCCCGAGCGCCGTTGTCGGGCATCCAGTGACCTTTGCCAAAGGCTAAATTCACCGCAAAGAGCACACAGAGGTATAGAAGGTCTTTATATCTTTGCGTCCTTTCGTCTCAGCGAGATCACTAGAAAATTCTAAAGATCACGCAGAGTCGCAAAGATCGCAGTGAGGTATAGGGAATTACACCGTTAATATCTCTGTGGTGAAACTGCTTTTTGTGTTGTTCGTGGTTAACAATCGCACTGATTCAGCTGACATACTCCACCACTTCCAGACCAAAACCGGACAGGGCGTGGTATTTCTTCGGTTTGCTTAACAGGCGCATCTTACTGACCCCTAATGAGGACAAAATCTGACAGCCCACCCCAACGGTTCTTGAGGTGCCCTTCCAGCCCTCTGCCGGGGGTTGCTGACCATTATCTTCCGCCTCAAACTGTCTGACTTTGGCGATCAGATCTTCGTTCGACTCCCGTTTACCCAGAATCAACAGCACCCCGCCTTCATCGGCAATACGCTGCATGGCCTGATGCAGCCCCATACTGCGATCCAGTGCCCGCTGCGAGGTAAGCAGATCACCAAAGGTATCGTGCAGATGTACTCTGACCAGAGTGGCTTTGTCGGGCTGCACTTCGCCTTTACGCAGGGCAAAATGCACTTCATCGTCAATTTCATCCCTGAAGGTAATCAGGTCAAATTCGCCAAATTCTGTGGGCAGACGACACTGTGCCACCTTTTCGATAGTGGTTTCGTTCAGGTTCCGGTATTCAATCAGATCGGCGATGGTGCCAATTTTGATATTGTGGCGCTCTGCAAATTGCTCCAGTTCCGGGCGACGGGCCATAGTGCCATCTTCATTGAGGATCTCCACAATCACAGCGGCCGGCTCGGCGCCGCCGAGTCGTGCCAGATCCACCCCGGCCTCGGTATGCCCGGCGCGGTTGAGTACGCCACCCGGCTTGGCGATCAGCGGGAAGATATGACCGGGCTGAACAATATCTGTAGCTTTGGCATCTCTGGCCACGGCCGCTTTAATGGTGGTGGCCCTGTCTGCAGCAGAGATACCCGTGGTGACACCTTTTGCCGCTTCTATAGAAAGCGTAAAGTTAGTCGAAAACTGGGCGCGGTTATTGTCCACCATCAGCGGCAGATTCAGGCGCTGGCAGCGCTCTTCTGTCATAGGCAGGCACACCAGACCACGGGCATGGGTGACCATAAAATTAATCGCTTCAGGGGTGACGTGCTCTGCCGCCATAATCAGATCCCCTTCATTTTCTCTGTCTTCATCGTCCATCAGGATCACCATTTTTCCCTGGCGAATGTCTTCGATGATCTCCTGTGTACTGTTTATCGGCATAGTTTCCACTCAATTTTGTAGGGGGTTGTCCCGGGTCCACTTTGGACTCAAAGACGTCGATTATTGTTGTTATTAGTTTGGTTATTTCAGATAGCCATGCTCTGCCAGAAAGGCCATATCGATCTCTTTACCTGAATGAGCAGCCTTGTCACCGAGCATCAGACGCTCAAGGTAACGGGCAATCACATCCACTTCCAGATTCACCTTTGTGCCCTGGCGATAAGTACCGATATTGGTTTCCTGCATGGTATGGGGCACCAGCGTCAGCATAAATCTGGCGCCATCTATCTGATTGATAGTGAGGCTGACACCATCTACGGTTATCGAACCTTTCTCGGCCATATATTTTGCCAGCGCATCGGGCGCCTTGACCCAGACCTCCCAGGCCCGGCCCTTTTCGCTTACCGATTGCACCTCACCAATGCCATCCACGTGGCCGCTGACAATATGACCACCAAAACGGGTCGACGCGAGCATGGCTTTTTCCAGATTCACCACCTGCCCCACTGACGCATCGGCAAAAGTGGAGCGGCGCAGGGTTTCTGTAGAGAGATCCGCCACAAACTGACTGTCGGAATATTCCACCACTGTCAGACACACGCCATTGGTGGCAATACTGTCACCCAGGGCCACATCGCCCATATCCAGTTTGCCGGTACTCAGGGTCAGGCGCACATCGCCGCCGACGGGTGTAATCGCCTGAATTTTACCAACTGCTTCAATAATACCTGTAAACACCGATCACCTCTGTTGTCATTTCCCCGGATCCTGATAACAGACCCTGGCTGTGAGTTTAATATCCTCACCCACCATCCTGACATCCTGCCAGCTTAAGTTGGTGGCCTGATCCATATGGCTGAGACTGGGCATCAGTGCCATGCCTTTGGCTTTATCGCCCATCAGCTTGGGCGCCTGATACAGCACCAGTTCATCCACCAGTTTATGTTCCAGCAATGCGCCGGCCAGCGCAGCACCGGCTTCCACCCAAAGATTGCTGATACCGCGCTGTGCCAGATGCGCCATCAGCGCGGGCAGAGCAACTCTTGGTCCTTTATCATGGCATTGCCACTGATACACGCTGCGGGGATATATATGGGGACTGGCGCGCTTATTGGCAAGTAAAATCTCACCGGGCAGTGAAAACAAGCGATGCCGGGGTGTTAACTGATTTTTACTGTCGACTATTACTCGTAAAGGCTGACGGGGGGTGGTGTTAATACCAAGCTCCGTGGCAGTTAAACGCATATTCAGACTGGGATCATCAATCAGCACGGTTCCGGAGCCGGTCAGCAGGGCGCAGCTTTTTGCCCGGTGATGCTGCACATCCAGTCTTGCCGCCTCACCGGTGATCCACTGGCTATGGCCGTTGGCCATGGCTGTTTTACCATCCAGACTGGCTGCCAGTTTAAGAGTTACAAAGGGCCGATGATGCACAATACGGCTGAAAAACCCCCGGTTCAGGGTTTTAGCCTGCTCTCGCATCAACCCCACTCTGGTTTCAATACCGGCACGTTGCAACATCGCCAGCCCCTTACCCGACACCTGAGGGTTCGGATCCTGAATTGCCGCGATGACTTTACTCACACCCGCATCTATCAGCGCTTGCGCACAGGGCGGTGTGCGCCCAAAGTGGCTGCAGGGCTCCAGCGTCACATAAGCAATAGCGCCTCTGGCCTTGCTACCTGCCTCACGCAGTGCATAGACCTCCGCATGGGGCTCACCGGCACGTTGATGCCAGCCCGTGCCCAACACCTGACCCTGATGATCGGCAATCACACAGCCCACCATAGGGTTAGGAGAAACCGTATAACGCCCGGCCCTGGCAAGTTTTAACGCCAGCGCCATCATCTGATGATCCAGACGGGAATATTCAGCCATTGCTGTCAGAACCTTTCGGATCTTTTGCCTCGTTGTGACCATTGAGATCACCTAAGCGGGCAATCTCCTCGCCAAATTCGCGGATATCTTCAAAAGAGCGGTAAACGGAAGCAAAGCGCACATAGGCCACTTTATCCAGCTCTTTAAGGGCGTCCATAATCACATTACCGATAAACTGGCTGCCCAGCTCCCGCTCGCCGGTGGCGCGCAGCTCCGACTTGATCCTGTTAATGCTTTTTTCCACCTGCTCAGTACTGATGGGGCGTTTCTCCAGTGCCCGCTGCAAACCGGCCCTGAGTTTCTCTTCATTGAAAGGCTCGCGGGAACCGTCACGCTTGACCACTTTTGGCATCACCAGCTCCGCCGCTTCAAAAGTGGTAAAACGCTCGTGGCATTTGAGACATTCGCGCCGCCGGCGTATCTGGTGCCCGTCAGCCACCAGCCGCGAATCTATAACCTTGGTTTCCTGTTCAGAGCAAAAGGGACAAAACATAATTCCTCCGGGTCAGGAGCATAAAAGAGTGGCTTGTGACTGAAAGCTGAAAAAGAGAGGCTAATTTAGCAAAAAAATACAAGACCGAACAGTCACAAAACTATGCGATGCTGCTGTCCGGACCGACTAACACTGATTCCGGGTTCAGAAATTCACCGCCAGTTTATGTTCCACACCCAATGCAAGGTAGCGGCGATCCGGAACCTCATCTTCGTCAATACTGGCCAACCAGGCGTAAATCTTGGTGTTGCTGCCCAGATGATAATCCAGACCAATATCCACTGTTCGATCATCTTCCATAGTCTGAAACTGACTGCGGATATCAAACTTACCGACCCTGTGACTGTAACTGACAAAGCCGCCGCTTCGGGATTCTCCCCCAATAGCTGGCTCTTGTCGCTGCAACATTACCCCCAGTTTCCCATCACCCAATCGATACTGCAGACTGGCACGGGTTACGTCATAGCCCTTAACATCAAAATCCTGAGCCAATGCCGCAAACAAAGGACCTGACTTAAGTGTGTTATCCCCATAGAAGATCCCGGCTGAGACCGCATCGTCCCCGGTTTCTGACTTTTCAGCCTGATAAGTCACCACAGCGCAGAAGTCATTGGATTTCTGGAAAGAGACTGACACTCCAGATAAGTCATATATTGTTGAATTTACGCGATATTGTCTATTATTAGTGTGTATCCAATGTATTTGACCATCTGCCACTGAACTGCTGGCAACAAGGAGATCAGTAAATGATAACCCTGAATAATCTGACTATCCGCAGTAAGTTCTCGATACCGCTGTTGGTTATCAGCACACTGACCATCATTATAAGCCTTCTCAGCATCACTAACAGCGACCGTATGTCGAAAGATATGGAGCGACTCTCCACCACCTTTATCGATGCCATAGATACAGGACTGAATGCCGACAGAGATCTGTATCAGGCACTGAGCGCATCCCAAAATTATGTGGCTAAGAAAGCTCAGAACCTTAGTGGCTCTGAACAGGATAAGGCTGACTTCGAGGAAAACGCGCAGCAGGCTATTGATCGCTTAAATCAGGTGCGAGTACTGGTAAAAGACTATCCCGAAATCGGAGCTGAGATACAACGTTTCGATGCCGATTATAAAACCTGGTATGCCAGTGCCCGACGGGTGTTTGAGATGGCGGATAATAATCAGGCGGCAGAAGCTGTAGTTTATAACAGCACTGAGGTAATGCAGGATTTTAACAGACTACGAAATCACTATGATGTGTTAGGGGCTAAGGTCAAACAGGTGGCAGATCAGGTAACGGAGGACGCGCAGAATGCTGCGGCAAGGAAGACCGGCATTCTGATCACCGCAATACTGCTGGTTATTACGGCCTGTATCCTCAGCATCTGGCTCGGGCCAAAGCTTATCACTGTCAGAGTCAATGAATTAAACAATATGATCGCCACCATCAGCGAAGGCGAAGGAGATCTGACCGGTCGGCTTGATTGCTCCGGTAAGGATGAGTTGTCGCATCTGGCCAGGACGTTCAATGGCCTGATGCAAAAGCTGCAGGATTTAATTGGCATGATAAAAAGTGACGCCGAGTCACTGGACAGCACCGTATTAAAACTCAACGCCTCATCAGAGCAAAGTCAGAGCATCTCGGAAGAGCAGAATGACAACCTGGAACAAATTGCCACAGCAGTAAATGAGCTAAGCCACGCCGTGCATGAGGTGGCCAATAATTCTCAGAATGCATTGACAGAAACCCGCAAAGCCAAGGACAAAACCACCCAGTCGGGCCATGTGGTGAATGAGTCTGTAACCAGTATCAATAAGCTTACTGAGTCCATCGGCTATGCCAGCACCGTGATTACCAAACTGGCCGATGAGTCCAAAAATATCGTGCAGGTACTGGATGTTATCCGCGGCATCGCCGAGCAGACCAATTTACTGGCGCTAAACGCCGCCATCGAAGCTGCCCGGGCCGGTGAACAGGGTCGTGGCTTTGCCGTTGTTGCTGACGAAGTCAGAACACTGGCGAGTCGCACACAGCAATCCACCGAAGATATTCAGCGCATGATTGTCGGGCTTGAGGAAGGCGTCAGTCAGGCTGTCAACGCGATTGAGTCAGGCACCTCGCAGGTGGACAACGTGGTTGACAGCTCCAAACGTATCCAGAGTGCATTAACGGATGTGGACGAAGCGGTCGGTCAGACCAATGATATGATCTATCAGATCGCCACCGCCACCGAAGAGCAAAGCAGCGTGGTAGACGAAATAAACCGCAATATCACCCGCCTCAACGGCCTCTCCCAGCAAAGTCTGGAAGTGGTCAGTGACACCAACAAGGTAGCGGAGAATATCTCCACCATGGCAAAAGGCTTAAACACCAATGTGGGGCGCTTTAAAGTCTAAGGTGTGTTTATCTTTGGTGTATTGAGCAACAGTTTTTCGATCTGTAGTCCGACGATCAGCACAACACTTCCCTGTTGTGTTGGCAGCCGGTAACTGACATGAGCAAGAAACTCAGATACCGAATCATCAAACTTCAGGACACTGACCCGGAACTGTCTTCCGGTCAGTTCTGTTATTTTACCTTCATCGCCCTGCCAGTAATCACTGGTTGGGCGAGACATCGCCAGTAATTCCCCCTTCTCAGTGGTTAACATAATTTCCCGGAAAAAGCGGCTGTCAGCCTCAATAGCGGTCAACACCTGACTTAACGGGTCATCAAGCAGGTTCTGAATCAGGTGATACTCTCCTGACCGGAGTTCCTGTAACCATTGTGCTTCGGTGGCTGTCAGGGCCGGTTCACTCATAGGCCGATGTTCTGAAATATATTGCCCTGCCCGTTGTAAGAAATCCTCAGAAAGCTGACTAACCAGATCTTTAACAACAATCTCAACAGCCGCCTTCTGCTGCGCCTCTGAGAGCCGGGTGACCTGAGGATTACATTGACTGATCTGACTGTTGAACTGATGAATAAAATCGGGATACTGTCTGGCGACATCAGCTGAGAAGCTGATTGTTTTGGCAGCAAAGCGCACAAAGCTCTTCTCCATGTCGATACCATTGTCGGCTAACAACAATGTCACCCTGTCTCGATCGGCAACGAAATAGTCAAACCTGCCGCTGGTGAACTGAGCCAGCAACTGATGCATATCCGGCGCTTGCATATAAGGCTTTTGTCCTTGCTCTATCAGCCAATTCTCGATATCACTTCCTCTGACCACTCCGAGTCTGTCGTACGCAGCCTGCCCTGGATTTTTCCTGTGATAACGATACCAGTGCTCCAGCGTCACGGGTTGTGAGCGCAGCGATTGGGTTACCTCCGTAGGTGACGTAAAAAAGACGCCGTCAATATTGCCCCGTTCCAGCTCTCTTTTCGCTCGCGCCCAGGGCAACATCAGGATTTCACTTTTCACCCCCAGGTTACTGAGCACACAGAGCACCACTTTGGTTGCCTGCAACTCCTGTTCAGTTCGTTGGATATATTCTCCGGATACTCTGCTGTGGGTTGCCAGCACCAGTAATTCCGGCTGAGCTTCGGACAAAGGGGTGGACAACAGAAAAACGGCAAATACCGGAAGCTTAGGGAGAATCCTTACCACAGTCATGCCTCCATGGCCGGAAATATTAATTGATAAACGTAGTGTAGCCCAAAAAGAAAAAACGCAGCCGAAGCTGCGTTTTTAGTCAATCTTAGTTTCTGCCTGCCTTTCAGGCATATACCGGAAAAGTCTCACATAAGGCCAGCACTTCACCGCGAACACGGCTTTCCACTGATTCATCACCGAGGTTGTCCAGTACATCACAGATCCAGGTAGCCACCTGCGCCGCCTGCTCTTCTTTAAAGCCACGACGGGTGATGGCCGGAGTACCGATACGCAGACCACTTGTGACAAAGGGCGAGCGGGGATCGTTGGGCACCGAGTTTTTGTTCACGGTGATGTTAGAACGGCCCAGCGCGGCATCGGCGTCTTTACCTGTGATGTCTTTGTCGATCAGATCCAGCAGAAACAGATGATTCTCGGTACCACCGGAAACAATCTTGTAACCACGTTCCTGCATCACCTTCACCATCGCCTTGGCGTTTTTCACCACCTGCTGCTGGTAGGTCTTAAACTCAGGCTCCAGTGCTTCTTTAAAAGCCACGGCTTTAGCTGCAATCACATGGCACAGCGGGCCGCCCTGATTACCGGGGAACACAGAGCTGTTAAGTTTCTTGTAAATATCTTCATCACCACAGGAGGACAGAATCAGACCGCCGCGGGGGCCCGCCAGGGTTTTATGGGTAGTGGTGGTGACCACATGGGCGTGGGGCAACGGATTGGGGTACTCACCGGCAGCAATCAGACCGGCAACATGGGCCATATCCACCAGCAGATAGGCACCCACTTTATCGGCGATAGCACGGAATTTCGACCAGTCCATGATCCCTGAATAAGCGGAGAAACCGGCGATAATCATCTTCGGCTTATGCTCCAGTGCCAGCGCTTCCACCTGAGCGTAGTCCACCTCACCGGTTTCCTCATTCAGGCCGTACTGCACCGCATTGTAGGTCTTACCGGAAAAGCTCACTTTGGCGCCGTGAGTCAGGTGGCCGCCGTGGGCCAGACTCATGCCCAGTACAGTGTCGTTGGCATTCAGCAGCGCCATAAACACCGCAGAGTTAGCCTGTGAGCCTGAATGAGGCTGCACATTGGCATAATCGGCACCAAACAGCTGTTTGGCCCGCTCGATGGCCAGATCTTCGGCGATATCCACGTATTCGCAGCCACCGTAATAGCGCTTGTGCGGGTAGCCTTCGGCGTATTTATTGGTCAGCTGAGAACCCTGCGCCTGCAATACTCTGGGGCTGCAATAATTCTCTGATGCGATCAGCTCAATATGCTGCTCCTGACGCTCTGTCTCTTTTTCTATGGCTTGCCATAATTCAGGGTCAAAATCGGCAATCTTCATATCGCGTGAAAGCATCGTCTCTCCTCGGGTGTTGGACGGGATAAAAAGAGGCCATATTCTAGCCATTTTCCGGTTAAAGTACAGCTTAGGCAGACAATCAGATCAACGCCTTTATCGCAGACTTACCTTTTAACCCCGGTAACAACTGGTTTAGAATAGCGGGCCATATATCCTCCGAAACTGATATAAGAGTCAACTATGTCCCAATACGTCTACACCATGCACAGAGTGGGCAAAATTGTTCCGCCCAAGCGTCAGATCCTCAAAGATATTTCCCTGAGCTTTTTCCCCGGCGCCAAGATCGGCGTACTGGGCTTAAATGGCGCCGGTAAATCCACCCTGCTGCGCATCATGGCCGGACTGGACAAGGAAATTGAAGGTGAAGCCAGGCCTCAGCCCGGCATCAATATCGGCTACCTGCCACAGGAGCCGAAACTGGATGAGAGCAAAGATGTGCGCGGCAATGTTGAAGAAGCCTTCAGCGATGTGGTGCATGCGCTCAAACGTCTGGATGAAGTCTATGCAGCCTATGCTGATGAGAATGCCGACTTCGACGCCCTGGCCAAAGAGCAGGGCGAACTGGAAGCAATCATTCAGGCCAAAGACGGCCACAACCTCGACAACGCACTGGAAAGAGCCGCCGATGCTCTGCGCCTGCCCCCCTGGGATGCAGAAGTCAGCAAACTCTCTGGCGGTGAGCGTCGCCGGGTGGCCCTGTGCCGGTTACTGCTGGAAAAGCCCGATATGCTGCTGCTTGACGAGCCCACCAACCACCTGGATGCCGAATCCGTGGCCTGGTTAGAACGCTTTTTACATGATTATGAAGGCACAGTCGTGGCCATTACCCACGACCGCTATTTTCTGGATAATGTGGCCGGCTGGATCCTGGAGCTGGATCGCGGCCATGGCATTCCCTGGGAAGGCAACTATTCCTCCTGGCTGGAACAAAAAGACAAGCGTCTGCAACAGGAAGAACGAGGCGAACAGGCCCGTCAGCGTTCCATCAAACAGGAACTGGAGTGGGTACGCACTAACCCCAAAGGCCGTCAGGCCAAAAGCAAGGCACGTATGGCGCGCTTTGAAGAGCTCTCCAGCAACGATTATCAGAAGCGTAATGAAACCAATGAGCTGTTTATTCCGCCCGGTGATCGCCTCGGCGATAAAGTTATCGATGTGGAGCACCTGACCAAGTCTTATGGTGACAGAGTACTGATCGATGATCTCAGTTTCAGTGTGCCCAAAGGCGCCATCGTTGGCATTATCGGCCCCAATGGCGCCGGTAAATCCACACTGTTCAGAATGTTAAGCGGTGAAGAACAACCTGACAGCGGCACTATCAGCCTCGGCGATACCGTCAAACTGGCCAGTGTCGATCAGTTCCGCGACCACCTGGATGGCGAGAAAACGGTGTGGCAGCAGATCTCAGATGGTCAGGATATTATCCGTATCGGTAATTTTGAGGTAAACAGCCGCGCCTACGTCAGCCGTTTTAACTTCAAAGGTAACGACCAGCAGAAATACATCAAAGATCTCTCCGGTGGTGAGCGCAACAGGGTCCATCTGGCCGAGTTATTAAAAGCCGGTGGCAACGTATTGCTGCTTGATGAGCCCACCAACGATCTGGATGTGGAAACCCTGCGGGCCTTAGAAGAAGCCCTGCTGGAATTCCCCGGCTGTGCCATGGTGATCTCGCACGACCGCTGGTTCCTCGACCGGGTCGCCACTCATATTCTCGATTACCGGGACGAAGGTAAAGTGAACTTCTATGAAGGTAACTACACCGATTACGAAGCCTGGCTGAAAGACAACTTTGGTAAGGACGTCGTTGAACCTCATCGTCTGAAGTACAAGAAAATCACCAAATAGGGCCCGACAACACAGGGCAAGGATGCCCTGCTTTGCCATCAGCAAAGTTGCATGCCGTAAAGCCACGCCTTTACGGAGGATTTACTCCCTTTACTTTTCCCGTCGTGCCGGGCCTGACCCGGTAACTTTATCAGACACCTGAATAGTTATCCCTTCCTGCACGGCTGGCTTTACGAGATCCTGATTTTCATCAGAATGACGGGGTAGCCTGCAAGCAGCGGAGCGGATTGCGGGATCTATATGCCCTGAATTCCGCTTAGCTTTATAAGGGTTACGACTGCTGTAGATCGGATTTCAATCCGACAATGATGATGGGCTCCAAAACGTCTGTCGGAATAAATTCCGACCTACAACTCTGCGCCTCTGCGAGATCATTAAAAAAGTTATAAAGATCTCGCAGGGGCGCTGAAATAAAAAGACCTTCTAGATCTCAGTATATCTGTGATGAAGGAGTTTCTGTCATTTAGTACAAGGTTAGTCGCAAAGACACTGGGTTTCCGCCAACAACATGCGGGAAAGACATTCAGTCATGCCCGAGTGCTGTTATCGGGCATCCAGCAGCCTTTGAAAAAGATAAGATTAACCACAGAGGTATGAAAGGTTTACCCCCCTTACTTCTCTGCGACCTCCGCCACTCCGCGGTGAAATTTCACTTTCGTGCTTTTAGACTCATTCCCCGTATTCCGCTTCGCTTTATACGGGCTACGACTGCTGTAGATCGGATTTCAATCCGACAATGATGATGGGCTCCAAAACGTCTGTCGGAATAAATTCCGACCTACAACTCTGCGCCTCTGCGAGAGCATACTAATACTTTCGTATCGACACAAAAAAACCGCCATCAGGCGGTTTTTTTTAATTTACGTTCAGCGATTACGCTTCGGCGATAATTTTTACTTTTACCTGGGCGTGCACATCAGAGTGCAGTTGCAGGTCAATATCAAATTCACCGGTTTCACGCAGTGTGCCCAGTGGCAGCTTAACTTCAGCTTTGGCCACTTCAACACCAGCAGCAGTCAGTGCATCGGCGATGTCTTTGGTACCGACAGAGCCGAACAGCTTACCTTCTTCACCGGCAGGAGCAGCGATAGTCACTTCAGCCAGCTCAGCCACTTTGGCTGCACGGGCTTCAGCAGCAGCCAGCTCTTCAGCGATTTTCGCTTCAAGCTCAGCACGACGCTGTTCAAACTTCTCAATGTTCGCCTTGGTTGCCGGTACGGCTTTAGCCTTAGGGAACAGGAAGTTACGGGCATAACCTGATTTTACGGTGACCTGGTCACCCAAACCGCCCAGGTTGGCGATTTTGTCTAGTAGAATGATTTCCATCTTTGCTACCTCTTAATAATACGCCAACAGTTACTTGTGAGAATCAGTGTAAGGCAACAGAGCCAGGAAGCGCGCGCGCTTGATGGCAGTTGACAACTGACGCTGATATTTGGCACTGGTACCCGTAATACGGCTGGGTACGATTTTGCCACTTTCAGTGATGTAGTTTTTCAACAAGGCAGTATCTTTGTAATCGATCTGCTTGATGCCTTCCGCGGTGAAGCGGCAGTATTTACGACGTCTGAAAAAACGAGCCATGTTAAGTCTCCTAATCTGTTATTCTGCGGCAGCTTCAGAGGCTGAGCTATCTTCTTCGCGGCTTTCGCGACGATCTTCTCTTTCATCTGAATCGCGGCGTTCATCACGACCACCGGTTTCACGGCGCTCTTCTTTGGCCATAGGAGAAGGTTCAGTATCTGCAGTTTTAGTACGCATAATCAGATTACGCAGAACAATATCATTGAAACGGAACGCTGTTTCCAGCTCTTCAATGGCTTCAGCTGAGGCTTCGGCATTGATCAGCACGTAATGTGCTTTGTGCAGTTTTTCAATGGGGTAAGCCAGTTGACGACGGCCCCAGTCTTCCAGACGATGGATCTGGCCACCGGCATTGGTAATGATTCCGGTATAACGCTCGATCATACCTGGAACCTGTTCACTCTGGTCCGGATGAACCATAAATACGATTTCGTAATGACGCATTAAAAGCTCCTTACGGTTATAGCCTATTGCAGCTCAGCCGGTCTGCGTAAGGCAAGGAACGATGTTGTATGGCTGAGTCAAGGGCGCGCATTGTATATAAAGTGCCCGGCTGATACAAGAAAATATCTCAACTGACGGTTACCCAAGTTATATCGCCGCGGATAACGAATCCGCGCCCACCAGAATGGCCACCCCCACCAGGGCCAGCAATGACCATAATAAGGCCTGGCGATGGATCCGCTCTTTCAGCAACCAGGCAATCCCCAGCGACAGGATGACACTGGTGGCAAACAGGGTTTGCACCACAGCCGCCTTGGTATAGGTAAAGGCCACCATCTGCAGATATAAGGCTGCAAAAGTGCCGATCAGGGTCGCGGCGCCGAACACCATCCAGGTGCGTCTGGGATTGTCAGTTTTGGGCAGCCAGCGCTGACGCATGCCCAGCATCAGCAGCACAATAATCGCCATGCCCCCAAGCAGACGGATCTGACTGGCATTGGCCGCATCGATACCGGTAGAGGTGAGAATATCGCGGCTGATCACTGCGCCCACCGCCTGACACAGGGCAGCCAGCGCCGCATACACATAACCGGTGGCTTCAAAGATCTGAGTCTGGTCGCGCCGGTTTAACTTAATCACCATATCCACAGACAGGATCACCAGCGCGATGCCCAGCCATTGTTGCCAGTTCAGCCATTCGGCTATCCAGGCCATGGCCAGCAGAGCGGTAAAAATCGGCGCCAGGGTTTCTGCCACCAGTAACGACTGGCTGTCACCTATTTTATTCAGAGACTGAAAAAAACAGGTATCGCCCAGACCTATGCCGATCACACCGCTGAGCAGCAGCCAGAATATATCCATCTGCGATAACTCTGCCTGCATGGGCATGGCCCAGGTCAGTGGCAACAGGATCAGGATCGCCACCAGCCCCTTCCAGAAATTCAGTGCCAGCGGCGAAAAACTCGCGCCCAGTTGTCTGAATAATCTGGCCGCCACCGCCCAGCAACAGGCCGTACTTAATGCTGCAATTTCACCAATCATATAAACCCGGGCACCTTCAATAACAGATTTCAGCGGGCTGACAGAATAGAGAGGTTTGCCGGGCAAATCCAGTATCGGCCCGGTAAAAGAGAGTCAGGCATACGTTGGTGAGGCCGCTTTATGAAGCGCTCTGAGACATGGCCAACTGCGCCCGGACCTGATCATCTGTAACCTGAGGAAAATCCCGGTACCAGTGACCTATCGCGACAAAAGGCTCTGGTGTGGCCAGGCATATTAACTGATCGGCCTCCTGAGCTAACTGATGTGCGGTATCGGCGGGCGCGAGGGGCACGGCTACGACTACCTTGGCTGGCTGCTGATATCTGGCGGCGGCAATCGCCACCCGCATTGTGGCCCCGGTGGCGACACCATCGTCGACCAGAAGGATACAGCTTGGCCCTGAGCACATGACGAATGGCCTCAATAATATTGGTAACGGCTGCTGCCCTGCTCAGTGAGCAAAATGCAATAAATCAGGGGCCAGCAACATCACCAGTCCGATGATAATCATGACGCAGCCGCTGAGAAGCTTTAACCATCGCCCTTCACTGGCCTGTAATTTGCGATGACTCAGACCAACCACTGCCAGGGCAACCATCAGACCGTCATCAAGAATATAAGCAAGGTTATACAGAGCCAGATACGCGTAATACTGCCACTGTGGCAGGCCATAACGGGTCAGCACCTGAGTATACAGAGCCGGCAATCCGGCGGTGCACAGCAGCTCAGTCAGATTAACCAGTATCGCCACCAGTATCACCGCCAGCAGTGAGGCAGGCAGATTTTTCGCGGTAACAACCGCTCGCACTCTGGCGTACAAAGCCGGTTTCGCCTGCTCAGGTATGCTCAGGCTCAGCCCGGCCCCGGGTGCGTAAAAATCCCTGGTATGGATGGCACCGATAATCAGTGCCAGCAACCCCACGCAGACCTGCAACAACCTGGACCAGCCGATCAGCAAAAACAGGTTTAACCAGGCGGCCATAAACATGAAATATACCAGACCACTGACCAGTACAAAGGTCAGGGCAATCAGTGCCATTTTCCTGCGATCGCCGATATTGGTCAGAATCGACAGCAGGATCAGTAATACCCACATAGCACAAGGGTTAAACCCGTCAATCAGTCCCAGTGTCAGCGTGAACAAAGGCAGCCCCAACTCGCTGACCTGTACCTCACCCAGCCAGGGCAACACTATGCCCTGCCCCTGAGTCGGAGCCTGCAGGCCAAGCTTTTCCATCAGCAGGCGACCGCTTGTTTCATCATCCAGATAGCCTATGTGCCATTCACCACAGAGATAAAAACCGGGAACGCCCGGGCGTGCAACACCAAACTGCTGGTTGAGCCGGGTAAAGGCCTGCCAGTTTTCCTCACTGGCGAGAATATTAATGGCACGGATCTCAATATCAGAATTGTTGGCTTTCAGATGGTCCAGAAACTCGTGGGCTGCCTGACAATGAGGACACCCCTGACGCCAGTAAAAATCAACGGACTGGCAGGGGCGTTGGTTGTCGGCCAGAGCATGAACAGGGAAAAAGCAGCAAAGCAGAACTGTCAGCCATGCTGCCCACCGTATAGATTTCAATCGTCATTACCCCATCAGCACTCAGCTTTTCAGACGTGTCTTAAAGCGCTTATAAGCCTGTCCTAGCTCCCCGGCCAGTAGTGACAGGGCCGCCCTCACCTCTTTGGACGACTGACTGGCATCCTTTTTGAACGCTGAAAACTTAGATTGCAGCGAATCCCACTTCTTCTCCAGTCCATCCCATTCGTCGCGCATTTCAGCCCTGGCCAGATGCATCTGCACATTGATCTCATCACGATGGCGCTTAAGATCTTCAATAGTTTCATGCAGTTGTTGAGTTTCAAAGTTCATTTTTTGGTTCCTTTTTCCCAGCGGATGCTATCCATCCGGATTAAATATAGTCCTCGGCTGCAGCACCTGTATTGATATCAATCAATATTCATACTACTCAGTATTAAGGCTATACACAGCGCCTTATAGCTGGGTAGACTGGGAAGATATCTGTTGCATCAGGCAAGAGATGCGAAAGGGAGGATGTGTTATCAGCCAACAGAATCAGGCCTCACCACTTGGAGGCCACCCAATTATTTTGCTTGTTGTTATCGTTGCCACTTTGTATCTGGCCAGAGGATTTCTGCTGCCGGTTACCGTCTCAGTTCTGCTGGCTCTGACCCTGTCACCGCCTGTCACCCGGTTGATGAAAGTCGGCGTACCCAAAGTGCTTTCCAGCCTGGTTATGCTGTTACTGAGCTGCTCTTTATTAATCGGTGCCGTGTGGCTGATGCTGCCCGCCATAGGCGGCTGGCTGACCACCGCGCCGGAGAAAATTGAGAGCGTGATGAATCTGGATCAGGACATGGTCAGTAAATTGCAACAGGTCAAAGATTCGGTAGAAGAAACCTCTGAGAAAGTCTCTGAAGCGGTGGAAGAGGTAATCAGTTCAGAGGAACAGGCTCCGGTGATGGTGGAGCAACGAACCTGGCCGGATACCCTGCTCACTTCCATACAGCAGGGAGCGGCAAACACCCTGTTGATTCTGGTATTAACCCTGTTTCTGCTCACCAATGGCGGCGATTTGGTGGTGAATATGGTGAGGCTGTCAAAACAACGACAACAACGACGAAAGATTATCCGCTTGTTCAGTCGCCTGCGCACTGAAACCGGCCATTATCTGGGCGCGGTGATGTTGATCAATCTTACTCTGGGACTGATTACCAGTGTATTGCTGTGGCTCATCGATTTCCCCATGCCCTGGATCTGGATTGTGCTGGTTGCGATATTGCGGCTGATTCCCTATGTGGGCATGAGTATTGTCAGCGCCCTGCTATTGCTGATTTCCATCACTCAGGGTGATCAGCAGCTCTGGCAGATCCTGATGGCCCCCGTCGGATTTTTAGTGCTCTCCACCCTGTTTGGTTTTATCGTTGACCCTGTGGTGCACGGTATCCGGCTGCAAATCAATCCTATTGTGGTCTTTGTGGCGGTGATCTTCTGGGGCTGGCTGTGGGGGCCGATTGGTGCCATTCTCGGTGTGCCCTTGCTGACGGTTATCTTCGTGGTGGCCGACACCCTGGGCTGGCAGCAAATAAGCCAGATTATGACCACCAGACTCGGCCCGGCAACTGATTCCAATAAAAACAGCGGAGGAAGCTGAGTTTGACAACCTTCACTAAAATACCGCTTATTGGCGTAACCACCCACTCGGGCGCCTGGTGCCCGCCCTGGTGGACCATCGCCTTTGCCATCAGGCGCGCCGGTGGCAAGGCAGTAAGGATCAGCCCCCGACACGATGTTGAGGTGTCTGAACTACAGGGACTGGTACTGAGCGGCGGTACTGACCTATGTCCTGAACTTTACGGGCAACCCGCAGAGCCGGGGCAGAGTTATGACGTGCCCAGGGATGAGCTGGAAAGCAAAGTGCTGGATTTTGCCCTGCAGAAACAGTTACCCATGCTCGGAATTTGCCGGGGTTGCCAGTTGATTAATGTGCGACTGGGCGGCGCCTTATTCAGAGATATCAAAAATCAGCGAAAGCTGACGTCTAACCGCACTATGATCCATCCGGGTAAAAAGTTGTTTGTCAGAACTGACAGTATGCTGCATCGCATTGTTGAACACGAACAACTGCGGATTAACAGTCTGCATCATCAGGCCATTGCAGAAGTGGCTCCGGGATTTGTGATCAGTGGCACCGATGCCGATGACTTTACCCAGGCCATTGAAAGTCCGGAAAAGCCTTATATCCTAGGCGTTCAGTGGCACCCTGAATACCTGCCTTATATGATCAATCAGGCCAAGTTGTTTAAGTGGCTGGTACGCCAATGTATTGAGTAAAAGGCCGCAGAATTATGATGTCATATCTGGTGTTATTCTCTTCGGCTTTTCTGGCGGCCACCTTCCTGCCGTTTTATTCAGAGATTGTGTTATTCACGCTTGCCCGCCAGGGCGAACCTCCGGGTTTACTGATTTTGGTCGCAACCCTCGGCAATACCCTGGGCGCAGTGGTGAACTGGGTGCTTGGTAAATATCTGCTGCATTTTAAAGATCGCCGCTGGTTTTACTTCAAAGAATCCCAGCTTGAGCGGGTACAGAAATGGTTTCAGCGATACGGTATCTGGAGCCTGGCTTTTTCCTGGTTACCGGTCGGCGGCGATGCACTGACCTTTATCGCCGGAGTGATGAAAGTACGGATTCTGCCTTTTCTGCTCCTGGTCGGGCTGGGCAAAGGCGTGCGGTATATTGTGGTGTTTTATTTTTCCACCGTCATCTGAAGATGCTCATGGGCCACTGCAAAGTCAGATTTACTCGCCCAAACAAAATATGTTTCGTTAATCGTCTATCGTCTTCGCAAAAAATTCACTATACTGTCACACTCGAAAAACGGCTCCGCTGTTAGAATTACAGTCGCTGGATAAACACACACAGCATTCAGTTTAGAAAGGATTTAAACATGACATTGCTTACACTACTTTTCGCTGCCATTATCGTTTTATTGCTGTATTCCCTTGCAAACGACAAGGGTAAAAATACAAAATATTTCCGCAATAGACGCGATACCTCTGAGCAAGCCATTCATGTGCGTAAGAAGCCCCTCAGAACGGGCGAATCGCTCTACTAGAGCACCATATAATTTAAATAAACAGCACCAGCGAGAGTTCAAAAAGTGCGCAGGCAAGGTAAATTTTTGAAGGTTTAGTGGGCCTAAATCAAAAGAATTTACCGTCGGATGCGCATTTTTTGGGCCTCGCCCTTCCGGAGCGACTGAAAAAGTCTCAATCTGCGTTCTGGTCGCTTGACATAGATGACTATGCCTGCACAGCCACGCCTTGATTGAGACTTTTTCAGGCAGCTCTGGTGTTCGTTTTTTAAGCTATATGGTGCTCTGATTTCAGCCCCGCCATCCGCGGGGCTATTTATTTCTACTCCCGGTGTTATTCTGACTCTCTGTTTATAGAACCAATCTGAATAACGTCAGGAATTTCTTTATGCGACTTGGACCGGGACTACTGGTAACCGCCGCGTTTATCGGGCCGGGTACGATCACCACCGCCAGTATGGCAGGAGCGAACTTCGGTTTTGCCCTGCTATGGACACTGCTGTTTTCAGTCATTGCCACCATTGTGCTGCAAGGTATGGCCGCCCGGCTCGGGCTCGCAACCGGTCTGGGTCTGGCAGAGTCACTGCGCAAGACACTGAACAGCGGATGGCAGAAATATCTGTGTATGGCACTGGTAATCAGCGCCATAGGTATCGGCAGCGCCGCCTATGAGGCGGGGAACCTGACCGGCGCCGCCATGGGCATTCAGGCTTTGCTCGGCGCGCAAATCAGTACCTGGAGTACCCTTTTAACCCTCATCGCGGGTCTGCTGCTGTTCAGCGGTCATTATCAGGTGCTGGAGAAAAGCCTGATCGGTCTTGTTATTCTGATGTCACTGGTGTTTATCACCACTATGATTATTGCCAGGCCTGATTTTCCTGCATTGCTCAGCGGTTTGCTGTTGCCAAGTTTCCCACAAGGCTCCGTTACCACAATATTGGCTCTTATCGGTACCACCATTGTGCCCTATAACCTGTTTTTGCATTCCAGCGTAATGGCCAGGCAGCATAAGGCGGCTACAGATATGGGCGAAACCATTCGCCAGAGCCGCTGGGATACCGGTCTTTCCATTGGTCTGGGCGGGCTTATCACACTGGCCATCGTATCTACCGCCAGTGCCGCCTTTTTTGGCCAGATAGCCGGAGAAATCAACGCCGCACAGATGGCAATCCAGCTTGAACCCCTGCTGGGTGATTTGGCCCACTACTTTTTTGCTATCGGTCTTTTTGCTGCCGGGCTCACCAGCGCCATCACCGCCCCACTGGCCGGTGCCTTTGCCGTATGTGGGATGATGGGCTGGTCCACGGATCTGGCCGCGAACAAGTTTAAAATGGTCTGGGCGGTTATTCTGCTGTGCGGTGCGGTGGGCGCGGCACTCAAACTCAACCCGGTGGCGCTGATTGTTTTCGCGCAAGCGGCCAATGGCATACTGCTGCCGATTATTGCCATTTACCTGCTGTGGCTGATGAATAAGAAGTCGGTGCTGGCAGAGCACAGCAATGGCTGGTTTTCCAATCTGCTGGCCGGGCTGATTATCCTGTTATTGCTGGGGTTGAGCAGTTACAAACTATGGTCACTGGTTTAGCCAAAAAACCACGAAAAGACGATTTACCACAGTGTCGCTGAGTTGTAGGTCGGAATTTATTCCGACAAGTGTTTTAATGCCCTTCATCACTGTCGGATTCAAATCCGATCTACAGCAATCGTAGCCCGTATAAAGCGAAGCGGACGTGTCCAGCGCCTTTGCTTCCTCTCGGTGAGGAAATGACACAGTTGCACATTCAAAGGCTGCTGGAATACGGGACCAGTCAGTGCCGTCCCGCAATACGCTTCGCTTCTTGCAGGCTACACCACTACACCTGTAAGTTTCAGAACAACACCAGATCATCACGATGCACGGCTTCGGCGTAACTGCTGTAACCAAGCTGCTGCTCAATCTGCTGACTGTTTAGCCCGGCGATTTGGGTCAGGGTTGGCGCATCATACTGACAAAGACCAATAGCCAGAGTTTCCTGCTCCAGCACAATTTCCACCGCTTCTCCTGCCCTGAATTCGCCTTCAACCTTTACCACACCCACAGGCAACAAAGAGGCACCATTGCGGCAAAGCGCGTTTGCCGCACCCTGATCGATAACAAGCCGTCCCCTGGCCCGCAGGCTGTGCATCAGCCAGTTCTTTTTAGCGCTGCTTCTGGACAGCGGCGGCGTAAACAGCGTGCCCGGTACCAGTCCCTGCGCCAGCTGACTGAAGGTCTGTGCCCTGAAACCGTTGGCAATCAGGGTCTGAATACCGTTGTGCGAGGCTTTTCTGGCGGCCTGCAGTTTGGTCTGCATGCCGCCGGTGCCCACCACACTGCCCGCGCCGCCGGCCAGTGTCATAATCCGCTGATCAATCTTATCCACCCGCTTGATTAACTGAGCATTGCTGTTGGTACGCGGATCGGCATCATATAAACCATCCACATCGGTGCAGATCAACAGGGTATCGGCTTCTGCCACCAGCGCCACCAGTGCGGCGAGATTATCATTGTCACCAAATTTAAGTTCATCGGTGGCCACCGAGTCATTCTCGTTAACGACCGGAAGCATGCCATGAGCCAGTAACTCTCTTATGGTGCCTTTGATATTCAGATAGTGATCGCGGTTACGAATATCACCATGGGTTAAAAGAATTTGTGCGGTAGGCGTATCAAACAGCCTGGCCCAGTTGGCCATCATGCGGGTCTGCCCCACTGCTGCCATCGCCTGTTTTTCAGACAAAGACGGTGGGTGAGTAAGTGAAAAGGCGTTTCTGCCAGCCGCCACTGCCCCCGATGACACCAGAATAATTTCTTTGCCCTCGCTGCGGCTTTCGTTGACAAATTGCGCCAGCGCCAGCAAACAGGCGGTTTTACAGCCTTCGCCATTGGGTGCGATGAGTGCACTACCCACTTTAATCACGGCCCGTTGCCAGCGAAAGCTGACGTTGTTATTTGCGCCTTGTTGCTGCATCCTGAAATCTGATTTTGAGAAACCCCGCCGGTGCGCATAAAATACGTCGCTTATTAGGTTTAAGGCAACAAAAAATGCGCAGTATCATTACCGGCTCCATTTCTTTTCTGGGATATCTGTTCAATACCCTGTTCTGGTGCATCCCTATCTTTAGCCTGTCACTGTTAAAGCTGGTTCCTGCAGCCTCCTGGCGGGCACGGATCGGCCGGGTACTGGATCTCTGTGCCAGACAGTGGGTTAAACTTAACAATCTGAATCAGAATCTGACCGCTTCAATCCAATGGGATGTGCAGGGGCTGAGCGATCTGAAAAAGAAAGAATGGTATCTGGTGATTGCCAATCATCAGTCCTGGGTCGACATTCTGGTATTGCAGCGTATTTTCAGTGGCCGTATTCCCTTCCTGAAATTTTTCCTTAAGAAAGAGCTGATTTGGGTGCCCTTTCTGGGCCTGGCATGGTGGGCGCTGGACTTCCCGTTTATGCAGCGTTTTAAAAAGTCATATCTGGCCAAAAACCCTCACCTTAAAGGCAAAGATCTGGAGACCACCCGCAGAGCCTGCGAAAAATTCAAATACAAGCCGGTCAGCGTCATGAACTTTGTGGAAGGCACCCGCTACACAGCGGAAAAACACCAGCGTCAGAAAAGCCCTTTTCGCCATCTGCTCAAGCCCAAAGCCGGTGGTATCGCCTTTGTGCTCTCAGCCATGGGTGACAAACTGCACAAACTGGTGGACGTGACTATTCACTACCCTCAGGGCGCGCCGAGCTTCTGGGACTTTATCTGTGGTAGTGTAAATAAGATTCAGGTACGGGTAGAGGTGATGACGCTTGATGGCATTGCCCCCCGTGACTATTTTGACGACCCGGCCGAGCGGGTAAGCTTTCAGCGCTGGCTGAACCAGCGCTGGCAACACAAAGACGATGTCATAGAACAATTAAAAAAGAGCAGCTTGTAGATGTTGAGTTTCCTGCCGGGTTTTATCCTTTTGCCAATTCATTTTCTGCTCCAGTGTCTGAACCTGGCATTTTGGGGAACTCTGATTGTGGCTCTGGGGCTGGTAAAACTGGTGCTGCCCCTTCCCCCTCTGACCAGAGGCCTGAACCGGCTGCTGAATAGCTGTATGGGCGGGTTTGCGCTGCTCAGTACCGCGCTGATTAATCTGTTTAATAACGTTCAGTGGGATTACCGTATCGAGGGCGATTTCGACAGGCATGGCTGGTATCTGATGATGGCCAACCATATCAGCTGGCTGGATATTGTGGTGCTGATGCACTTTGCCACTGGGCGGATCCCGGCCACCAAGTTTTTTATCAAGCAGGAACTGCTGTGGGTACCCTTTATTGGTCTGGGGGCCTGGGCGCTGGATATGCCTTTTATGCGCCGCTACAGCCGGCATTTCGTGGCCAGACATCCCCACCTCAAAGGAAAGGATATTGAAGCGACCCGCAAGTCCTGCGAGAAGTTTCAGCAGTTGCCCACTACAGTGGTTAATTTTGTTGAGGGCACGCGCTTTACCGACTGCAAACACCGGGATAAAAACAGTCCTTACCAACACCTTTTACCGCCCAAGGCCGGCGGCGTGGCCTTTACCCTGACCTGCATGAACAACCTGCTCAGCAATATTGTTGATGTGACGCTGGTGTATCCGGATAACAATGGCCATGTGATGCTGGACCTACTCTGTGGCCGCTTGAAAAAAGTCATCATCGAGGTTCAGATCCTGCCGGTGAATGCTGATATGATTGGTGATTATCAGAATGATCCAGAATTCAGAGCGTCCTTTCAGCACTGGATAAATCAGTACTGGCATCGAAAAGATCAACGCATACAAGAACTAACGGGTAACGAATGGAACAACTAAGCGATCTGGGTCAACTTATTGCCGACAGCCTCAGTTACTGGGGTATTCAGGCATCGGCTCACTCTACGCTGTTTGCGATATTTGCGCTGATATCACTACTGGCTGTGTGCTGGATCAGCTTCAGGATCACCCGCTACCTGCTCAGCACCAAGCTGACACGACTGATACTGCACAGCAAAGCCACCTGGGACGACGAGCTACAATCCCACAATTTCTTCAGACGCGCAGCCCATCTGGTGCCCGGCGTGCTGATTTACCTGCTCGTGCCGTTGTTGTTTTCCCATAGCCCGATGTTGCTGGAGTTTCTGCAAAAGGTCGCGTTTATCTACATTCTGGTGACCTCGCTACTGATGCTCAGCGCTATTCTCAATACCGTGGAAGATGCCTATAACGCCTCCACAATGGCCAGAAGGATGCCGATCACCGGCTTTATTCAGGTGGCCAAGCTGATCCTGGCAATTATCGCCATCATTCTTATTGTCTCCAGTCTGATAGGCAAGTCACCGGTGCTGATCATGTCTGGTTTAGGTGCCGTTACCGCCATACTGCTGCTGGTGTTTAAAGACGCAATCCTCGGTTTTGTGGCCGGTGTGCAAATCGCCGCCAACAGAATGGTGAATACCGGTGACTGGATCACCCTGCCCAAATACGGGGCCGATGGTGAAGTGATGGAGCTTGGCCTGACCACAGTCAAAATCCGCAACTGGGACAAGACCATTTCCACTGTACCCACCTACGCTCTGATTGGCGACTCAGTGAAGAACTGGCGGGGCATGCAGGAATCCGGCGGGCGGCGAATTAAACGTGCTATCTATCTGGATATTCACACGGTACGTTTCTGCGATCAGGAGATGCTGGACAACTGGGAGAAAATCCGCTTTATCAAAGGGTATATCAACGATAAGAAGCAGGAACTGGCCAGGTACAACAAAGACAACGACATCACCGAGCAGGATCTGCTTAATGCCAGGCGGCTGACAAATATCGGTACCTTGCGGGCTTATATGTTGCGTTACCTGCAACATCATCCCAAACTGCATCAGGATATGACATTAATGGTCAGGCAACTGGCGCCCACCGAGATCGGTGTACCGCTGGAGGTCTATTGTTTTTGTACCCATACCAGTTGGGTGGAATACGAAGCCGTGCAGTCGGATATTTTCGATCATTTTCTGGCTATGGTGCCCAATTTCGGACTCAGAGCCTACCAAAGGGTCAGCGATCAGCCTCAGGTTCAGGCTCAGATTAATACCGAAACCAGAACTGATGCGAAAGCTGAGACGGACAGCAAAACTTAACAAGTTCTTGACACCCTCACCTGCTACTGTATTTTAATTTTGCCTGCAATATCCATTGTGGGCGATTCTGTACTATGCCGCTACGGCATCATCAACCGTCAAGGTAGACTACTATGCTCAGAAAATTGCTTTATTTCATCCTGCCCCTGGCCCTTTGCGCATGCGGGAATGTCGAACAACAAGCCGACAATGGCTCGGGCGCTGAAACAGCAAAAACCCGCAACATTAATATTGTTCCCTACCCTCAGTCTGTTGAAACCCGCGGCGGTGAGTTTCGCCTCGGCGCTGAAATAACTATTGCCACCGCACCTGAAGCACCCGACAGTGCCAGCGCACTTTTCGCTTTGCTGGAACAACTGGATATTCAATATAGCGAAAATGACAACGCTGTCATCACTCTTAAACTGGATCCGACATTGGATCTTGGAGAAGAAGGCTATCAACTCAGTATTGATCAGGGTATTACCCTGACAGCCCCAACCGATGCAGGACTTTTCTATGCTGTTCAGAGCCTTAAACAGCTGTTACCTGCCACCGCTCAGCCCGGGTATGACCTGCCGAAATTACAGATTGAAGATAACCCCCAGTATCAATGGCGCGGCAGCATGCTGGATGTGGCACGTAATTTTGTCAGTGTGGATTATCTGAAGCAGCATATTCAGCGCATGGCCAGCTTTAAGCTCAACAAACTGCATCTGCACCTGACAGATGATCAGGGCTGGCGGATTGAAATAAAAAGCTGGCCCAAACTCACTGAAATAGGCGCGGCTACCAGTGTCAGCGGCAATAATGGCGGCTTCTATACCCAGCAGCAAATGCGCGAATTGATCACCTTCGCCAGTCGCCATCAGGTTGAAATTATTCCTGAGATCGACCTGCCCGGTCACACCCAGGCCGCTATCGCCTCCTACAACGAGCTGGCCTGTGATGATGTTATCAACAGCCCGCCACAGAACCAGTGTGAAGATGTAGTCGGCGCGGCGAGGCTGGAGCCGTATCAGGGCACCTGTGTTGGCTTCAGCGCCTTGTGTGCCAGCGAAAAACCGGATTTAGTCTATACCTTTGTGGAAGATGTGCTCACAGAAGTGGCCGATATATTTCCTTCTGAATATCTGCATATTGGTGGCGATGAAGTACTGAATGAAGAGGCCGACGCCTTCCCTGACTTTATTACCCGGGTTGATCAGATAGTGGCATCCCTGGATCGTAAACTGCTTGCCTGGGAAGAAGCCTCAGCCGGTGACATCCGCGGCAATTCACTGCTGCAATTCTGGAATGATGATTATGATATTGCCCCGGCACTGGAAAAGGGCATTCATCTGGTGTTATCACCCTGCAGTTATACCTATCTGGATCACGGTAACTACGATGGCCAGCCAGACACCTATACCTGGTGTGCCAAACAGGGCATTACCCTTGAGCGGGTATACAGTCTGGTTCCGGAAAATTATCAGCAGGTCGTCGGCGTAGAAGGGCCAATGTGGTCAGAACTGGTCAGTGATAATGCTACCGCCGATAACCGCAACTGGCCACGGCTGGCCGCCATTGCCGAAGTGTCATGGACCAGGCAGTCGCAGCGTGACTATCAGGCCTTTACTCAACGCCTGTCGGCCCTGCGTGAACACCTGGATAAGATGGGCATTCAGTATTATCAGGCCCCGGATCTGGGTTGGGATTAGCCTATTGGTGAGGAGTGAGGCGGCAGGAGTGAGGTAGAGCAATCCCGCAATACGCTTCGCTCCTTGCAGGCTACACATAAATGACAGGAGAGATACTGCCAACAACATGCGGGAGCGACAAGCCTGTCATGCCCGAATGCTGTTATCGGGCGTCCAGTGTCCTTTGCAAAAGGCGAAGTTAACCACAAAGTCACAGAGAACACAGAGGTATAACGGTTTAAACCCCTCCACTTCTCTGCGGTCTCCGCGGCTCTGCGGTAAAAGCAGAGTAGCCTGGATGCAGCGAAGCGAAATCCGGGATGTCCCGCAATACGCTTCGCTCCTTGCTGGCTACACCACCGACCCAGTCCTACTCTGGCAGAGACACTGCGCGGCAGAATCTAAGGATCGAATTTATTCGGTCTAGGGTCTGATTTATTCGGCCCAATGAGGCAAGCTTTACGCCATTCGCCCAATAAATTGTGCCCTGCAGGTTGCCTGGTTTTGTTGGTTTTTGTTGGACTGAAGTCCAACCTACAATCCAACCAGTTGTGACTCAACCTTGTAGATCGGAATTTATTCCGACAATGTATTTTAGTCATGCCCGAATGTCGTTATCGGGCATCCAGCGCCCGGCAGCTTGCCTGTTGCAGAGTAAAGACCTTACCTGAGGCGCCGTGAATAAGCTGGCACTGGCCACCCTTTATCTGCAACCGGAACACTTCAGGCTTGTTATTATGCCTTCCCATAATCGGATTGCCCTGGGCATCGCTGCCCATATTCTGTTCAATATACAAGATGTTTCGTTTGGTCAGGGCGTCATCGGCAAGTTTCACCGGTAATCCGCCAATTGCCTGCTGAATCATCTGCTGCAGTTCGGTTTTCACCTCTTCACCGGGGTTAATAATCACCGCCGGCACCGCCTCTTCGGCCTGAGTTAACTGGCAACCACTGGCGAGCAAGGTGGTGATCAATACAAGCAAAAGCCTCATTGCTGCTCTCCCGGGTGGCGACCAAACTGCCGATAGAGTTTGTTTTCCAGTATCGTGGCCCGATAACGGGGGTCGGGCCGTTTTATCTGCAAACCTTTACCCCCGGCCTCAGCTTTCTGAGTGAAACTCTCCACGCCACTGGTTTGGGGGCAAACGCCACTGCCCAAATAATCCAGGGCCGCCATTAGCTGGCCTTCCTGCGGATTCCCCAAAGGCCGGCTGAGATCATCCTCGACCATACAACCCTGCACATCAGCAGGAAACTGCGGTGTCGGTGTGGGCACAAAGCCGTCAGAATATTCACCGAAGCCTTTGTCATTCACGCCGGTAAACTGAATAGTGAAATACGTGGTACCTCAGTTATCGGTAGGATAAAAACCATAAGGCTTACCACAGGTTTGATCGCCAATCAGGATCACCTCAATATCAATCCCGCGCAAACCGTTGATAAAGGCTTCACTGGCAGAGCAGGTGCCGTCGGTAGTGAGCACAAACACCCGGTTCAATGCCAGTGTGGGCAGGTTCTGAGAGGTTTCAACAAAACGCTCATAGTCGATACGCTTGTCTACAAATTCCAGCGGAATAAGTACCTCACCGGTCACCGGATCACGATTTGGATGCTTGTCATTAAACTGCATCTGCTCAAAGGTGCGACCATTAGTATTGGCGTCACCGGCAACCATATAGCCAAGCTGAGAAGCCAGTACCAGCAATCCTCCACCGTTATAACGTAAGTCCACCACCAGATCCGTGGCATTTTCATCGACAAACAGCTCAAAGGCCTCAATCAGCTGATCCTGAGCCAGAGCGATATGGCTGTTAAATTGCAAATAACCCACTCTGCCCTGTTCGGTTTCCAGCACCTTTGCGTTCTGAACAGGGGTGATTTGCACATCCGCCGATGTCATGGTGACTTCAATGCGCTCACCGGCATGGTCCTCGTACACAAACTGATGGTTTTCACCTGCTACAGAGGGAAACAGGCCATTATTTATAATTTCAACGTTACTGCCGTTAACAACATCCACGCCATCCACTTCAAGCACTCGTGCGCCACGCTCAAGCCCGGCCATATCTGCCGGTGAACCGGGTTCGATAAAGGCAATCTGCAGCTTACGGGGCGGCGACACTGAACTGAACTTCCACTCAATACCATAACCGGACTCCACGCCGGACTGAGTCTGTTGTTTATACTCAGCGGTATCCTGATAGAAATGGAAGTTGTCCTTGGCAGCACCAGAAGGGGTTCTGGCGGTGGTTCTTAACAGATCAAAATATTCCAGCACCCCATAACCGGCAGGATTAATATCGTCGAGTTCGTCGTACCAGAGATACGTGTTGTTACTCCAGGAGCGTAACCAGAGCTTCTCATGGGTAGCGCTGCCGGTTTTATCCGGGTATGACTGGCCGGAAAAGGGATCGGTACCGGAACGGGGCACTGCACAGAAATCCTTTAACTCAGATTCAGGGGCATATACACCAGCCTGCCACTGCGGTGTCGACGAACCGGACGACGGCGCCCTGAAATTACCCTGACCACTGCCGCCGCCTCCACCGCAGGCACTCAGGCCGATAAGGGCTGCCAATAACGCCCCTGTATTTAACACTCTCAGCATAAAGACTCCTTAAATCCTTTTACTTTATCAGACAGCCTACCGGATCAACCGATATCAGAAACAGGCAGAATGTAGCAAAGATTCCCCAGGGAAACAGTAACGCAAAAAAATGAATTTTGTTGTCAGTCTTCTTTATCAAGGCATAAACAGCAAGCCGGAAAACTCAGCCGTAATACTCTCGGTACCATCGTACGTATCGCTCAACACCCTGCTCCAGCGGTGTAACAGGCTTAAAACCCACTGCCTGATAGAGATCCTCAATATCGGCGCAGGTGGTCCTGACATCGCCAGCCTGCATCGGCAGAAGTTCCTTGATCGCCTGCTTCCCGAGCGCCTTTTCAATCAGCCGGATAAAATCAAGCAATGACGCCGGCTGGTTATTACCAATGTTATAAATCCGGTAAGGTGCAGAACTGGCAGATACCGGCGAGCCTCGCCAGGCTGGATCCGGCTGTGGTACCTTTTCCAGAATCCGCACCACTCCCTCAACAATGTCGTCAATATAGGTAAAGTCGCGCTGCATATTGCCCTGATTAAACACTTTCAGCGGCTTTCCTTCGTCGATTGCACGGGTAAACAGGTACATTGCCATATCCGGCCTGCCCCAGGGACCATACACCGTAAAAAAGCGCAGTCCCGTCGTCGGTATTGCATACAGATGGCTATACGAGTGAGCCATCAGTTCATTACTTTTCTTTGTCGCGGCATAGAGGGATACGGGATGGTCAACACAATCCTCAGTTGAGAAAGGCAGTTTGGTATTCAGACCATAGACAGAACTGGAAGAGGCAAAAACCAGATGTTCAACACGGTTTTGACGACAACCTTCAAGCACCGTCAGAGTGCCAATCATATTGCTATCGGCATAAGCCATAGGATTGTCCAGAGAATAGCGGACACCTGCCTGCGCACCCAGGTGAACAACCCGCTGGAAACGCTCTCTGGCAAAAAGCTCTGCCATAGCGACACGGTCTGCCAGGTCGAGCTGACAAAACGTAAAACCCGGCTTATCCTGCAACAATGCCAGCCGGTGCCGTTTTAACTTAACAGAATAATAGTCACTCAGATTATCTATACCGGTTACCCTGCAGCCCATTTCCAGCAGTCGATGACAAACAAAACTGCCGATAAAGCCGGCGGCACCGGTAACCAGAATATGCATAGCAGGCTCCAACATGAGATACAGATCAGACTTTGACGAAAGTGAGCATCGTGGCAGTTCTCAGGAAAGTGGCGTCGGCAAAGTAAACCCTACCAGTTTCTGGAATATGGGCCATCTTTTCGCCGCATCCCGTCCCACAACCCTTTAAGCATATAGCTTGTGCGCTCTAAACGCCCCGGTTGCAGAATTGAGTTAGCAAAAAAGCGTATTGGCAAGACAAGCAGATTACGGGTTTTCCAGTAACCTGGTACATAGCTTCTGCGACACAACAAGAGAATATTTCTGAACTGATAGTAAAGACGGATTGGCGAACCAACTTTATAGGTTATACCGGCAAAAGTACTGCGGGAGTCACCGAGCCGATGCACCATTTTGACGTTACCTGCCAGTGCGATAGATAAATTCCGCTGTCTCGCCCGCCAACACCATTCATGATCTACGCCATCAATAAATAAGGCCTCTTCTTTCATCCCTGTTTCGTCAAGCTTTTCGAGATCAATCATCATACCCGAGGAAATAATTTGTGTTACACAAACCATATCATCATAGACTTCAAGCTCCCTCTGAACTCTTGGTTTAACCGGCTTGTCAGAAAATGAGCAGACAATTCGCGGCCCGATAGCTACCACGTCACGGTTGTCCTGCTTCGAAGCGACCAACAAACTGCGAAGTCTCGACACAAACTCGCCATCAGGCTGGCTGTCCTGATCCAGTAATAATCCATACTGGCAGTCACTCAGTTGCAAATCTCTCAGGCCTACATTCTGTGCCGCGGCAATGCCGATATTGTCAGCAAAATGATGATAATTCAGGTTGTGTTTAGGCACATCCAATACAGTAGGCACAGGGGAATTGTCCACCACGCACAACACATCCACCTGCCTGATAACAGATTCAATCAATGCCTGCGCTTGAGACAATACAGGCTTGTAGAGTATAACTACGGCACCGGTTTTCAATGTTTTACAAACTTTTCCAGAAACAGACGATCAATTTTGTAGGCCAGTTTAAGTATTCTTGACGGCATCAGCCTTAAGGTCAACACAGCCAGGGCATAAATAATATTGCCAATCCGAATTTTTTGCAGATGGCGCATAGCATAAAGGCGCGCCTTGAATTCATTAATTGACTTGCTCAGGCCCCGGCGTTTATAAAAATCATTCACCCGGCGGAACTGCAGAAGTTTGTCAGCCAGATTGGTAAAAATGAATCCCGCACCCGCCAGCTCTATCCACAAAAAATAATCCTGAGTATTTCGCAAACTGGCCCGGTATCGGTGCCCCGCCTCAAAGACCCGGAAGCGCATCGCTACAGTCGGGTGATTCAGCGAACAGCGTTTAGGAAGAAACCGGACGATTTCACTATGGGTCAGCGGCAGTTTTCGTTTGCCAACCCGCTTGCCATGTTCATTGATTTCAACCAGTGCCGTGCCCAAAATATCCACATCCGGGTGCTGACGAAAAAATGCAATTTGTTTTTCCAGCCTTTGCGGCCGAGAAATATCATCAGCATCCATGCGGAAAAAATAATCTGGCGCGTAAGGCACTGCCCAATCGATAATATGGTTCATACACTGGCTCAGGCCAACATTGTGTTTACTCTGCATAAGAATAAGTCGGGGTTCACTATCAGCCTGCTCGTGCAGATATGAGGCAATATCATCAGGAATCTCACCATCGATCACGACGCAGAAAACAAAGTTCCGGTATGATTGCCTGAGAATGCTTTGGGTTGCCTGCCTGACCCATTCCAGTCGATCCTCACGGTAAACCGCCATACCGACCACAGCATCGAACACGATGCCCTCGGGAACCTGGTTTATTTGCGTGAAGTGATTATCCAATCTGAGTATTGCCCTGTGAAATACGACTATTGTACCCGCCACTCAGCGACAGGTTAAAGCAGCCAAAAAATAGCGGAAAATTAACAGAAAACTATGCAAAAATCTGCTTTTATTAGCTAAAAAGCCTCGAAAGGCATGAATTTGCATAAAAGATCAACGTTCCATGGCGGTTGGCTAATCAAGATGTCGATTACGGATACGATGAAGTTTCTTCTTCAGCAATGCCCCCCAGTCGGTTAATGCAAAGTTTTCGAACCGTAACGTCAGATTTGGATTATAGGCCTTATCCTGATCAATCACATGCTTCCAGCGCTTTTTTAAACAGGCCACTTCTGCAGCAAAGCGCGCCTGCTTCTCGGGCGTATCTTCTGCGCCCCTTGAAATCGACTCATGGTGATAAAGCACAGCCTCTGCACAATAGAGGTTGCGTCGTCCCATTTCCTGCACTTTGAGGCAAAAATCAACATCATTAAAGGCGACCACCAGATTCTCTTCATCTAACCCGCCTACAGCCAGATAATCGGCCCTGCTAACCAGCAGACAGGCAGCGGTCACTGCACTGAAATTGTGGCTGGCCATCAGCCGGTTCAGATACCCGGCAAAATCACCCGGGAAATACTTGTGAGCGTGACCGGCTCCACCGCCATAGCCCATTACCACTCCCGCATGCTGAATTCTGTTATCAGGATAAAGGAGCTTGGCACCAACACAGCCGATTTCTGGTCGCGTGACATGACCCACCATGCAGCCCAGCCAGTCAGGCGCGATGACTTCAATATCGTTATTCACCAACCCGATGATCTCACCATCAGCCTGAGCCACAGCAAAATTATTGATTGCCGAGTAATTAAAGGGATGGGGATATCTGAGCAAACGAACCTGAGGATGCTCTGCAAGCTGATCAAAATAGGCCAGACTTGCCAGCTCATCAGAATTATTATCCACCAGCAAAATTTCAAAGTTCCGATAACGGGTTTTTTCCAGAATCGACTCAACGCAGGCCTGAACCAAAGCTTTGCCATTATAGGTGGGAACGATCAAACTGACTTTGGGCTCAACTGGGGTTCGCCACATCAGAGTCAAAGATTGTGCACCAGCATCAATCTGATAGTCAGCGTAGCGCGCCAGGCTGGCTTCGAACTCAGGCAACAGCGATTGAAACACTCCGTCCTGTTTTTCCGGAACATGTATCAGTACCAGCGGGATATGCTGTACCTCACCAAGCGCTCCATTCAGAGTCCGGGCACTGAGCCATTGCGCCAGCGCATAAGGCCTGCAAAGATGAGGTATTTGCTTCAGCTCTCTGGCATCCGTGAGTAAACAACCACTTCGAATATAGGCCGTAGTTATTTGCAGATCGGGGTTCCAGTCAGGATAACATTGTGGGGTATGCCGGTTACCCTCTTTGTCAATATAATCAGAGTCGACATAAACCAGTTGCTTATCTGTCCGGGGCCAGTGCATCAAAACTCTGATACAGTCCTTGTGTAATCTCTCACCACTGTGGCAGACAAAAACCGCCTGATCATAAAACCTTTGAGGAACATCCTCATTTTCATGCACAAAAGCAATATCATACTCATGTAGATCGAGCTGCCTGACCAAGCGGGTCACTTTTCCAAAACTCTGTCTGCTACAACAAATGAGGATACCGCTGGCAGCAACAGACTGAGCCAGCACACTTTTGATGGATGTCCACAGCGCATTTTTATCGGGCGTGTCGACGAGAATACAAACCGCCAAAGAGCCTGCAGAAGTATCAGGCAGTTCATCGATAAACTGCTGCTGCACCGCCATATTCTTTTTATAGCTTTTATACTGCTGCCGCTCGGTAGGCATATGTCGCAACACACCGGCATCATAAAGAGAACGGGTGTACCAGGCTGCGAGGCGAGGCTGATTGCGCAGAGATTGTCGGACAGCCCGGGGCAGCAACCCGACAGTAAATTTAAGGCTTCTGATTAAATACTTTTTCAACTTTCAGGCCTTAGTACCATATTTATTAACACTACAGATTTGCCATTGAGCTAATACAATCATTCAGACCAGGTCCATATGGTTCAGATAGACTGACCAAATCACTTTAAGAACCTTGACCACCAGGGTCTGTTAGTTTCTCTTGTACCCATAGCGATCAGGAATCTGCCTAATTCCATCATGTATTCCCTCGACTCCAGCAAGGCGTGAGCCTGCTCAAGATCGATGCTTTCCTCAGGAAGAATATCCTCAATCAACGGCAATAGCTTGTGATGACTGTACTTTACATCCTTTGCCTTAAGGTACTTGTGCGCAAGAAAACGCAGCAATTGATCAGAACTATTCTTATCTGAAAAAATTTTGCCGCAGGTTTCTTTTGCCACATCATAGTCTCTCGAATCCCTGATTTTCCCAAAAAAAACAAGTAAAAATGACGCAATAGGATCAAATCTGGAATTAACACCAGAGTAGGCATTCATCATCTCATTCGCGGTTAACTCGCGGATAAGATTCTCGTCAATATCCACACTTCTCAAAAAGTGTGGAATACACTCATGCTTAATCCGATCATAGGAATAAACATCAACCGCTTCATCACCAAACACCTTACACCAGCTATTTAATGTTCTGTCGTAATCTACCAGCCTGGAGAGACGCTTGTTCAACTTCTCGATCTTGGTAAGGCTGCGACTGGTCTTGTTAATCTCAGAAAAAGCACTGATCACAAAGTCATAGGCATTCCTGAAGTATATTTTTACTTCAACATCAAAATCCCCCAGCAAATCACACAATTCAGCCACATGTTGGTAGTTCAGCGTGCTGAATTCCTCACCGGATAAAATCACCGTCTGGCAACGCTTTGCCAGTGCTTCTTCTCGTATGAGCTTTAAATCACGTTTGACCTTTGTCAGTTTGCCATGTCTTAGCAGGGTAGCCAGATAAGAATACTGATTTTTAGACTGTCCCAGACAACTAACGGGGTAAAGTGTGCCTGATTGATATAATGCTTTCTCGTTAGCAAGTAAAAACTGCTGAATAGCCGTTGTACCCGTTTTATGGGTACCAATATGTAAAATCAGTTTCATCGTTAAAACCAAATTAAATAAAGTATTTCGCCAGCTCAGTGGCGGCAAATCCGGTGGAATGTCGGTTAAGGTATCGCTGTTGCTGCAGGCGGGTCGCTTCTCGCTCAGCATCATGAGTGACGTAATACTCAATCAATCCGGTAAGCTCGGATTGATTGCGATAGTATACCCCATGGTAATGCTTCCTGGCGTCCATGTTGTTATCACTGATAACAAAGGCTCCGGCTTTCAGAAAATCCACGTACTTGTGGCTCACTGTACCAATCTTATTCATCATATCATGGTGATCAATCAGGCAGATTTTGCTGCCTTTCGCCAACATCGGAATCTCTTCATACGGCACGCTGCGGGCAATCCAATAATCCTTAGCGACCGGATTACCCGCATACTGATCCCAGTTAGGGCCATATAAGTGCATTTTAAGATTAAGAGACTTCACCAACGGCAAGGCCGCCTCAAGTATTGGTCTGATCCTTGGTGTGCCAACAAAAGACAGATCGCATTGATACCTGGGCCTGGTGCGGTTACAGGGCTGCAATGAAGAAAAAGGCGGGATCACTTCAATCGGCGCCTGCGTGGTAAAAGGCTGTTGCCGCCTGAAAGGCTCCAGGCGCATTAACCGACGCCGTTGCAGAAATCCTTTCATCCCTTCACTGCAAACAAACACCTTGCGGAACTGATCGATGCTTTTCAGCTTCTCCACGTGACAGTAAATAAGCGCAATATTATTAGCCTCGGCATCAAACTTGCCCACCTCGGGATAAAAATGCCGTTGTGGGCCACCCAGAAAATAGATCCGGTTTTGTGAAGCGGCACGATATTGGTACCCCAGTGCTTCCAGCTCTTGTCTGAGGTTTACATATACCCGATAGTCATACCAGAGTTCATTTTTATGTGGCGATGCAATGCAAAAGGAGGTCATCCCGTCACTCATTCCGCTTGCTGACCAAAAAGATCAGATCGTCTGATACCTGCCTGCAGATCCAGATCGGCGTATTCCGCCACACGTTTTCTTATCAATGGTCCCCTTGGGCGCAATTCGCTGGCCAGTAGCCAGACATGATAGGCCACCTTTACATCGCTTTTTTCAATTTCTTTCGCTAACTCAATAAGCTCATCGGCATCTTTACAGCGCTGCAATTTCTTTGAGTTAACAATGGCATCAGTCAGTGCCTTATACTCGGCCCTGGTGCAACCTCTGAACACCCGGAACAGGTCGGGGAAGTACTTTCTGGGTACAGTCTGAACATGTGCCAGCGTCTTATGATAACGCTGCTGCACAAATTCCCGGCCTGCTTCCAGTTCCTGCTGGATATCCAGACCTTCAATAAACTGGCGCCGGTGCACATCGTACTCAGCGTAATTCTTTTTATTCAGTTCAAAACAGACTTCCCGACCAATCGCCACATTGTAACCACCGCGATTGAGCTTTAATTGCAGTTCATCGGAAGGGCGCCCCCGGTGTAGCAGGGAAACATATTCCATGGGTGAGCGGAACAATCTGTGGATCACCATCACCGGGCGAAGGTGCTGTAAATCAGGATGCAGACCTTCCCGCAAATTGGGATCCGCTCTGAAGGTATCGCCATCGGCCATCACACTTTTGCCATCTCTAAGCTCAGGAAAGTGATAACCGACCCTGCTGACATTCGCAGTCAGCTTAACCAGCGTCTTAACCAGCGGATTAATCTTCCCTTTGATACGTTGTGGCAGCTGAGAAAACGCCTGCTTCTGCCCAAACGCATTAATCCATCCAAAGGAAATAGTATCGGCATCAGGATTGGCAGTAATCACATCCTGAATACTCAGCTTAAGGCTCTTCGGCGTCCAGAACTCATCAATATCCAGAAACAACAGATAGTCAAATTCACCGCTTTGCCTGGCCTCATCGAGGGCACTGGCATAGACAATATATTGCAGACAGTTTTGCGCACCTGCAGGGCACAGGTCAATCCAGTCGGCACTGCGCCCGCGCACCTGCGGATAGCGCTGATGGATACAATCCAAAACCGCCATGCTGTTATCTGTGGTGCGGTTGATATACACATCAATGGCATCAAAGCCATGATAAAGATGATGGTGCACCCACTCAGGAATATAGGCGGCCTCATCCTTTGCGATCGCGACAATTTTGACCCTGGGTTTTTGCCCTGTTGGTGATATCTGTTTACTCACTGCTCAGACACCCTGATGATATGCCCCATATCCCCTAATAATTTCTGCGCATCTTTATCAAACACCCATTCATCTTTAGCCACCCTGATGGTATTGATACGGCTGTTCGGCTGATAGTTGACGATATTATCGGCAAATTTTTCAGTCATGACCTTTTCACAGCGGTTATCGAGAAAATAATTGCCCACCTTCAGCTCCCGGATATTTGCCGCTACCACCTTTTTCAGCTCCGCCAGTCCTGCTTGTTCGAGCTTGTCAATATGCTGCGTGTACTGATTACGCACCCACATTCCGCGGGTATTAAAATGCTTGAGAAAGATACAGTTCAGGGCCCGAATAATCTCAATATCAGTAATGTCCATCGCCTTGTTGACGGCATCAGGATTATTCTCCGGGGTCACAAAATCAGGCTGCCAGGGCCGCTCAATCATCGCCATAAAATCCTGCAGCAATGAGTCATTGGCAGTGCTGGCGTCATAATCCAGGATCCTGACATTTTCCTTGCCGAACACATGGCTAAGCGCTGTCACTTTTAGGTCTGCTGACAACATCTGGCTTTGAGCAGGACGGGCCAGATGATCATGATAATAAGAGAAAAAGCTCTCCGTACCACCGTGTTTTACCGTTTCCTGCCAGATGGAATACAGTTTAAAGCTGGCCCGGCGCCAGGTGTAAATAGCAACAATACGTTTATTATCCAGGCTGTTGCGTAAATGCTCGAAGCTGTCCTTGCCCAGAGAAATAAAATCCTCGCTGGAGAGCAGGAAGTCATGGGGCTCAGGATTGAAAAATGCAATATCTTCTTTGCTCAGCCCTTTATCCGCCAGCGGCTGGCGAAAGTCATGATGACCAAATATACGCTGAAAACGTTTGGGATAGACCAGATTCGAGCGGAACAACGCCTCCCGGTTGTCCATAAAAAACTTTTGCAGTGCTGTGGTACCGGTTTTGTGTGGTCCCACATGAAAAAACAATGTATTCATCAGTGCTCTGTCGTCCTTTTGAATTAGCGAGGGTTATTCGCCGAAAAACGGGTAACGTCCGTGGTTACTGATTAACCTGCCCCACTTCAGTATTTCTTGTTCATCTATTTCAGTCGCAGTGTTCAGTACCCGCGGCTGGTTTGCCGCCTGCCATTTATCTGCAGGATGCAGTACATGCATATTGCTCAGACCATAATCTCCGCACAGCTGTGCATCGGCACGCACATTGTCACCGATATGAATATGGCTCAGCTGCGCCTGCTGCAGATAGTCTCTCACCCATTCCCATACCTGACCTGTATCTTTTCGTAACCCGGTATGGCTTGATACCAACAGCTTGCGCGGTACCGGTAAGCCTACCTTTCGGATCATCAGCTCAATTTGCGCTGTCGTGTAATAGGTATCGGTAATGATCCAGATCTGACGGCCTCGCGCGGCAAGCTGATTTGCCACATTGACCATTTCGTCTTTCGGCTGAATCTGCTCAAGATCATAGTCGAACTCCAGTGCCATCAGACCATTGGCCTGTTCATCGTCCAGTTCCAGCAGTTCAGCCAGACGCTGATAGACCATCTCAATATTGATATCGCCTTTAAAATTGTTGGCCTTGCGCAGATCCAGTTCCGCTTCATTGCGCAGGGTCACAAAGGCCTGAGGCGAGGATACCAGCCCCTGCTCACTCAGGTACCTGCCCAGGCGATACTTGGCATAGTCCGGCTCGGTATAACGGCGGCGCAGCAAGGTATCAAACAGATCAAATGACACTACCTCGAAATTACTGATTTCTCTGAATAACTGTTCCGGTGGCTTATGATAGCCCGTAAAAATATAGGATTTATCGGTGGTAAAGCGCCCTGCCGGTGGATAATAGAAAAACTGCTGGTAGCCGTTCCTCTCCGCCAGCAGCCCCAGCACCCGTTCCAGCGCATGCAGCCAGGAACCGTCATTGGGCAGGGGCTCAGGCGGAAAATCCTCATAACTGAAATCTGCCGACAATAACTGTTCCAGGGCTTTAGGTCTGGCCCAGAACATGCCGCCTACCGGATAGTTAACAAAATTATCGCTGATATCCAGCCCCCACTGCTGAACAAAGTCCTCAGCAAAAGGCCTATTGCAGGTCCAGTGATTAACCCATGAGGGCATCATCCAGAATGAGGTGGGGTAATACATGCCCAGTTGTGGGTTATCACTGAACAGTCTGAGCATGCAGGACACCACATGTAAATCCTTAAACAGAAACTGATTCAGATAGTCAAACCACTGCGTTTGCTCCCGGCCTGAATAAAGCGATTTTTTTGAATGCAGGTGACACATCAGATCGTAATCCAGCAACTGCCTGCCAAATTCCACCAGCAAGGGGCCGAAATTTCGCCCGCGATTGGGTGCCTTTACTATTTGCAGCTTGTTCACCTGAGCAACAGACCCGAAACGCTGCTGTGCATCCTGCATAATCTCATCGCTGCTGGCCGCCACGAACACATCGACATTGCACGGAAACGCAGCCAGACAAGCGGCAAATTTAGCCACAAAGTCAGGGTAAAAAATATGCAGGCAAATGGCGATTTTCTGTTTGTTCCAGCTATCGCCCTCTTTTGCTATTAGCTGATCTCTTGGATGCCAGCGCAAATAAGCGGACGTAATCTCCCGCTCCTCTGACTCACCCTTTTGATGATAATGCAGCAATGCAGAACTGCCAGCATGATACACATCCAGATAGCGGCGCAGATAACTCTCAGTGTCAAATTTCGGCGAAGGATTCACATTGGCAAAGCCGGATTTATGCAGGTAATCCTCAAAAGCTGCCAGCTCGGAGGGGAATTCGCCATAAAGCTGCTGATAATAGTCGGCATCAAACAGTTCAGCCTCTGAGAGTTCTCTCAGGGCAGCCTTTCTTTCAAGACGTCTGGCAAGGCGGTTCTTTCTGCTTCGCAGACCACGAATCAGGCGGCCAAAATGCTTCTTCATCAATTACAATCCAAACAAACGCATGGGATTTACATTACCATTCCCGGAAATGGCATCATCCACATCAAACAGCGGCCAGGTGGCCCGGGGAAACATATCCCGGCGGGTAACATACGTATCATAATGGCGTTCAATTTCCGCTGCGGAAAAACCAATACCCTGTTGCAGATTATGTACAACTGCTTCAATTGCCCCTTCGAAAATTTGCGTCAGCTCATGAAAATGTTGCTGCGGGTAAGCTGTGCGGCCAAATACAAAATGAAAGGGTGAGGCAGAAAACTCACTGGCGCGGGAAATATCCACAAACTGGCCATCAGGTGATGTCAGCAAAGACTCCAGAAATAAAGAGCGGTCCAGCATCAGATAGCCATCGCCCATCTTCACACCGGTCTTATACACCCCTTTCATAGTGGCCTGATGTCCGCCAATATGTTGAGTGCCGTCTCGGGTGGCAATAAAGTAAAGCCCTTGAGTATCAGTTTCCAACAGCCGCGTCAGCAGTTTCTGAATAGTGCCGGCGTAACCCACATCCACCATAAGCAGACTTTTCGTGCTATCCAGCCCGAGGCTCTGTAAATAATCGAGGTACACCTGACGGCTGGCCTGCACGCTTTGTTTTAGCGCATCTATATGCAGGCTGAAATGTGCCTGCAGCGCTTCGCTTTCATAGGGTAACACCCAGTTTACCGCCAGCTCATCGGCACTGAAAATTTCTTCTACCTGCCGGGAGGTAAAACCAAACCGACCTTCAAGTAACTCTCTGAGCGTACCGGAGAACTTATTCGCCAGGCTCCAGCGCCAGGTTAGCCGGTCGCCGATACTGATCCGAAACAAAAAGGTGCGCGATGCATGCAGATAAATGTGGGGTAAAGGTTCAATCAAACCATTCCCGGCCAGACGTTCATAGGCTTTGCGAAAGAAATACCCCTCGCGGGCCAGAAAAACCAGTTTGTCGGTCTCCTTCTCACGGACATACTTCACCAGCGACGCCATATACTCACTGCATATGGGCCCAAGGAAGTTATATCCGAAATCCCGTAATACCACGCCTTTATTCATACCGGAGAAACTGCCAACTGTGAAACCTGAAGGAATAATTCAAAGCCGCGCATAATAACACGGCGCAGACAGTCAAATCATCCTTTTCGAAACCATCCTGTCGGATTGGCCGATGAGATGCGCTATCGCCAATCTCGTAGGTCGGACTTTAGTCCGACAAATATAACAACGCCCGCCATTGCAGTCGGATTGGCCGACGAGATGCATCCCTGCAACGTCGGCATACCGTCCATCCATGGACATAAAATCCGACCTACAGCCATGGACATAAAACCCGACCTACCAAAACACGCAAACCTCGTAGGTCGGAATTTATTCCGACAAATCTAACAACGCCCACCATCTCGTTGGATTGACGTTATTGTCGGATTGAAATCCGACCTACAACCATGGATATAGAATCCGACCTACGACCATAGACATAAAATCCGACCTATTACCGTGGATATAAAATCCGCCTACAATTTAATTTATAGAATTATTCGACCTAATCTCTATTTTTGACTACAACATACATCAAATCCCACGGAAGGTACTCTGCCATGTCATTTAATGCATTGCGCAAGGGACGACACACTATGGAAGGTGGTGAATACCTGATCACCACCACGACCCAAAACAGATTTCCCTTTTTCACTGATTTTTATCTGACTTATCAGGCAGTCTATGCCTGGCTGAATGCCACCCCCGATGGATGCGAATGGCTTTGCTGGGTAATGATGCCAGATCACTTTCATGGCCTGCTAAAGCTACACCATGTACCTCTTGGCAAAGTGGTGAAATGCTGCAAAGGGGCATCAGCCAGACGAGTCAACCAGTGTATAAACCGCAATGGCAGAGTCTGGCAACCCGCCTATCATGATCGGGCCCTCCGTGCGGAGGAAGACCGAATAAACATTGCCCGATATATCGTTGCAAACCCTTTGAGAGCGGGATTAGTCAGAAAAATTGGTGATTACCCGTTTTGGGATTCCGTCTGGCTGTAGGTCGGAATTTATTCCGACAAATGCAACAACGCCCACCATTCCGTTGATTGACACTCTTGTCGGATTGAAATCCGACCTACAACAATGGACATAAAATCCGACCTACAGCCATGGACATAAACCCCGACCTACCAAAACACGCAAACCTCGTAGGTCGGAATTTATTCCGACACATGCAACAACACCCACCAACGCTGTCGGATTGGCCGACGAGATGCATCCCTGCAACGTCGGCATACCGTCCATCCATGGACATAAAATCCGACCTACAGCCATGGATATAGAATCCGACCTACAAAACTCCCGACCACGTAGGTCGGAATTTATTCCGACAAATGCAACAACGCCCACCATCGCTGTCCGATTGGCCGATGAGATGCGCTATCGCCAACCTCGTAGGTCGGACTTTAGTCCGACAAATCTAACAACGCCCGCCATCGCTGTCGGATTGACGCTATTGTCGGATTGAAATCCGACCTACAAAACTCCCATCCACGTAGGTCGGAATTTATTCCGACAAATCTAACAACACCCACCATCGCTGTCGGATTGGCCGACGAGATGCATCCCTGCAACGTCGGCATACCGTCCATCCATGGACATAAAATCCGACCTACAACAATGGACATAAAATCCGATCTACAAAATCTATCAATACAAAGCGTCGAGATCCTTTAATACTCGCCGGTAATGTTCCCCTTCGGCGTCCAACTGATAACCGCTGGTAATTTGCCTACCGCGGCGCTGCTTCAGCCAGGCCAGCCATTTGCCCGACTCTGCCAGCGCCTGATCAACCGCCTGCTGGCAACTTTGCATGCTTAACTCACAACTGCTGATATTGGCGCCTTTAAGGGTATATTCACGGCTGGCAATACAATCCGGCACGATGGCCCAGTCTGACAGTGCCATGGCTTCGATACCCGGCAGGTAAAAGCCTTCGGTTTTATTCGGCAGGGTCAGGGTTACCCGGCTTTCGGCCATAGCCTGATGTACCTGCCGGCGTTCCACAGGTGAGTCATGCAGCACCACCGACAAGCCCTTTTGCTGTGCCCACTGGCAAATATCTCTACCCAGCTGCGGCTGCTTGGTGGCCAGAATATACAAATCCTGTGTTTTACGCGCCTTAACCTCAGCCATCTGGTAGCCCATCTTAATGGCAATACAGGGGCCGTTGGCGTATGGCTCTATGGCCTGTTTTACCGCTTCAGAAACACATAAACGCACTGCGCGATGCTGTAAAAACTGATGCAAAGGATGCTTAGGGTCGCCATGGCGCACATGTTGAATCAGATTGATTTTCACCTGTTTGGGGTCAAAAAATGGCGCATAGGCCTGCCAGTCCATGCCCGCCAGAAAGGCCACATCGAAGTTATCCGGCCGGTACTGCTGGCTGTAGGTTACCCCTGGCAGATTATCAAACAGCTGAGTATTAATGGCAGATTTATTATCCAGAAACAGATCCGGCGCAAAACCTGTGGCTCTGGTGGTATGCAGCAGGTAATCGTGGACTTTCTGATGGCCGCCGGTATAAGCGTAATACTGGCGATGAAAGGAGATGCTTCGGGTTTGTGTCATGGCCGCAAATCAGATACTCAGGGTCACCTTGCTGAGAACAGGATGACAGCAACAAAAATTGTGGTTATGTTAGCTGGCATTTAAGCAGACTTACACAGGTGTTGTCCGACTTTGGTCAATTTATTTATTCTCGGCGTACAAAAAGCCGGCACCTCAGCACTGGCCAATTTTCTTTCTCAGCACCCGGCAGTATATGTGCTCAGGGGTAAAGAAGCGCACGCCTTCGACCACCCTCAGTACGCTGCTCAGGCAGATAAACAGGCGTTTGTCAGGCGGCAGTTTCAACAGCGTATGCAGGGCTATCAGAACCAGCCTATTGTCTGTGATGCCACGCCGATCACTGTCTACAAACACGCGTTTTTACAGGATTGCGTGGCCTGGAACCCGGATGCCCGCTATATCCTGATGTTAAGAGATCCGGTTGAACGAGCCATCTCCCACTACCAGATGTCGCGGGGTAAAGGCGAAGAGCAGCACTGTATGCTGCTGGCGTTTTTACTCGAACCGTTGCGCTTGTGGCGAGCTCAGAAAAAGCAAAGCTGGGAATTTGGCTCACCGCTGCGGACTCAGTCTTACCTTAGCCGCGGATGTTACACTCAACAATTGCGAAGGCTGTATCAGTTAGTCCCGGCCTCCAGAGTATTGGTGCTGGAACAAAGTGAATTGAAGCAAACTCATCGTCAGACACTGCTGAAAGTTTTTGAATTTCTGGATATTCACCGCCACCCTATTGCCCCGCAAACGGTGTTTGCCACCGAAAAGCGCTACCATCACTGGAGTGATCCAATCGCCCGCCTGTACGCAAGACTATTCTTTAAACTGAAAGGTGAAACACCAGCGCGCTGGCGGCAGCTTATTCAGCACTATCAGCAGGCTCAGATGAAAGCTGGTGACTGAAGGCTAACCGATAACCGCGCGCCACCAGTTTATCGGCAGATAAACCGACACCAGTCACAGGGTTGCTGATCCAACACATAGAAGTAGGTAAGTGCTGTGCCGGGGATTGCATTAGCGCAGTAACATTCGTGGTTTGGTGAAGCGGAAACAATGGCGGCACAATAAGCTGCTTTGCTGCGCTCTGGTTGTTACTCAGGTAGCGAGTTAACTGCGGGCACAGCAGGTTATACCATTGCTGCAACAGCCACTCAGGTTCAGTGCTGGCCTCTTCGGCGCAATTTCCAGTCTGGTTATGCCGCCAACTCGTAGTTAATAGCCCCAGCCAGTGTGCATCAGCCAATGGGCTATCTTCTGACACTTCAATTTCAGCTTGCTCTGGTGCCCCGGTATCTCTGACATTAATCTCAGCCGGTTCTACTTGCGCGGCTTCACAGTACTGCCGTACTGACTGCTGGCATTGCTCACTGACAAAAACAACCAGCCGGGCCGCAGGTGCTAGCTGGCTAATCAGCGCCAATAACGCCTTACCGGCTTCTGCTTCAGTGATCATTACCATCAGAGCCCCCCCTGCACCAATGCAAGAATCACCCGATGACGCATTTTTTTGATTGCGCCAGCCAACGGGCTGGCCAAGCACAAAATCCACCACCTCAGCCGGCCAGATACGGCACCACTGCTGATCGATCTTCTCTGCCAGGCAGTCTGCCGCTGTTGGGGTCAGATTGGTCATGGCTTTTTTAAGCCACTGGCGGTTATTGCGCAGCACAAAGGCAATACGCCGGTTATGTAAATCCAGCGCCTGGCCCAAGGGTGGATTATCCCGGCTCAGGGCAATAATTTCCTCATAGGGTTGTACCGGCGGCTGATACTCACTCAGGCAGGTTTGCTCTGAGGGTTTATTCTCAGTGCTCTGCTGCGCCATAAACTGATTAAACCTGGCCCGGCAGCGCTTCACCACCGGCTGGTTTGGAGTGAGTTTTTCTGCCTCAAGCAATAATGCTTCGGCTTTATCTGCCTGCCCCTGCTGCAGACAACTGGCCGCCACACGGGCCTTTATCACCGGCATATCAGGCGCCAGGGCAAGCGCCTCTGTCAGTGCCTGATGGGCCGCCTGATGCTGGCCGATACTACGGTAAAAATCCCCCAGGCCTACCAGCGTATCAACACTATACTCTCTGCACAGCGCCTTTATCCTGAAACACTCGGCCAGTTCGTTCTCTTCCTGCTGCCCGGCAAGTTGGGCCAGGGCCGTCAGCTCACTGGCAGCATCAACAGAGCGAAATAACAGCAGCTCTGTTAGGGCCTGATGCAATGCTGGCCTTTTCAGCCGCTGTAATGCATGTAAAAGCTGTGGCCAATCTGCCTGCAGTAAATGCTCAAACTGCAATTGCTGCGCAAACTCCGTTCGCGGATGCAGTGAAAACGGGTTGGCTTTCGGCAGGCTGTGATCGGGCTTGCTATGCCAGCAGCAGTCATTTTCAGTAAATAACTGCCAGCGCTCAATCTGCCAGTGGCCGGCACTGGCATACATGGCCCTGAATTTACTTAACCGGGTTAAATGTAAATAACCGGCGCCATGGGCCAGTTTTGCCAGTGACTGAAAATAGTCCTCGGTGCCCTGATTAAAGGGTCGCCTGAATATTTGTAAAAAAGGCACTTCACTGATAAGGCGCTCTGGTACCCCGGCAATTACGCCCAGTGCCTCTTGCCAGCTAAGCTCTGTCAGATTGTACTGCGGGGCTGGTGACTTATCGGCTTCTGGCTGACCTGGGCCGCCTTTACATTCAATGCCCAGCATTTGCACCCCGGCAAACACCTTGGGCGGGGCGATATCCGGTGCCTGCGGTGCGGGCACATCGGCCTGTTGTTGCAAGGCCTGCCAAAGAGAATCCAGTGACTGTTGCTGGCCTTGTTCCAGCATCGCCAGCACCGCAGGTGAAACCTTGTCTGTCATTAACCCCGGTTTAAAGGTATCGGCTTTTAAGCAGATCTGTGGCAGGCCGATTTTAGCCGCCACCTGAGTAGCCTGTTGATTGTCAGCCACAAAACCTTCCTGGGCAATCAACAGGCAGTGCTGCGGGTAACGCTGATAAAAATTCAGCAGGCGCTGATTGCTGGCCTGCCACATGGCAAAAGCCAGCTGTGGCTGCTGCCAGAAGCTGAAATTCACCTTATTGGTGGCCACATCGGCGCGGCCGTTAACCAGATGGCGGCTGGCCCGGTTAAGCAAAGACTGTGCTGCAGTGGCCCAGTGCCGATACAGCAGAATACATCGCAGACGACCCTGCCCGGCCTCACGCCAGTCTTCAAGATAAAACACGGCACGGGGATCTTTTACCCCGGATAACTCACCGCCCGGGTGTTTGTCGCTCAGATAGCGGCGGATATAGTTCACCGCCCACACCGGTTTAATCAGGGGCCTTTGATCGTAAAAGCGCCAGTCGCTGTTATTCAATGCCAGTAACTGATCGTGCATACGCACCGCTGGCATATCTTCCACATGGCCTAAAGGGTTACTGAAACTGGCGCCCATCAGTTCGCCGCCCATATTCAATCCGCCCCGGGCCAATGACTGCGCCACCAGCGAGGTACCGCTGCGATGAAAGCCGGTACATAAATAAAAGGGTGTGGTCGACTGGGATAACTGTTCAGATTCTGACATAGGCAGGCTTTAAATTTTCATTGGTGATACGGCTAAGAGTTTTCCCTGATTATCAATCAGATAGTGGCATTATGATTGAGAGCACGCAGTAAATCCATACATGGAGGCAGCGCTTTGTTATTTCACTATTAGCGCATAGCCCGCAAGTCTGGCAGAATGCTGCCCCATTAACGAGAAAATACCAATGCAATGCTTATCAACGGCTTATGCAAAATCGTTTTGGCGCTCAATGAGGCTAAAATGAATCGTTGCCCGGACATCAGACATACTCAACCATACTGAGCTAAAGGACACTCAGGGATCATTCAGGAACACAGATCGAATATGACCAAGCTGATAAAAATTTATGGGGAAAGAAACACCAATACCAACTATATGAGCAGACTTATTCAGCTGAACCTGAATATTGAAGAAATTCCCGGAGTGGCGCCGCCATATATCAGGAAACTTCAGAGGGCTTTACCTGGTAAAGAGTGTGTTCGGGATATGTACTTTTACCTTACCTACAGGAAAAACCTGGGATGGAAGCATACCTGTGCCAAGACAGAAGATGAACTCAGGAAGTATAAAGTTGTTAACACTGATTTGGTTTTTCTGACTATTACCAAAAATCCATACTCCTGGCTGCTGTCTTTATACAGAAAGCCATACCATCAGTATTACGCTAAAAAACAGACCTTTGAATCTTTTCTCCAACATCAATGGAGAACAATTGGCAGAGATAACATAAAAACTGACCTGAAAAACCCAATCGAGCTCTGGAACATCAAGAATAAATCCTATCTTCGGCTGAATAACGACAATACCGTGCGCACAAAAACTGAAGATATTTTCAAAGATCCGCGCGCAATTATAGACAACATAAGTGAAAGACACGCTGTCGAAAAAAAGTCAGAAAAATTTATCAACCATTTCAGGTCTACAAAAGATAAGAAAAAGACATTCGCTTACTACAGAGATTACTACCTGTCAGAAAAGTGGCGGGAAGACTTATCACCAGCAGCAATAGCGATTATTAATAAACACTTAGATAAAGATCTTATGGACTACTACAAGTACGAGATCCTTTCTTGCTAAAGCACAGAGCACTACAGTAAACCCCTGCCCCGCTGTCGGACTGGCCGACGAGATGCATCCCTGCAACGTCGGCATACCGTCCATCCATGGACATAAAGTCCGACCTACACGCAACGTAGGTCGGGATTTATCCCGACAAATGCAACAACACCCACCATCCCGTCGAATTGAAATCCGACCTACAAATGTGGACATAAACTCCGACCTACCACAACGCACTATCCTCGTAGGTCGGAATTTATTCCGACAAATATAACAACACCCACCATCGTTGTCGGGTTGAAACCCGACCTACAACATGAACATAAAATCCGACCTACACCAGCTCCCAACCATCCTGCCGGATGTAGGTCGGAAAGCGAATACAGGGACGTATTGTATCGCGAACCTAAGGATGGAACTTATCCCGACAAATGCCTTAAACCCTGTTTCCAGCTTTTATGTTACAGCCCACACTGCCGCAACCGCGCGGCAATATCCTCAGTGCTGTAATGCCCATAAAAATCCGCTGCCAGCAACTCAGCTTTAATGCTACCAAGCTCCTGTAACACCTCTGGGGCAAACTGCCGCTGTTGCGGGGTAAGAGCCTGGCGAGAGATAGCCGGCAAACCTAACGCCTTATCCAGCGTGGACCCATTGCTGGCAAGTATATCTTCATAGCGCAATACCTTAAGACCGTACTGGTGAAACTGATACATAAACCACTTGTAAATCCGCCACTGGCGGCGAATTCTGGAAGGCTCTGCCGCCAGCTCTGCCGCCAGTCTGGTGGCAAAGCGTTCACCGGCGGGAATACGGCCACGGTTTACCGGCAAATCCACCGTCAGCCAGGATAACAACACATCCACCGGATTACGTACTATAGCGGTAACAGCAAATTCGGCACTAAGCTGCCCCAATAACGCCGTAAACAACGCGTTTTGCTTAACTACCAGTTGATAACTACCGGGAACGCGTTTTGGCAATAGTACCTGCCCCCGTCTGGCCACCACCTGGCGGATACCATCAGAAGTTTGCTGGCCGACCGGGTTATCTATCTCCAGCCCGCCCTTATCGCCGTGTTCAAAAGGCAGACCATTCTCAATCGCATGCTGAAAACCGGCTATCTGCTTGCAAATATAAGCCAACGCCATATTGGCATCGGCGTTTTTGACTATCGCCGCTGGATTAATCGGTTCATGCAGGGCAATCACCTCTTCGCGCTGGTTTAGCAGCTTGCAGCAAAGGGTGGTGCCTGAGCGGGGAATGCCGGTGATGAGTTGTATCATTTTATTCAGCTAATTCAGATGTCAGCGGTATAGCCATACTTTTCAATATAAGGCCGCACAATATCAATATGAGGTGCTATATAGTCTCTATAGTTCAGCCACCTTTGAGTCGCGGTTTTATATATCTCCTGGCGCACCTGAGAGCCCGAAGGTGTAGTAATAACCCCTGACTGAGCTCGCTTGTTAAAGTTCATGTATGAGTCTTTATCCGCAGCAATACCAATAAATTTCAGCACTGACTCAATCTGATTCTCAAAGTCATTGACAAGATCCTCATACTTTATCTGATACTCATCCCATTCCATATATTTACGGAACCCATCATAGAGTTCAAAAGTGTCCCTATAGCGTTCAAAACTGGCTTTCCAGTCGCTGAAGTCGATCGTATGTTGGCTGATAGCAAAGTTCTGCATATAACAACTGAGGATACAATCCAATGGATGTCGCAACGCAAGAATAATTTTTGCATCCGGAAACAACTTTTTAATCAACGGCAGACGAATCTGATTGATAGGATTTTTATCAATCAACACATCGAATTGCTCTAATGAGTCATAACGGCAGTTTTTTGCCACCGAATCAAAATAATGATTTCTGAGATCATCCAGATAGCCGTCAGAAAAATCATTTAAATCATGAGGATAAGAATAACCGTCAAGAATCATTTTAACTTTGACGTCATCCAACATCGGGCGCTCTGGCAGAGCTATGATTTTATTTTGAGAATCAAGAACATTTTCCAGTAACGTAGTGCCAGAGCGCGGGAAACCAACCAGAAAAAACATTCGAAGAGGAGGTTTATAAGATTCTTCAGAAAACTTCACTGAGGTAAAGCGGGCAAAATCCTTTAATTCATTGCCCTTATTCTTTGAAGCTTCGACAGTTTGTCTGGTGAGCTTGTTCATCTGGGTAAAGCTCGAAAAGGCCATAGAGTAATCTTTATGCGTATCATAAATTTTCCCCAGAAGAACATAGTAGCGTTTTAAGGAGCGTTCATCTTTGAGTTGTTTAGGATAAAAAGAACTCAAAATTTCAAAACTTTCCTGAGCTTGCCCTTGTTTATACAGCTTGCTTGCCTGCAGCACTTTTACAGAATAGGGATCTGCCCCTCTTTCAAGCGCCTTATTCAGACTATTGCTGTAATCAAGTATTGTGGTGGACTCCACTTGCGCATAAACGCTCAAAATTTCCGGGCCACTCAGTTCGTTGATCCGCCCTTCAAACTGTCGCAGATGATAATTAACTTTATCAATAGCACCTCTGGCAATCGCGATATCCAACAATATATGCATACACTTAACAGTGTAGGTCTTATAGACTATCAACTTGGCACATAACGCTTCACACAGATCGTATTCTCTTAGCTGATAATGTAGATTTGCAAGACTGAATCGCCAGTCAATATTGTTACTCGGTGGCACCAGATCAATGGCTCTTTTCAGATGCTCTTTGGCATCTTTATATTGTCTTTGGAACTTACAGGCCGCATGCAGATTATAATAAATATTGGCCTTGGCGGTATTATCCGGAGCCAGCGGCAGCGCCTTTAGAAACACCTCTTTTGCTCTGACGTGAAGCTTCAGGGACGCCAGGCTCGCGGCCTGTAACTCCAGGCTTGCAAAAGATTGCTTTGATCTTGATTTATTGATCTTTTCAACAATAGACAGAGCCTGCTTATATTTTTTGTTCTGAAAAGCCTGCCGGGCCTTAGCTATCTTTTCGTTCATGCTGTTCCTGAGTTATTTCTTGCCAGAACATTTTTATCCGGACAAAGGCTGATATTCAATTAGTAGTTACATTGAGTACATTGGTCACTGGCGGCTGATTACTGCCCAGCGACACCACCTGTACAGCAGCGGAGATATCCTCTGGCAAGGCATCAACCAGCATCCTTGCGCTGACCCGGGTCGGTACACCGGGGGCGATATCCACCAAATCGCGACCATCAATTTTCAGCACCGTTCCGGCGGGGATTATTCCTTCCACCGCTTCACCCGGGGTAAAATTACCCTGTACCGCCTCTTCTGCCTGTAGCTCTACCTTGTAGGCAACATCATAACCGGCATGGTTGTTCAGTATAATACGCTGGCGGTAACCCTGATAGTTAGTGATATAGGGCAGATCTATTCTGGCGCCATCGTAACGGATCTTACCAAAAAAGGCCGGTTGACCGCCTAAGCCCAAGTCCAGGCGATAATCGGCCCGGCGTACAGGCTGATTAGTGTCGGTGACATCCATACAGAGCACCGGATTATCGGTCAGGGTATCCAGGCTAATATAGGTAGCCTTTTCGCCTTCCTCCGCCTCAAGTGCAATCCGGGCGCCTGAGCAATCGTTATCCGGGTTTAAAAACAGCTCTCCTGCTGACAAGTCACCGATCACACAGGCTGTTGCTGCAGAAGTATTGGTGGTATTAACCAGCAGATCGCGAAAATCCGTAATCAGAGAGCTGTCACTGGCTTTACGCACACCCTCAGCAATCAGAAAATCCCCTCTGAACTTAGCCAGTGAGGCCAGCTCGCCGTCACTGTCACCGAGTAAAAAAGTGCCGGTTGAACGAAAGCTGGGGTTAAAACGGATAAAGTCGGTACCAAAGCCGACTTTGTGGGTAAAAGCCTCAGCAAAGACTTCAGTTAAACCTGTAACAACCCGGGCAAGCTCTGCCTCTGTGCGGGTAATATAGGGGCCATCATTAATGGCATTAAAAGCCTTATCATAAAGGGTATAAGTAACAATCAGCGGCATGCTGATATCCAGTATTCTGAAGCGCGTAGTGGATAGTAAAAACTCGGTATCCGCATCTATCAGTCCTGGGGCCCTGACTTCAATAACGGCATAGCGGTCACCGGTAGCACCGCCCTGAGACAGCACACTGGAGTAATCAGGATTAGCCGTCAGCCCGTCAGTGGGAAGGTTGTCCAGAAGCTCACCGTTTTCCAGCTCAATGCGAATATATCTAGCGGTCTGGGAAAGTGAAAAATTGGCTCTGAACAGCAAATTAAGCTCATCGGAGCCTGCGCTTAAAAAGAGACTTCCATTATTTTTTAATTCATTGCTGGTAAGCGCTTCTCTGGCATAGAGCAGAGTGCTGTCGGTATCCAGATTAAAAGGCGCTGACTGCAAAGGGGTAACAATAAGTAATAACAAAAAAATAGCAAAGCGTTGCACCAAACTACCTCCAGGGGACTTAAATAAATCAAACATCTGAATCAAAGACCCAGCATAACAAATTATTCTCACCCATAAAAAAAGCCTTCGCTATGCGAAGGCTTTTTTAGGTTCGTACGACTAACTAATTAGTACTAATTAGTGCAGAACGACTGTATCGGTAGTACCGTCAGACAGATTTACTGACTGAGAAGCAGCAGTCACTTCAGTTGAAACAGCTTCAACTTCGATTACTGCAGAAGTACGGGTAGTACCGCCAGACAGTGTTACGATGTCAGTGGCTTTCAGAGCAACCATTTCACCAGCAGGAACTGTACCAGAAGCAGCAGAACCAGCCGTAGCAGTAGTACCGTCTTCAGAGGTGAAGCTCATGGTATAAGCAGCATCGTTAGCACTGTGATTAACAATGTAAACGCGCTGGTTGTAAGCACTGAAAGTAGTCAGATATGGCACTTCGATAGAAGTCGTATCATAAGAGATTACACCCAGAGTGTTGGTGATATCATCTTCATCAACATTAACAGAGTAGCTACCTTTAACGATTTCATCAGTAGTACCATTAACTGTTACACAAACAGCCCAAGGAGCTGTAGTTACGTCTACCGGAGCAGCAGTAGCTGCAGCATTTTCATCACCATTGATTACCAATGCTGTTGTGTTTCCAAGTGGATCACAATCCAGATCATCATTTAATTCCCAAGCACCAAAAGTAAAGTTACCGGAAACTGTTACAGTCTGGTTTTGCTCTAACAGGCCTGCGGCGGTTACAGCACCACCGGCTGGGTTTACAGCGGCGGCGTTGCTGATATATTCAGCCACGTCAATTTCACCGATTTTACCTACAGTAGCACTGAAAGCATCACCGTCTGCAGTAGTAAAGGCCAGGAAGTCAGAACCCACTGTGGCTACACTCTCACCAGGAACAACGATATCCCCGGTTACTACATCTACAACTGTGGACAGCGCAGCTGAATCAGTGAACAGTGCACTGGTTTCATTTACAGCATCGGCGGCAGTTTCATAAGTAGCAACAGCAACGGTAGAAGTACCTGATGCATTCAGCAAATAGTCGGTCGCTGCAACGACGTATGTTTGAGCGGCTGGCACATCTGCGGTAGCGGCAACTTCGAAGATTACGAAATCATCACCAACAGTACCGCCTTGCGACACTGCAGCAGAAGCGTTAGCAGTCGTCAAAGTCGGAACCGCACCAAACTGAGCACCACCGCCTAATTCAACGCGAACGTACTTGGACGTACCGTTACCGATGGTAAAACCAACTTCAGCTCTAACATCAAGAATATTACCGGCGTTACCCGCTTCCAATAAACCGTCGCTGTTAATATCGCCAGCAGTGATAGATTCAGAAGCATAAACAACTGTATCGGTTGGATCAGCTTGAGTACCAGCCGCATCCAACTTAACAACTGCATGTGCGTTCATAGTAAAAGCTGTAGCAATGGCCGCAGCTAGGATTTTTTTGTTTAACATGTATAACTCCTGCAAGAGTAACTATAGTTTTTTGTGAATCATGGCGTTGCGCCACCAAGTCCTTGGTGACTCAGCACCAGACGACCCCTATTAAGCTACAACACACGATTGTAGTAATCAACTTTTTAATAATAGTTTTATCAGTATTAACACTAACTTACCGATTAAGTTGACCGGATAAGTTTTAGCATGCCAATAAAGATGGTGCAACTATAGAGTAAATAAGGGGTGGGAACAATGGCATCAAATGCACAAAAGCCCATCTGCTTGCTCTTTTTGAGCGTTTTTTAAACGATCCAGAGCGCAGTGATTATACCACTGTATTACCACCAATACCCTGTTTTAATTTGTGACGTTTTGATTAAGGCGCAAATAAAGAAGGAATTGGTGGTAATAGTTAAGAATAGTGTTGGTATATAACGACAGAAGCAATAACGCCAACCATTTTGTCGGATTGGCCGACGTGCGGGCTGATGCTTACCTCCGCAGTCGGAATGACACCCTTGTCGGACTGAAGTCCGACCTACAACATGAACATAAAATCCGACCTACGAAGGAATTTATTCCGACAGAGATTTAAATACCTACCTTTGTTGAATTGAGATTGTCGGATGGATTTGTCGGATTGGCCAACGAGATGGGGTAATGCCAACCTCCGTTGGCGAATTGATACTCTTGTCGGATTGAAATCCGACCTACAAATATGGACATAAAATCCGATCTACAGCCAAACAGCTCAATACCATCTCGTAGGTCGGAATTTATTCCGACAGGCGTTTTGGTACCCTTCATCATTGTCGGATTGGCTTACATACGCGCTAATGCCCACCTCCGCTGTCGGACCATTAGCTCTTTGTCGGACTGAAGTCCGACCTACTACATGGACATAAAATCCGATCTACAGCCAAATAGCTCAATACCATCTCGTAGGTCGGAATTTATTCCGACAGGCGTTTTGGTACCCTTCATCATTGTCGGATTGGCCGACGTACGGGCTAATGCTTACCTCCGCAGTCGGAATGACACCCTTGTCGGACTAAAGTCCGACCTACTACAAGGACATAAAATCCGACCTACTAAAGACGTTATTCCGATAATGATTGTGGTGGTCGCTGACGCAGCCGGAAAGGATAGATGCTGCCCCGGCCGCGTTGTACTGAGGTGCTGTATTGCGCGCCACCTTTGCTGACGCTGATAATAAAATAATTGCCGCCCAGTGGCCGATAGTTTTCCTCTGCTTCTAATAGTAAGGCTGGCTCAATACGGTACGCATCCTCGTAACGAATAAACCATTGCCCCTGCGCCCGGCCTTCGGCCAGCCTGTCTGCCGAATCGGGCCACAGGGTTTTCCACAAAGCTAAAGGCATGGCATTAAGGTTGATATCCGGCGTACGGCGCAAGCTGCATAAATTTACCAGTTCGGGGTGGCGCTCCAGTAACCCCTGCCAACCTGCCACTTTGTAGAGCTCGGTGCATTGTTGCAGTAAAAAATCTGCTGGTGGTGGTAATTGCTCACGCTGATAAGAATGCTGCTCGGCACCTGCGGGGCGCCGCCATGTATCACCGTCGGCATAATCGGCCAGGGTATCGGCAAAGCGTGCCTGCTCGGCATCGTTATAACCTTTACCTTGCAGCCATAATTTCAACCAGTACTGAAAGCTCGAATTGATCGGCAGCAGGCCGCTTTCATTCTGAATCGAGTAACTCAGGCCTTCTTCAGTCTGATAGGTATAACCGTCAAAGCGCAATTCATCGCCAATCACAGGAAAAAGAAACTGACCGTCTTCGTTGCGCTCTGCTCCTTTTGCATCCCGGCCCCGGCTAATCCCGGCAAAGGTCAGGCGCTGAGTCGCAGTAAGGTAGATAAGTTCATTGGCCTTGGCGTAAACTTCAGCGCGATCCAGCATTGCCTGCTGGGAATCCTGTGCCAGGGTAAGGCGCTGCTGCATTAAACTGCTGGCCACGCCCAGCATCACCACCATCACCACAGCCACCACCAGCACCGCCAGCAATGCCGCCCCCTGCTGTGGGGTTGTCATCTGGCTCTGTTCATCAACTGACGTCACCGGTGCCACCTGTATAAAGGAAGGGAAAAGAGTGTAAGAACCCGCTTGGCACTTTAGCCTCCAAACTCATAAACACCAAAGGCGGGGAGCTCGGCGGGGATATCCGCCAGCGCCGGGCGCCCGGGTTTAGCTGTGGCTATTATCCGTTCGCCGGCAATCAGGCGCACCGCCTCAGGTAGCTGTCCGTCAGTGACAGGAAATTCACTCTGCCAGCTTCCCTGATGCAAATAACTGAAGCGGGGGCGCTCGGTAAAATCCATCAGCGTCACCGAAGGGATGTCAGCACTATCAGGTTCGCCGGGGTGAGGCTGTACACGCTCAAATGTCAGATACCAGCCTTGCTCGCCAGATTCAATCTGCCAGATCATGGGCTGAGGAATATGCTTAGGATCATCAGGCAGGTTAAAGGAAATAAAGCGAAAACGGTCTTCATCGCCTTCGGCAAAGGCTTGCTCCGGATGGTAGAGCAACGCCCCTTTTATGCTGTTTTCGAACCAGCCTAAAGGCAACTGAGCAGAACTGTTCGCCAGGTCTTTGGCATCCAGCTTTTCAAAATTGCGCCAGGTGGTTTCCAGGCCCTGGCTCAGCAGCGTGGTGGTCAGGGCCAGAATCACCAGCACCACCAGCATCTCAATCAGGGTAAAAGCGCGCACAGCCAAAGCGTTCACTGCATAAACTCCGGCGGTTCGACATAGTCCGGGTCACGCCATTGTTTAACGATCTGTGTTTCAAATGAGGTAACAGGCCGGCCCGCTGACATCACTTGTGCCTGTATATCAAACAAGGTAACAATCCACTCAGGCTGGCGGCGCAGCAATTCATCGGTGCTCTGGCGATTAACACTGGCCTGCCATTCAAGCTCATAGGGCCCAACCTGAAACGTCCCGGCTCGTTGTTGCTGTAACGGTTCCAGTTCCAGTTGCACCACAAACTGAGAGAACACTTCCGGCAGCGATACGGCTTGTTGGATGCGTTGGGTTGAGGTTACCGCGGTACCAAACCACCCCCATACCGCGGTAAAGGTTAATGCAAGCACCACCAGTGCCACCATGGCTTCAACCAGCGAAAAGCCACTGTTGTACTGGTATTGTTGGTGTTTTGCACGGCTCATAAGGATGCGAAACTATCTGAATAAGATGTTCTAGACGCCTGCACGTTCGGGCGCTGCTCAAGCGTACAATAAGGCGCCATCACTTCAAACCGATAACGGCGGGGGCCCTGGCGCAGAGCTATTTCACCGCCGCGGCAGTAGCCGTTTTTCAGTACCTCAATCGGGCGAATAACATCGAGATCCAAATCTGGCGTTTCAAACTGACTGCTGTTGGCGATAATCACGCTCCGGCCACTACGATTGGCTTTTAAGGGTAACAGCGCCAGTTCACCGGCCAGTGCCGTTCTCTGACTGGCGGCTTCCCGGGCAGCAAGCCAGGATTCCAGGCCTGGTGCCGCCACGGCTGCGATCAATCCCAGTAATACCAGCGTAACCAGCAACTCAATCATGGTAAAGCCACTGGCATGATGATGAGGGACCTTAGCTGATGGTCTGAACAGACCTGATATTGACTGAGCCGGTTTAGCCTTTAACTGGAACATAACCTATTTCAGCATTAATATCCTCACCGCCCTCTGCACCGTCTGCGCCAAGACTATACAAATAAAAGCCCTGATCAGCATTGGCGTCGAGGCGGTACTGATACTCAGTATTCCAGGGATCAAGGGGCACGGCTTCATCCAGATAAGGGCCATCCCAGTATTGTTCCACATTGGCAGGGGCCTTACGCAAATCCTGAAGGCTTTCAGGATAACGGCCTACATCAAGGCGATAGGTTTGCAGGGCCATCTTCAGCATTTTTACCTGGGTTTCGGCAGTGCGCACTTTCGAACTGTCTACCTTGCCGAAAAACTGTGGCCCGACTAAACCGGCCAGCAAGCCAAGTATTACCAGCACCACCAGCAGTTCAATCATGGTAAAACCGCGCTGTGTTGTCTTCATTGTCACTCCGTTATGTAATTCATTTAAATCGCTATATCTGTTGAAGCCGTGATTGCCAGCACTATGCCAAGGATCATGACTCCGATGAATACCCCGACCACCAGAATGGCAATGGGTTCCATCAGGGTCATGACTTGTTTCATCCGTCTTTTACATGAACTGTCGTGCAAACCGGCCACGGCGTTGAGCATCTCTGCCAGTTGTCCTGTTTTATCCCCCACTGATACCAGATTCAGTGAGGTTGAAGGCACCAGGCGAGAACGCTCCAGAGCTTCGGTAAAACTCACACCGTCTTCCACATCATCGATCATGGCCTGTGCACGCTGGCGGCGACGGGTATAGGTACAGGATTCTGCGGCGAGTTTCAATGCCGTTACCAGATTCACCCGTGCCAGCAACATGGCAGAGCAAAGAGACGCCCAACGGGCTGCGTCCTGTTCAGCCAGCCAGGGTCCGATCACCGGCAGTTCAATGGCGATATCCATCATTCTGCGGCGCACTGCAGGGTTCATAAACACAGTTATTAACACCAGCGCAGCCGCCACAATGACCACGGCAATGGTCAGCGGTGATTCATTGGCGTACTGCCCTGCACTGAGTACGGCCCAGGCCAGTGTTGGCAATTCTTTGTCGCTGTCGAGCAAATGGCTGAATTTGGGTACCACTGCAAAGAAAATAATAAGCATGGCGGCTATACCGGCGCCGATCAACACCAGCGGGTAAGTCAGCGCACTTTTGAGGTCTCCGGCCACGGCCTGATCATAATTAAGCTGTGCAGACGCTTTGATCAGGGCCTGAGATAACTGCCCGCCCAGTTCACCGGCACTGACCAGATGGGGAACATAGGGCGGAAATGGCAGCTTACTTTCCTTAATTGCTGCAGAGAAACTCTCACCGCCTTCAATCCGACTGGCAATTGCCATAAAGCCGCGGGACAGCTGTGGATGTTCATCGTTCTGGGCCAGCGCCCGTACCGCATCAATCAGTGCCACGCCTGAGTCGGTCAGGGTGGCCAGTTCCTGCAGGGGTATCACCAGATCAGAGACTTTGACCCGCCGGCCTTTTTTTTGCAATTTCGCCGCGGGATTAACGGCAAACACCTCAATGCGCTTTTCCGCCAGTTGACGTATGGCCTCCTGACGACTGACCGCCTCGATATCGCCTTCAATACGCTGTTGTGAGGCCTGTTCAATGCCCTGATAACGGAATTTCATGAATCACTGTCATCCATACTGCAAACCCGCAGTACCTCATCCACGCTGGTAACACCCCGAGCCGCTTTACGCAAACCATCGTCAAGCAGTGAACGATTGCCGTTTTTTCGGGCCAGCTCACGGATTTCGCTCACCGGTGCCCTTTGGGTGATCAACTCGCGCATGGCGGGTGTCACTGATACCAGTTCATAGACGCCAACACGCCCCCGGTACCCTTTACCATGACATTCATGGCAGCCTACCGGCTTTCGCCAGTTTCCCTGTATTTGCTCAGCTTCAATAAAAGTCGGGGCTTCGGCTGGCTCACTGCAATGGGAACAAAGTTTTCTGACCAGGCGTTGGGCCTGTACCCCCTGTATAGTTGCGGCGACCAGATAAGGTTCGACACCGATATCACTTAAACGGGGAAATACCGAACAGGCATCATTGGTATGCAGTGTGGATAAAACCAGGTGCCCGGTAAGGGAAGACTGCACGGCGATATCGGCGGTTTCTTTGTCTCGGATCTCTCCGACCATAATTACGTCAGGGTCCTGGCGTAAAAAGGTACGCAGCGCTTTGGCAAAGGTATAGCCAATATCCGGCCGCGCCTGTACCTGAGTAATACCGTCAACCTGGAATTCCACCGGATCTTCAACGGTAACGATTTTTTCCTGGCCGGTTTTAATATCGGCCAGTAAACCATAGAGGGTAGTAGATTTACCCGAGCCCGTGGGGCCGGTAACCAACACTATGCCATTGCTCAGATGCCCCCATTCGCGAATAAGCTGCAGATGGTCGCTTTCAAAACCCAGCCCTTCAAGAGAGAGCTCATCCCGTTTTTTTGGCAACAGGCGCATAACAATCGACTCGCCATGCACATCCGGCGCCGTAGAAACACGTACGTCGTATTCCCTGTTGCCGGCGCGGGTGGAAAAGCGGCCATCCTGAGGTAAGCGCCTTTCCGCAATATCCAGTTGCGACAATAGTTTCAACCTTGATGCTATAGCCGGAAAACGGGCCATAGGCTGCTGCATAAACTCGGTCATACGGCCATCAACCCGGAATCGCACCACCATATTCTGTGCGCCCGCTTCGATATGAATATCTGAAGACTCGGCCTGAATAGCGCGCTCGATAATACTGTTGACCAGATTGACCACCGGTGCTTCTTCGGCCAGTGCTGCTATATCTGTATTAGTTTTGCCAAACAGTTCTGACACCGCCCGCTCTCTGGACAAGTCGTCAGCAACCGATGCGGCCATGGCGGGCGTTAACAGATGACCGGTCACAGAATGATTTTCAGAAACGCTTTCGATCACACTTAATGCAAAGGCATTGGTTGGGTCGGTACAATAAAGTTGCAGTTCTTCCTGATTGTCTGACACCACAAAAGTGTTGTTATCCAGACACCAGTCCACACTCAGTCCCAGGGCTTTGCAACTGCTCAGTACTTTACTGGCTGAGGGGCACTGTGCCACATTGGCAATAAGCGGCCAGTTCAATGCTTTACTGATTGCTGCGCACAGAGAATCTTCACCGCATAGACCCAGGCGGGAAATTGCAGCACTGAGTGTGCAGCCTGCCTCACTGGCGGTACGCTGAGCCATTTCTACATCAGCCTGACTCAATACTTTCGAGCCGAGCAGATGCTGTGGGAGCTGACGATCAAGGAAGGAAGATTCAATATGCAGTTGCGCAGTCAAATTAGTACTTATCTCCATAATTGACAGCATCATCGCCTGGACACTTCTCAGTGCCTGAAGAAGCCGTTAAACTATTGACGTTATTCGGGTATATTACACCATAGAAAGTTTAAAAATGAAGTGATTTCACCTTGACCTCAGCATCGTTACCCCAACTTCCTGCTCGCCTGGATCAATGGCTATCCAGTGTGAACCAGTTTTTTTTCCCCGCCCGGGAGGCGGTGGATGAGCAGAGCCGTACCCTGTATGTATTCAAAGCGTTCCCGGCACAACTCAAAGCCCGGGAGATCAAACAGTGGGTTGAGCTGCAGCAGCACGCTCTGTCGCCTTTTGAAAACGGCGACAGATATGCGTACCAGAGCCGTCATGGTCTGCATTTATGGTTCAGCCAATCCCCCTTGCAGGGCATTCCTGAAACGGCTTTACAAAGCGCTATGCCTGATGGTGAACATTTTGTGCAGGGTAAAAAGTTCTGTTATCGACAGCAATGGCGAAGTGGTCTGATGCAAAGTTGTGTCACGCTGACAAGCAACAACGATGAACATCAGCTTGAATCTCTTGGCTTAGGCAATAACAAGCCCTGGGCGATGCAGCGGAAACTCGATGTGGTCGTGCGGGATGCAAACAGCTGGCTGATATTCTGTAGCTTTGTGTTGTTATGTGGTCTGCTGTGGTCTGCAGCAGGTTATGCTACCCTGAGCGCCCAGCAGGTTCGGGCAGAGCAACGGGCAGAACAATTGACAGACAGCCTCGGCAGTAAATTGAATCAGCAGGCGGCGGTAAGAGCAGGGCAACAACAATTGGCCTGGTTACAAAACTGGCAGAGCCAATACGGTGTATTACCTGAAAGCTTCGCTGTTATCGCGTCAGCGATCAGTGAACAAGGTGAATGGAAAACCAATCAGATTCGTTGGCAGAATCGTACTATCGAAGTTGAATTTACTTCAGCGCAAGTAGATATTGCCGCACTTGTCAGTGCTGTTGAAAACACCGGGTTGCTCAGAGATGTCAATATTCGTCCGCAAACCAGCGGTGATGCATGGATCCTGGAGGCAAGATTTCCGTGATTTTCGAGCAACGCTTCTCCGCTTTGGTTAACAGTCAGGCGGTACAGGAATACCGCAGCAATAAACGCCTGCAATGGATGGTGGTGGGTATTGCCGTTATTCTGATCTTGTCAGTATTAAAAGCTCTGGCCGACAGCCGCACAGAGCAACAGGCAGAGCTGAAAACTCAGCAGGCCCTGGTAGCCCGGTTACAAGCTGCGGCAGACAGCCCGGTGGATGAGTCGCAGATGGATTCGATGATGTCGATGCTCGACAAGGCCAATAAGCAAATCCCTGAGGCCGATTCTAAAAGCATTGCCGAAGCCAAGGCGTTGGCCGCCATTGAACAGAATGTCGGCCATTTGATCACCCGTAAACGTCTGAATCTGGTTGGCGCTGATGAACATATTGCCGGCACTCAGACATATTGGTCCGTAAGATTGAACCTGGCCGGACAACTTAAAGGCGACAAACTCATTGCTTTTTTAAAGCACTTCGACAGCAGCAGTACCAGTAGTCGCATTGCCTCAATGCAATATGCTCCAAAAACATCTGACTCTGTCAATGTGGTGGTAGATTTGCTCTACAAACAGGTGGTCAATGAATAGCCGCCTGTTACTATTTGCAGGTTCCCTGTTGTTGCTCAGTGCACTGGGTGGGGCTTTGCTGAATCTCTATGGTCTGCCAGAGTCGGAGCTAAATGCAGACACTGCGTCGCTGTCTGAATTTAAGCGATTGAGCAACGATTGGCAGGCTGTGTTGTCACAGCTACCGCAATTTGTGCCGCCAAAAAAGACTGAGTCGGTTGTAACCAAAGCAGAACCGCGCCAGCCAAAAATCAGTGATGGCCTGTTGGTAGCTATTGTTGCCGATAAACCCAGGTCAGCGGTGGTTATCGTCAGTGAGCAGAACGATGGGCAACCCATGCAACTGGCAGAGGGTGACAGCTGGCTGGAACCCTGGGAAATTGACAGGATAGAAACCGATTTTGTGGTCTGGCACAACAGCCAGACCGATGAGCAATACACTCAGACGCTGTTTCCACAAGGAAACGAGTCAGACAAAGTACAAGAATAATGGAAATTAATTTACCTATGCCGAGCCAATATCTGAATACGTCACCCCTTAACAGAAAGCTTGTCATCATAGCGTTGGTTGCAGCAGTGGCTGGTTGTGCCAGCCTGCAGACCTCCACGGAGCGCATGGCTCAGAGAGACCAGCAGATATTTACCAAACCTTTGCGCGCAGCCAAAGCCCTTCCGGATGACCCTTCAGCTACCCTGAGTGAATCTGAAGAACAACAGCAACAGACGGGCATGGAAGTGTTCAAGGCCCCATCTCTGAGCGTGGAACAGGCAGAAACCCAGGCCAGGGAAGTGATAGTGCCGGGTTTAAGCGACAACAAGGTCAGCCGCCTGTCATTCAACAACATGCCGGTGGGCGCCTTTATCAATGAAGTGTTCGGCAACCAGTTAGGGCTGAATTTTGTGGTGGAGCCCAATGTCAAAAACACCCCCGATCTGGTCACCATGCGCATAACCCAGCCGGTGTCGGAAAAAGAGCTTTATTCCCTTGCCACCCAGACACTGAGATCCTACGGGGTGACCACCTTTGTCAAAGAGAATGTGCTGGTATTTGACTTCTCAGAGGAGGCCGCCGGCGGCGAAACGCCCCTTTTGATCAGTGGCCGTACCCTGCCTGAGGTGCCATCTACCAGCCGGCCGGTATTCTATATTCATCCCTTGTCGGCAGTAACTACACCGAATGTACGCAGTTGGCTGACCCAGTTATTTCCCCGCAAGGAACTGGATATCAAAGAAGATCCCGCCCGCAATGCGATCATTCTGGTGGGCAGCCAGCGTGTGGTGGAACAGGCCCTGGTCGCCACCAGATTACTGGACAAGCCGACTATGGAAGGCATGCACAGCCGTATTATCCGCCCCAGCCTGAGCACCGCGTCGGATCTGGCCACCAATCTGGAAAAGGTCCTGTCAGCCCAGGGCTATTCGGTCAGACAAACCGACGGGACATCGGCCGTGCGCTTGTTGCCGCTCGATTCGGTGGGGCAACTGGTGGTATTCGCCCGTTCCCAACCAGTGCTGGAGCATATTATCGACTGGGCGCAAACGATGGAAAAAGAGCGGCATAACACCATCGAAAGCGGCCTGTTCAGTTATCAGGTGCAAAGCACCCAGGCCAATCATATTGTGCAGGTGCTTAACAGTCTGGGGGTGGCCAACTATTCCGGTGGCACTTCTTCGGAGTCAGAGCGCGACAATGGCGGTAGTGGCAGCAACGTTAACTCACCGCGTATGAGCTCACAGAGAACACCAACAAACAATGAAGATGCCAAAGGCCGTTATGCCGTCGATGAGCAGCTCAATACTATTCTTTACAGCGGCAGCGGCAAGGACTGGCTGCAGGTATTGCCGATTATCAAGACCCTGGACAAGCCGGCGCCCTCAGTAATGGTGGAGATAATCCTGGCCGAAGTGACCCTGGAAAATACCCAGCGCTCGGGGGTGGAATGGCTGACCGATGTCAGCTTCGGCGGATTCAGCGGCACTGTAGGTACCCTTGATCGGCTGGGGCTGAGCGGGGGCGGCATGCTGATGAACCTGAATACCGCCGGCGCCACACGCGCCGTGCTCAACGCCTTCTACCGCAATGACAAGGCCACCATACGCTCAAGGCCACGTATTATGGTCAAAAGCGGCGGCGAGGCCTCTATCGATGTGGGGAACGAAGTGCCGGTACTGACCCAGCAAAGCCAGAGCACCCAGAATCCGGATGCGCCGGTGGTGGCCAGCATTAATTACCGCAAGACCGGGGTACTGCTGGATGTGAAACCCACCGTGCATGCCTCAGGCTTTGTGGATGTGGAGATTAACCAGGAACTGAGCGAAGCCATCGGCACCGAGTCCAGTGAAATAGACTCGCCGACTATCCTTAACCGCAATATCAGCACCACGGTTACCTTGCGTGACGGCGGCTCTGTACTGATTGGCGGGCTGATCTCTTCCAATGCCTCAAACGGCCGGCAGGGCATCCCGTTCCTCAGCCAGTTACCGTTTCTGGGGAAAATGTTCAGCAGCGATACGGAAGAAAAGACCCGCACCGAACTGATGATTATGATAATTCCTTATGTCCTCAGTTCTCCGGATGAGGCTGAATCCCTGACCGACGATCTGCAGCGGGCCAGGATTGATGAGATCACCGCAGAGATTTCGCCGCCAGCCGACACCCTTGAAAATTGATTAAGCGGCCCTATTGTAGGTCGGACTTTAGTCCGACTTTCACTGAAAGATACGGTTCTTGTCGGATTGGCTGTTCTTGTCAGATTGGCCGATGAATGCGTCCATGCAACATCGGCATACCGTCCATCCATGGACATAAAATCCGACCTACAACCATGGACATAAATTCCGACTTTTTTTAGCGTGAGGAACCTAAAATTATGAAAAAATTACCTGTTATCGCGCTGCTGGCTGGTATCGGTTTCAATGCCGCAGCCAGTGCCGAAAACGATAAACAAATTCCACAAATAAACGGTTTTGATTGTGCTGACGCTATACAGAATGTGATTCCGCTTCTAGGGCGAGGGGAATTAGTAGAGACCTTTGTTCCTCTGGATGTGGAAAATGAACTTAAACGCCAGCATAAAAGCTCTGTGCTTCAATCTATAAACTGCACGGCAGAACCAGAAATAAAAGGCGCCACCATTAAAGATAAAGAAAGTGGCGAGGCGGTATTATCGCGTTTATCTGTCACCTTTCCACTGGAAATCAGTGTTGCCGCCGGAAAGCAAACTATGGATATGGTAGTACACCAGCAGTATCTGGCTGAAAACCTGGAAACCACCGATCAGCGCAAGGTGACCCAGAAATTTATTGTTAAGTAGGTCGGAAAGCGAATACAGGGATGTATTGTATCGCGAACCTAAGGATGGAATTTATTCCGACAATCGTGCTAACTCCCTCCACCCAGTCAGATTGGCCGATCTTGTCGGATTCAAATCCGACCTACGACAATGGACATAAATTCCGGCCTACCACAACGCACCAACCTGTAGGTCGGACTTTAGTCCGACAAATGCAACAACGCCCACCATCGCTGTTGGATTGGCTGATTTTGTCGGATTCAAATCCGACCTACAACCATGGACATAAAATCCGACCTACGACAATGGACATACATTACGGCCTACCACAACGCACCAACCTCGTAGGTCGGACTTTAGTCCGACAAATGCAACAACACCCACCATCGCTGTCGGATTGGCTGATCTTGTCGGATTCAAATCCGACCTACGACAATGGACATAAATTCCGACCTACCACAACGCGCCAACCTGTAGGTCGGACTTTAGTCCGACAAATGCAACAACACCCACCATCGCTGTCAGATTGGCCGATCTTGTCGGATTCAAATCCGACCTACAACCATGGACATAAAATCCGACCTACGACCATGGACATACATTCCGACCTGCCACAACGCACCAACCTGTAGGTCGGACTTTAGTCCGACAAGTGCAACAACGCCCACCATCGCTGTTGGATTGGCTGATCTTGTCGGATTGAAATCCGACCTACGACAATGGACATACATTCCGGCCTACAATAATGGGCGCCACCAGTTTTCATTATTCAGGTACCAATGCAGGGTCTTTTTGATGCCCGATTCAAAGGATTCTGCAGGTTGGTAACCTAACTCTGCATTGGTCTTGGTGGCATCGATGGCATAACGGCGATCATGGCCTGGTCTGTCATCGACAAAGGTAATCAGCGAGGCGCTGTTTTGCTTGATGGCAGATTCGGCTGACGCAAAACGCTGCGCCAGAGAACTGTCTTCGGCGAAGGCCTTGTCCATCAGGGCACAAACTAGCTTAACGATATCAATATTGGCCCATTCATTGTGGCCACCAATATTATAGTTCTCCCCTACCCGGCCTTTTTGCAGTACCAGCTCAATACCGCGGGCGTGATCTTCTACATATAACCAGTCACGAATTTGCTGACCATCGCCATAAACCGGCAAAGGCTTGTTCTGCAGGATATTGGTGATAATCAGCGGAATCAACTTCTCCGGGAAGTGATAAGGGCCGTAGTTATTGGAACAATTACTGGTTGTCACCTGCAGCCCGTAGGTATGGTGGTAAGCCCTGACCAGATGATCACTGGCGGCCTTACTGGCCGAATAAGGTGAGTTGGGCGCATAGGCTGTATCTTCGGTAAATGCCGGATCGTCGGCTGACAGCGTACCGTACACTTCATCGGTGCTGACATGATGAAAGCGGTGTTCTTTTGATGCTTGCCCCCTGGCTTTTGGCTCATCAAGCCATTTCTTTTTTGCCGCTTTAAGCAGGCTGTAGGTGCCGATAATATTGGTTTCAATAAAGGCATCGGGGCCGGTAATGGAACGATCCACATGAGATTCGGCGGCAAAATGCACTAAGGTATCGACCTGATGCTGTTCAATCAGTTCCTCAACCAGGCTGGTGTCGCAGATGTCCCCTTTGACAAAGGTAAACCCAGGGTGCTGTGCCACCGTGTTCAGGCTGGCCTGATTACCGGCGTAAGTCAGTGCGTCCAGCACAATCACTTTATCCTCAGGGTGTTTTGCCAGCCAGTAATGTACAAAGTTGGCTCCGATAAAACCGGCACCGCCGGTGACTAACAGATTCTTGTTCATCGCAAAATTCTTCTCTTTTTGAAACGGGCTAGGTGTTTTTCTGATCGGCCTGCAATTGCGCTAATACCGGGAGCAAAGCATGTCGCCAGTGCTTCAGCTGCAACCCTTAAATGCACCTTTCAGAGTACTCTTGTCCAGCACGCTATAATGAGGGCGCTTCGCTGGTGTAGGATAGGCGGTGGTAGGAATAGGGTTAACAGGAATAGCCTGATTCAACAGGCCGGACTGCAACGCCAGGTCCTGAATTGCCACTGCAAAATCATACCAGCTTGCCACACCTGCATCGGTGTAGTGATGCACCCCGCACACTTTGTCTCTGGCGGCCTGCAAACAGCAGGCGGCCAGACCGGTTACCGACGTAGGTGTGCCCACCTGGTCATCGATCACATTCAATTCTGGCTTTTCTTTCATCAGCCTGAGCATGGTTTTGACAAAGTTATTGCCATGGCGGGAATACACCCAACTGGTGCGAACAATACAACTGCTCTTGGCCCAGTGTTCAAGTATGGCCTTCTCCCCGGCTGCCTTACTGGCACCGTATACCCCCTGAGGGTTATGGGGATCATCCACTTTATAGGGTGAGCCCTTGTCACCGGCAAACACATAGTCGGTCGATACATGCACCAGATGGCATTTATTTGTCTTTGCAAAACGGGCAAGATTTTCCACGCTATGATGGTTTAGCTGATAAGCCTGCTGTGACTCCTGCTCTGCCAAATCCACTGCCGTGTAAGCCGAGGCGTTGATAATGGCAGCAGGTGAGAAACGACTGAGTACATCGGCCATAGCATTATAGTCACTGAGGTTGACCTGCTCCCTGCCGAGGAATCCCACTATTGCGGAATCGGCTAAACCAGCGAGCTCTTTTGCCAGTTGGCCGTTTCGGCCAATCACCAGAATTTTATCGTTCATCTTCATCAGAATGTGGGTGCATCGGTAAAAGGCAAACCCTTATCATCTTTTTCTGACAACGACGGCGGTTGCCCATTGACCAGCGGCCAGTCAATATTCAGAAGTGGGTCATCGTAGCGAATACTGACCTCTGACTGAGGGTGATAGTAATCGGTACATTTATAAACGAACTCTGCGGTCACCGATGTGACATAGAAGCCGTGGGCAAAACCAGCAGGAACCCATAGTTGACGATGATTCTCAGCCGACAGGAGCGTGCCAAACCATTGACCAAACGTCGCTGAGTCTTTGCGCATATCGACAGCAACATCATAAACCTCACCCTGTACCACTCTGACCAGCTTCCCCTGGGTTTTCTCTTGCTGATAATGTAAACCGCGCAGGATCCCCTGCCGGGATTTACTGTGATTATCCTGCACAAAGTCTACATCGGCACAATGCTGTCTGAACCAGTCGTCACGATAGGTTTCGAGAAAAAAACCGCGTTCGTCACCATATACTTTCGGTTGAATAAGTTTTACATCGGCAATTGGAGTGTCTATTACTTGCATGATTGACTACTTCACCTTGTCGTGGAGAATTTGCATCAGATAATCACCATAGCCGCTTTTGACCAGCGGCCGCGCCAGTTGCTCCAGTTCAGTCGCAGTGATATACCCCTTGCGGTAGGCGATTTCCTCAGGGCACGCTATTTTCAGCCCCTGGCGTTTTTCTATGGCGGCAATAAAATTGGATGCATCCAGCAGGCTGTCCATGGTACCGGTATCCAGCCACGCGGAGCCTCGGCCCATTAATTCAACCCTGAGTCTGGCCTGTTGCAGATAAAGAAGATTCAGATCAGTGATTTCCAGCTCGCCGCGTTTTGAGGGCTTAACCTGTTTGGCCAGTTCCACCACATTATTGTCATAGAAATACAGCCCAGTTACCGCGTAGCGGGATTTAGGCTTAACCGGCTTCTCTTCTATAGACAGAGCGTTCCAGTTATCATCAAACTCGACAACACCATAGCGCTCCGGGTCATTGACGTGATAGCCGAATACCGTCGCCCCTTCGGTCTGCTTTGATGCATTCATCAGCGCAACCTGCAGATCATGGCCGTAATAGATATTGTCACCCAGTACCAGGGTACAGTGATCATTGCCGATAAAATCTTCACCCAGAATAAAGGCCTGAGCCAGACCATCGGGTGATGGCTGAACGATGTAACTGAAGTTAATCCCCCAGTGACTGCCGTCTCCCAGTAAGGCCTGGAATCTGGGTAAGTCGTCCACCGTGGAGATAATCAGTATATCCCGGATACCAGCCAGCATCAGAGTGGAGATGGGATAGTAAATCATTGGCTTGTCGTAGACCGGCATCAGTTGCTTGCTGATAACCTGAGTCAATGGATGAAGCCTGGTACCGGAACCTCCGGCCAGCACAATACCTTTTCTTTTACTCATAAGGGCCTGCTTTACTGTCTGTGTCATATCCTTCAACAGAGTTATTGAAGCTCGTTCACTGTGGCGCGAATGATACTGCCGATCCCGAAGATCATCAGGATCACCGCTAAAAACAGCGAAAGATTGTATAGGATACTGGGGTATTTTGCTTCTTCCGGCAGGGTCGGTGACTCGACCACAACCAGATACTTAAGCTGACGATAGGCTTCTATCCGGGATTTCTCCAGCGAAACCTGTGAGCTGGCCAGGGCTTCTACTGCAAATTCCAGGTCCATCCTCAGATTACCGAAGTTTGCCAGTATTTCATTGACCCCCATTTCACCAGATACATCAGTCAGTTCTATATCCTGTGTCAGCCTCTGACGTTCATCAATAAGTTGCTGTCTGAGACTGTCCAGTTGTTCTTTTAACTGCATCACCATTGGCGCACTCTCGCTCATGCTGGAGCGCAGCGCTCTTAGCTCGGCCTGCTTATTGGCTATCTGAGCTTCAAGACCATAGGCTATTTGCTGTAGTGCCATTCCTTCAGCTTCAGGATCAAGCAAATTATACTTACGCTGGAAGGCCAGGATTTCAGACTTTGCTTTTTGCAACCTTTCCTCGACCATAGCATGTTCATTCTGGACAAATGCAAGTTGTGCCTTGGCCAGATCATGACCGACCTTATTGATGTACCATTCTGCTCGATCAACAATGGTTTCGGTCAGCGTTTTGGCAAATTCCGGAGTATATCCCTGCACCCTGACGGTAATGATCTTTGAGTTCTGGTCAACCTCCACAACCACCCGCTTCTTAAAGTAATCAAGTTTATCTTCCCGGCTGGCAGAAGCTGACAGCCGGCTGAATATATCGTATTCATCACTGTTGTAATGGGCGAAAATATCCAGCTCCTGCTGCAGGTATTCAACTAAGTCGGTTGAATAGATAAAGGCTTCAACAAGAGATGTATCGGAACTGCCGCTGCCGCCGGTAAAACCGGAAAGCATTGCCATGGCAGGTTCCAGCGTCGCCATACCGTTAGGTTGCTGCACAATCAGCTGTGCCTGGCTCTCAAACCTGTCACTAGCCCAGATCACTTGATAAAAAGCGAACAACAGAAACGGCATCAGCACACAAATGCTGATCGGCTTTTTCAGCCAGCTAACAAGTCGCTCGGTGAAGGTTGGGACCTGAGCCTGTGCCGGTTCACTGACCTCCTGCGCTGACTCCATCGCGTCACTGACAGTCTCAGGCGCGTCGGCTTCCTTTGATGAACTGCGCATGACCTCGGGGTTAGATTTTTTCAGCTCGCGATTAAGGCTGGCAATTTTTTGCTGCGCCTCCTTTGAATCGGGATTAAGTACTCTGGCACGCTGGAAAACCCGCAATGCCAGAGCAGGATCGGTATATTCCAGTTTCTCTGCCTTGGCCATCAGGATATCGTGATTCAGCCAGTCTCCCGCTGCCAGCTTTTCCTGTTTGTAGGCTTTTAATCTGGCTTCAAGTTCATGCTGGGCATGTTGTGTCATGGTTATAATGCCTGATAATGCTTAATGCCTTCTTCAAGGTCATTGTAAAAAGTTAAATCGCCCTTGCTCAACACAATGGCACTGTCGCAGAACTGCCTGAGTTCCTTCATATCGTGGCTGACCATGATCACATTGGCCTTCTCACTGCGCTCAAACAAGGCTTTTTTTGCCTTGCGACGAAAAGATGCATCACCTACTGATGTCACTTCGTCAATCAGATAAACCTCGAAATCTATGGCAATGGAACAGGCAAAGGCCAGCCGCGGGCGCATGCCGCTAGAGTAAGTTTTAACCGGCAGATCATAGTGCTGGCCAAGCTCGGCGAATTCCTTGACCCGATCTTCGTAGGCGCCAAGATCGGCAACGCCGTTAATCCTGCCAATAAAACGGGTATTCTCTCTGCCCGTCATCTGCTGGTGGATCCCGGTAGATAATGCCACCGGCCATGAAATACTGAGATCGGTGGTTATTTTACCTTTGTTTGGATATTCGCTACCGGCAATCAAACGAAATAAGGTCGATTTACCGGCACCGTTAGCACCGAGTATGGCGATATTGTGGCCTCCGGGGATCTCAAAGTTCAGATTCCGGAAAATATACTGATGCCCAAGCGCCGAATGGTAGTACTTGGTAATATTTTCAAGCAGAATCATCTACTTATCGCCTGTTTCCAGAACCCCTGATAACAGACCAACGCGAGAAACAGGGCGATAAGGCTGGAAATCAACAGGTAGCTGACGCTCACACCCTCTTGCCCGTAGGAAGGATAAGCAGCAAATCTCGCCAGCTCAATGGCATGCAGAATAGGATTCCAGTTCAACAAGTACCAGTATTCCTCGGGAAAGTCCTTGAGTGAGAAAAAAACTCCGGAAATAAAGAACATTGGCCGCGTTAGCAGCATCTGAATTTTTTCCACTTCAGGAATATACAACGCGGCAAGACCGAACAGAAATCCCACAGACAGCGCAAATAACCATAATGATAAGAAATACAGCAGAATGCTCAGAGGGTCAGCAAGCTGGGTTTCCATGCCGATAAAATACAGTATCAACGCAATACCCATCACCACAAACAGTTTAACGATAAACTCAAACATGCCCGCTGCGATAACCGCGCTGATAGGCTGAACCTGACGAAAAGCGAACAGCGCTTTATTCTTTTTAATTGCAGAGGCTCCGGCAGACAACGTCTGCAGAAAGCTCTGGATCAGAATCATGCCAAAGGCGATAAAGATAAAGGTCGGTATTGTATGGGTTTCACCACTGTCGAGCCGGCCTCTGATAAACGCCAGCACGAAAATAAACACCACCGGCTGCACGACAGCCCAGCTGATACCAAACTTATCGTTAAAACCCACACGTATTTCACGGGCGAAAAGGGCAAAAATGACATCCCGCCAGATTTCCCATTTATTTCGCTTTAATACCGTGGTCATATCAGCAGGCCCGCTCCGGATTAATTCGAGTCTAGAGCGACATTCGCTGCCAGCGCAACCTGATAAATGATTTGCGTGATATCTTTGATACTCTGGATCAGCTTGGTATCAACTCTGGGCAAGACCATAATCTGATCTCCTGGCCGAATCTGTGCTTCAGAAGCACTGGAAAACCAGTGGCTGCTACCGCCGGTTTCGAAGAAAGTCGTCAGGCCATTAGCATGGATCACTGCGATTCTCTCATCGTCGGCCCGTTCACTGTAACCACCAGCCCACGCAACATAATCAGTCAGCCTGGCTTCAGAGTTGTAAACCACCGCCTGAGGCATCAGCACTTCACCGGAAACCTGAACCAGATCGGTTTTCAGCGGTATGACAATTTCATCGCCTTGCTCCAGACGTATATTGGCAATCCTGCCCTGTTCGGAGAGCACCACTTTACCCAGCGGCTCAACCTGCTTTGCCCGCTCGACAAAGCGCATAACCAGATCGGCCTCCTGAGCACGAATACGGGCTTCACCATCAGAGGATGCCGGAGCAGTAAACACGCTTCTTTCAAGCCGCCTGAGAGACTCGTCCAGCAATTCCCGTTGTTTGGCTTTCACACTTTCCCGTTTGATATAAATAGAGTCTATATCCGCGTGCTCTGCATCCACTTCAATATGAGGCAACAGATCCAGCAACCGGGCATCTTTTTTTACGGTATAGAAAGAAGGACCAATGTAGCTGCCGGATACTTTAACGCTGATCACCTGAGGCTGCAGATCGTCATTAAACAGCACCACATCCCCATCATAAATATCGAAGTCTTCAAATTCTGAAAACGGAACATAGACAGAAACCGGCCCATCAGGACGGTTACCGGTAATCGCCACATGGCTGGTTTTTGCCAGAGGTCTGGAGAAATAGGTAAGATCTGAGCCTCTGGAGCGCTGTTCTGTTAACTCGAAACGGTAAGGGTAACGGGCGGCACCTTCGACTGTTACCATGGGTCCCTGCTCGTTTACCAATATCACATCACCATCTTTGAAAGAAAAGGGTGGTAACCGGCCTTCACGCATAAACTCGTACAGGTCATATTCCTGCACACTTTGATTGTTACGCAGCACGCTAATCTTTCGGTAGCTGCCACGCACCGGATCGACGCCACCTGCACGTTTAAGAAAATAGAGAATAGAATCTGTCGGTAACCCTGCATATTGCCCCGGCCGTATTACCGGCCCGGCCACAAACACGCTGACAGGGGTCGCCGTTAGCAGATTGACATAGGCATTGACATTATTGGTATAGACCGAGCGAATTTTCGTCTTAACAACCTGATTAACTTCAGTGGCAGGCACGTCCATTACCTGTACGGGCCCAATCTGCGGAATAAAGATATTGCCCTGGTTATCTACCGTCAGTACTTCTGCCAGCTCGACTGTGCCCCAAAGCTGCACAGAAATCTTATCACCCGGCGCAACCCGATAAGCCGGATTAAAACCATCGCTACGTTCTGCTTCAAAACTGCCATCAAAAAGATTGGCACCAAAAGGACGTATGTTCTGACTTGCACCAGATTCGCCATTCCTGCCCGGCGTTACGCCCTCAGAGCCCGGAGATCTCTTAAAGCGACTTTCACTCTGAATATATCGGGACACATCGACTTTCTGAGCATCAGCCGCCTGCCGGGCCTGCTGAATTTGCTGCATCTCTTCAAGGCTTTGGGCCTCGACCTTATGACCGGATAACAGACCAGCCAGAATCAGGGTATAGCAAAAGAATGTATGGAGCTGATTGAGAAGTGATTTAACCATTTTCAGGGCTTCCCTCTCGATACGTCGCTATAACCGGCCTGGTAAAGTGCCATCGCTCATCATGCTTATTTTTACACATAGCAGTGCCTTTATCCGACTCTTCATCAGCTGTCTTCCAGTTTAATTTACGGCAAGGTGTTCCTATAGCAGAGAAGTATTTCTTCCCCACAGAGACGACACGATCTCCGACACTGACGTCTGTGCCATCCGGGACAATTAAGATTTTTGTGGCAACTGAGTGAGGTACAGCTTCGTAAGCAGCAGCAGGATTACCAAGCACCAGGCGAGTGCTGGCAACAGGTTGGTTAACTTTGTTGGCACACCCCACAACCAGTAATGTGAGCAGGGCTGCACATAAATTCTTATCAATATGCATCGGAATCAGCTTATTCTTATTGTTTGCTTGCGCGCCGGAGCCGTGAGCTCCAATGCCGGGCAGTATACATCACAGCGACAAAGATAAAAACGCGTGAAATATAGTCAGCTAAAGAGGTTCGGATGTTCAGGAGACCTGTATGTCTGACTTTCCGAACCGTCTTAGCCTGCGCAGTATGATCCAGATATTCTGAATAACATAACTGTAAATCACCAGCAGTAGCAGAAATGCCCAGAACATAATGTATTCAGGAACGTTAAGCATTTCACCGGCAATACCCACCAGTGCATACATACTTCCCAGCAACAGGATGGCAACCAGTGACTTGTTGGAAGACAGGCCTGCACGAATAAAAATATTGTGCAAATGTTGTCTGTCTGGTTTTAACACGGATTGTCCTTTACGGGCCCTGCGATACATAATGGCTGCCATATCCATTAGCGGAAGGCCAATTAGCCAGACTGCTGTAATGGGGCGCATTGCGGGTTGAGTACCCTGAGTATATTCCACCAGCAACCAGACTATGGTCAGGCCGATAAACATACTGCCTGAATCCCCCATAAAGATCTTATTACCTTTAAAACCCTTTATACTGAGATTAAATGCCAGAAATGGAACTAATGCAGAAATGACCAGTACCGGACCCATTATGGCTGCGCCATTTTGAGATACCAGCAGCAGAAATACCACACTCAGCAAAACAACAAGGCTCATCCCTCCGGCCAGACCATCGATACCATCAATCATATTGAACGCATTGATCACGCCGACAACACAAACCAGAGTCAGAAAATATCCGGCCAGCCCCAGATTAATCTCTCCGAAACCTATTAAATCGCCGAGCGAGGTCAGGTAATTCTGTGCGCTCCAGGCCATAATCGCAGCAACACCGAACTGAAAGGCAAGGCGCCCTTTGGCACTCAGATCAAATCTGTCATCCAGCATGCCTAACGTCACGACAACAGCAGCAGCAGTAAAATACTGTGGATCATTCTTCAGCCAATAGTCAGTCACAAAACTGGCAACCAATATGGCTACAAACATCGCTAATCCGCCAGTCAGCGGAACAATACCTTTATGATTTTTACGATAGTCAGGCTGGTCAACCAGCCCCCATTGATGGGCGACAGGAGTCATGACAACCAGGAGCAGCAATGCCACAAAAAACGCGGTGAAAATGGGCATAAATTGAAGATGGGTAAACACGAACTATAAAATCCTTTTTTTTGTGCGTAAGAACAACTCTACACCAAAGGGTGGCCACAGTAAGCAGGATTTCAGCCAACAAAATAAAAATGCAGATATTAACTGCATTCTGTTCCGACAAACAATCGGGTACTCTGTGATCCGGTTTGCAATGTTTCGCATATCAGTTGGTGAACCAATCCTTGAACGAGAAGTCGACAGGGCTTTTCCTGACGGGGCTGAATAGTATCAAAATAACGACCAATCCCGCCAGAGCTAATAATTTATTTAATTGATTCAAATTGTTGTTATAAGTTAACGCCAACAGCCTGTAAGTGTTGCAGAATACGGGCCAAAAGCCAACCGGGCCGCTCAAATCAATAAATACGGGAGTATGCACATATATATGAAAAACCGATAAAAATCATTATCCTTGAGCGCTTTCAGCAATCTGTGCGATTTTACTGAATGACTCCCGGACCTTTTTTTTATGCTCGGCGATGACTTCGTCATAGCTATCATGAGCAGCCAGTCTCTCTGTTGCGGTAGCAGCAATTTTAACAAAACCTACCGACCCCTGAAGATATTCCGGAGCCCAGGTTTTACTGTAAGCATCGACTTTGCGAACCTGCTTATTGACACCAATGAAGGGGTTGCCATAAGACATTGAGACAATCACACCGTGTAAACTGGTACCAATAAACAAGCTTGAATGTGCCAGTGCCGCAGTTATTTGATCGATGGTATCGCATGGCAATACATGAACCGGAAAATCTGCGTTGGTTTTCAGCCATTCGACTGTCTTGTCATCATCGTGCCCCGGGCAGTTACCAATTGATAACAAGCCCACCGCCAGACCATGTTGACGATGTATTTTTCTCAATTGGGCCAGAACAACAGATAACTTTCCCTTACTTTTCTGATAACCAAATTGCACACAGACATAATCTTGATCAAGAGGCTTTTTGAGACTCGCTTTGGGGTAGATATCACTGATTACAGCAACCGAGTCCGGTACCAGTTCCGCTTCCACAGCAAAATTGTTCTTAATTACACGGCGGGTTTCTGTCTCCCGCACACTGATATAATGAGCTTTTTTGAGACTCGGCATGACTTCCTTTCGCTGCCTGGCTTGCTTTGGTACACCACCTCCAACAGCGTGATACACCAATTTCATACGCTCCAGCATAGCCGGAGCAGACGGCATAAAGGGAAAAGACACTGCATTTTTGCCAAACAACCATTTGGTCAATTTTTCCAGCCGCTCTCCATTGCATTTCTCATAAACCCAGTGATAAAAAGGGTGTAAGAAACTGACAAGCCTGGACCAGTTGGCATTCAGCACCTGCCCTCCTGCCACCAACAGCAGCGACCCTTTGGGAATACTTTGATAATCAAGCAGCTTTTTATAACTTTCCGTTGGCATGGCGCCACAGCTCGTTAAGTCCGATTTAATAGTAGCGATATTGTGAAATTCATAGTCTCCAAGTTTGCCGAGCTCATGTTTGGCAACAATAGGGAAAAGCAGGTCGCCATAATTGAATCTGTCAGACGCGCTGAGTATATAGATATGTTTTTTTGCCGCTGTTTGCTTCATAACCGATATCGTTCACTTCATTTTTTATTTTCCCAACGCGTTCGCCTGCAATCTTCAGCAAGCTCCCCGCAAAGACCGCGCGGGAAAATAACATGACAGTGAATTAAACGGTAGTAAAAGCGTTCCAGCAGAGACCTTATAGGATTGATCGATCTTTGTCAGAGTAACACTCTTGTCGGACTAAAGTCCGACCTACAGCACTCCCAACCTCATAGGTCGGAATTTATTCCGACAATTGTAATATCACCCAACATCGCTGTCGGACTGAAGTCCGACCTACAACACTCCCACCCTCGTAGGTCGGAATTTATTCCGACATTTGTAATATCACCCAACATCGCTGTCGGACTGAAGTCCGACCTACAACACTCCCACCCTCGTAGGTCGGAATTTATTCAGACAATTGTGAGGACATATGACAGATTGGTGGAGTGGTTGACGTTTGTCGGATTGAAATCCGACCTACAACACTCCCAACCTCGTAGGATGGAATTTATTCCGACAATTGTGAGGGTATATGAAAGATTGGTGGAGTGGTTGACCTTTGTCGGATTGAAATCCGACCTACAACACTCCCAACCTCGTAGGATGGAATTTATTCAGACAATTGTGAGGACATATGAAAGATTGGTGGAGTGGTTGACCTTTGTCGGACTGAAGTCCGACCTACAAAGCTTCAGCCCTTACCATGAATACTGAACAGCAGTTCCGCTTCGGCACGGGGTAATTCGCATTCCTGCATCACCTCTTCGACGCTGGCGCCCCGCTGGAGCAGTTTTACCGCGCCCGTGTAGAGCTTGCTGTCGGGCTCCATTTCTTCCAGTTCCTGCTGTTTTTGCTGCAACTGAACCAGTTGTGCTTCCAGGGCTTTGACTTTTTTACCCACACCGATACTGCCGGTACGCAGTTCGTGTATGGCTTCCTGCAGTATCGCCAGCTGTTGTTGCTGTTCCTGCAATTGCGCAGACAAGGCCGAAAACCCGGCTCGTTGGGATTGCTGACGCCAGGCAAGCAGCACGATACCAAGGCCAAGCACTACGAATAAGGCAATCAGGGAAATTTCAATAAGCGTCATAGATGGGTCACAGACAAGGGTTCGGACGGACTTGACAACAATGCATTAACGCCCAAAGCGGTGCCGGTAAAGCACCGCCTGGCGGCACGCTGAGAATTAATGCACAGGCATCAGAGGCTGGTAATCTCATCCCATTCTTCGTCGGTCAACAGTTTATTCAGATCCACCAGAATCAAAAGCTGCCCTTCGCGATTACACACGCCCTGAATAAACTTGGCGCTTTCTTCGGTGCCTACATTTGGCGCGCTGTCGATTTCAGAGGACTTGAGATAAACCACTTCGGCCACACTGTCCACCAGAATGCCCACCACCTGTTGCTCCGACTCGATGATGACAATACGTGAATTGTCTGTCACTTCGCTGGTGTCCAGGCCAAAACGGGAACGGGTGTCAATCACCGTCACCACGTTGCCACGCAGGTTGATTATCCCCAGTACATAGTCGGGGGCACCCGGTACCGGGGCGATCTCGGAGTAACGCAGCACTTCCTGAACCTGCATTACATTAATACCGTAGGTTTCCTCTCCGAGCTTGAAGGTCACCCACTGCAGGACTTCGTCTGCGTCTGTTGCAACATTGCTGCTGGTTCTGTCGTCACTCATAAGACTGGCTCCCGGGCATCGTCTTCATCATTACTGTTCAGGCCCTGCTCCAGCATTTTCACCAATTGAGAAGCATCGATAAGGGCACACATTTTTTCTTTCACCAGGCCAGCCAGCCAGGGACGTTTACCATGGTGTTCACGCCATTTCACGTCATCCTGTTCCAGCTTGACCGTATTCACCAGTGATTCGCAGGATAATCCCCAACCACTGTCACCTAACATAATAAGATATTGATAATTTAAGGATTCTGCCAGTGTTTCATCGTATTTTTCTGGCATTACCCATTGTGCAGTGTCCACCACATTGAGTTTTTCATCCCGGTGGAGCATCACGCCGTTAAACCATTTGGGCTTGCCGAGCAGTGCCGAAGTCTTCTCCAGCTTGTGAATACCACCCAGTTCAGTCAGCGGTACCGCCAGCGTCAGCCCGGCCACTTTAAAAAATAAGGCCTGAAAACTGCCCTGGCGAAACTCCGCCTGTTCCTGTTGTGTCGGCATCGCAACGGATTTCTGTTGGACTTTTTCTGCCAGGCTGGTTTGCGTGACGGAACCGGTCTCACTAACCGGCGGCGCAACAGGTGCCGGTTTTGGCGGTTCAGGGGCTGGCGCAACTGGCACCTCGACTCTGGCCTGTTCCTCTGCCCTGACCTGCTCTTCAATTTTCGCCTGCTCCAGAAGCCTGGCAACGGATTGTTTCTGCACCGCTTCGATAACAGGATCATCGGTCAGCAGCGCTGAAAGATAATCTTCCATCACTCCTTCGTTGGCAAACTGGCCTTTACTCATGCGTGCCCTCCCAGGGATTGCAGATGTTTCAGCAGGCTGGCATAGGCATACACGCCCCGGCTTTTGGGACAGAACACCGGTGGTGGGCTTTGGGCCTGACTGGCGTCACGAAAACGGGTATCCACCGGCACCACACCGCTCCATACCCTGTCGCCATAAGTACGGCGCAGTGCCTGATAAGACTCCATTGCGGCATTGGTACGTTTATCAAACATAGTGGGAATAATAGTGTACTGATACTCGTGGGTTCGTGATTTGCGCATGATTTCGAGGGTATGCATCATTCTGTCCAGGCCTTTGAGAGCCAGGAATTCTGTCTGTACCGGCACCAGTATGCGTTCACAGGCGGCCAGAGCGTTGACCATCAGCACGCCCAGCACCGGCGGGCAATCAATCAGGGCATAGTCAAAATCCTTGTCTACGGCCTGCAGTGCCTTCTGCAGAATCAGCCCCATACCGCCCTGGTTACCCATGCTTCGATCCAGCGTGGCCAGCGCCATGGTTGCAGGCAGCAGGAACAGTGAGTCGAGTTTGGTCGGGCACAGGCAATCAAGCACGGTATCCTGATTGAGTGATTTTCCGGCCATAAATACATCGTAAACACTGCTGGACAGCTCTTCCGAATCGACACCAAAATAATAGCTCAGTGAAGCATGGGGATCCGTATCCACCAGCACCACCCGCTTCCCCTGCAGCGCCAGTAGCGCCCCCAGGGTAACTGTGGTTGTGGTTTTACCTACCCCACCTTTTTGATTGGCAACGGTCCAGACGATCACTGACAAACCTTATATACTAGGGCGTATTGACCTTTTTTGTATGAATTTTGTTCAAGACCAAAGCCTTCTGATCGCGACGCCGGGTTGCAGGCCTAGTGGGCTAAGTCAAAATCCGGCAACAAAGAGCAGAAGGCGTTGGGTTGAACCCTTCGGGCAGCGTCTGTAGCGCATTTATACTGCGTTATCGCTCATTCATGTAGAGCAACTACACCACATTTACTCTGCCTTGTCTAAATGCGCTACAAACTGCTGCAAAAACATACACAAAAGGTCAACACGCCCTACCGTACGGGACTAGCCGCGCACTGACATTTCCGTTTTGATATTGGCGGCAATATCACCAAGGGGCATGGATTGTGACGAAATACCGGCAGCGGCGACTGCCTGAGGCATGCCATAAACCACACAGGTTTTCTCATCCTGTGCCCATATCGTTGCGCCGCGGGATTTCAGTGAACGGGCTCCTTCGCGACCGTCGGCGCCCATGCCGGTCAGGATCACCGCCAGCGCATCGCCGCCGTATATACGCGCCAGCGACGCAAAGCTCAGATCCACACTGGGTTTGTAGGTGATATTACTCTGGTCTTTGTCATCCACGATACGAATACGTGGTGCCCGGCTGCTGCCTTCAAACAACATCTGTTTACCGCCCGGCGCCAGATAGGCCCATCCTGCCTTAGCCGTTTCGCCGTTTTCAGCTTCCTTGACATTGATCTGACAAAGATTATTCATTCTTGCAGCAAAGGCGCTGGTGAAGGTACCTGGCATATGCTGAATCAGGAAGATCGGATACGGAAAACTTGCCGGCAACGCCGTCAGCACGGTTTGCAGTGCAACGGGGCCACCCGTGGAAGCCCCTATAGCCAGAACCCCATAGCGTTTACCTGAACCGCTCTTAAGCGGCGCGGAAGCCGGGGCAGCTTGTGGTGCAGTGGTACTTGTGGTGCGAAGTGCAGGTCTTGGAGCTGCCGGACGGGTAAAAATACGACGGCGCGCCAGCGCCTTGACCCGCTGTTGCAACAGCGAAATCGCTTCTGTCCGCTCGCGGGCAATGTCTTCAAATTTCTTCGGTAAAAAATCCAGCGCCCCGGCATCCAGAGCATTCAGGGTGGCTTCGGCACCATCATGAGTCAGGGAGGAAAACATCAGGATCGGCACAGGTTTTTGCGCCATGATTTTTTTCACTGCGGTAATGCCGTCCATCACCGGCATTTCCACGTCCATGGTGATCACATCGGGGCTCAGTTTGGCGGCCATATCTATGGCTTCCTGACCATTTCTGGCCTGGCCCACTACTGTCAGGCCGGGATCCTGCTCCAGAAAGTCCGCCACCCTTTTACGGAAAAAAGTCGAATCATCGACCACCAGCACTTTATACTGCATCAGTTCACTGCTTTTCTTAAGTCTTTCATACCTTTACGGGCATAGCGTTTGAGCAGGCTGGGGATATCCAGAATAAGCGCAATGCCGCCATCACTGGTGATGGTCGCACCGGCCATGCCCGGTGTTCCCTGCAGCAAAGCATCAAGAGGCTTGATCACCACTTCTTCCTGGCCGATCAGAGAGTCCACCACAAAGCCAAATTGCTGGGTACCAATCTGCACCACCACGACATGGCCTTTGCCACGGTCAACATCCGGCTTACCCGGCCCGCGGTGCAACCACTCTTTGAGATAAAACAGCGGAATGGCTTTATTTCGCACGATCATGGTCAAATGACCATCAACGGTGTTGGTGCGATCCAGATCCACATTAATGATCTCGCTGACCGCCGCCAGCGGCAGAGCAAAGGTTTGCTCGCCCACCACCACCATCAAGGTTGGCAGAATGGCCAGAGTCAGCGGTACTTTAATTTCCAGCTTGGTACCCACACCCAGTTGCGAATCAATGTGTACTGTACCGTTGAGCTGATTAATCTTGGTCTTGACCACATCCATGCCAACACCACGACCTGAAATATCTGAAATCTCAGTTTTGGTGGAAAAGCCCGGTGCAAAAATCAGGTTAAAGGCTTCTACGTCTGACATGCGCGCGGCGGCATCGGCGTCCAGCACGCCGCGACTGATGGCGATGTCTTTAAGCTTGTTGGGATCCATGCCTTTACCATCATCTTCGATGGTCAGCAAAATATGATCCCCTTCCTGCGATGCCGACAGGGTCACCGAACCGGTGCGCGGCTTACCTTCAGCCTCCCGTTCATCAGGCATTTCAATGCCGTGGTCGACAGAATTACGCACCAGATGCACCAGCGGATCGGCCAGCGCCTCAACCAGGTTTTTATCCAGGTCGGTATCTTCACCCACCAGTTTCAGATTAATTTCTTTTTTCAGGCTGCGGGCCAGATCCCTGACCACCCGCGGAAAACGGCCAAACACTTTTTTGATTGGCTGCATGCGGGTTTTCATCACCGCACCCTGCAGGTCGCCAGTGACCACATCCAGATTGGCAATCGCCTTGGACATGCTCTCATCCGCAATATTAATGCCCAGACTGAGTAACCGGTTGCGCACCAGTACCAGCTCGCCCACCATGTTCATGATTTCATCAAGGCGCTTGGTATCCACCCGTACGGTGGTTTCAGCCGGCGGCGGAGCGGGTTTTTTCTCTTCCTTTTTAGCCACAGCAGGCGCTGGTGCGGCCTTAGGGGCCGGAGCCGGTGCTTTCGCAGCAGCCGGAGATGGCGCAGGAGCAGGCGCCGGTGCTTTAGCGGCTTTTTCTTCAGCGGCTTTCGCTGCAGCTTTTTCCTCTGCAGAGGGACCCTTACCGGATCCATGCAACTGGTCCAGCAGCGCTTCAAATTCATCGTCGGTGATTTCATCATCACCCTTGTCATCACTGCCCTGATTACCCGCAGTCTGGCTTACATTATCCTCATCCGGGGCTTTAAATTTGCCCTCACCATGGAGTTGATCCAGCAGCGCTTCAAATTCATCATCGGTGATATCGTCATCATCACCTGAGGCGGCCTGAGCCGGTTTTGGCGCAGCGGCAGTCTCGGCTTTTGACGTCCCGGCATCCTGTTTCGAAGGGCCGGCACCGGGGCCATGCAGCTCATCCAGCAGCTTATCAAATTCATCTTCGGTAATTTCGTCAATATCACCGCCAGCGGAGGCATCAGCAGTGTCATCCTGCGTGGCGCTTTTATCTGCCGCGGGCTCAGCCTCAGGAGCAGATGACACCACCGGCACTTCCACCGGCGCTTCGTCTTCTGACTGGGGTTTGCTTAATCTATGCAGGGCTTCGAGCAGTTCGGGAGCCGCAGGCGTGAGTTCTTCACGGGCCTTGACGCTGGCAAACATATCGTTAATGCAGTCCAGAGACTGCAGGATCACATCCATCAGCTCAGAGGATACTTCCCGTTGACCATTGCGCAGGGTGTCGAACACATTCTCGGCACCATGGCAGGCATCCACCAGAGGTGTCAGCGACAGGAACCCGGCGCCACCTTTGACGGTATGAAAGCCGCGAAAAATCGCGTTCAGCAGGTCGGCGTCTTCGGGATTGTTCTCCAGATCGACAAGCTGTTCCTGAAGTTGCTCCAGGATCTCTCCGGCTTCCACCAGAAAGTCTTGCAGGATATCCTCGTCAACGTCAAACGACATGCGTCAGCTCCTTAAAACCCTAAGCTTGAAAGTAGATCATCTACGTCATCCTGACCCGATACCACATCATCCCGACTGTCAGCATCAATTATCGGTCCTTCAGCCACTTCCTTATCGGACTTTTTGTCAGATTTATTAGAATTTTCATCAACTTCCGGCTCACCAAATACGGTCAGCATATGCACCAGGTTGTCTTCGACCTCTTTGACCAGCTCGATGACCCGGCGAATAACCTGCCCGGTAAGGTCCTGGTAGCCCTGGGCCATCAGCACTTCCGTGAGCAGCTCATTGAGCTTCGCCGATTCAACACTGGCGTCTTCGAGAATGCGGTCAAGATCATGGCACAGGGTTTTAAACTCACCCAGCTCTATTTGCCGGGTCATCAGCTTTTTCCACTCGGGCAGAATACCGGTAATCTTGGCATTCAGCTGCTCGGCGATGGGCATGCTGGTTTCCACCGCATCCATGGTCCGGTTGGCAGCTTCCTCGGTGGTCTCAATCACATAATTGAGACGGGTCTGAGCGTCAGGAATATCCTCATTAGCGAGATTGGCGATACGCGCATCAAGCTGGAAATTGTTCAGAGAATCATGCAGTTGCCGGGTCAGTTTGCCCACTTCCGCAAACAGCTCCACAGAATCATGTTCAGTAACACTGTCGAGCAATTCACCGGCGGCCTCGTTGTCTCCGGCTTCAAGCAGTTCAACCAGGCGGCGGGCATCTTCTAATGAAATCGGCGCTTTGTCTGTCATTCAGGTGTTCCCTCTTTGTTCAGGATCCACCCGGGATTACCCAAGGCGCTCAAAAATCTTATCCAGCTTTTCCTTCAGCGTAGCGGCGGTAAAGGGTTTAACCACGTAGCCGTTGACGCCAGCCTGAGCGGCAGCAACAATCTGCTCCTTCTTGGCTTCAGCGGTCACCATCAGCACCGGCAGGTGTTTGAGGCTGTCATCGGATCGGATGGCCCTGAGCAGGTCAATCCCCTGCATCCCCGGCATGTTCCAGTCGGTAATGACAAAGTCGAAATCCCCTTGCTGCAACATGGGCAGGGCGGTATTACCGTCATCGGCCTCCTGCACATTGGTGAAGCCAAGATCCTTAAGTAAGTTCTTGATTATACGTCTCATTGTTGAAAAATCGTCAACAACGAGAATTTTCATATTTTTATCCAAAACTGCCTCCAGTGAGGATTCAACTAACTGTTATTCTTATTGAAAATCATGCAACACGCCAGGATTGCATCCTGGTTTTCAGCCTGAGCATAGCCTGACTGTGTATCTGGCTGATCCTCGATTCGCTTACTTCCAGCACTTCACCAATTTCCCTCAGGTTGAGTTCTTCATCGTAATACAACGACAATACGATGGCCTCCCGTTCCGGCAAAGTAGTAATAGCATGGGCCAGTGCTTTTTGAAACGATCCCTGTAACAAATCGTCATAAGGCGCATCGGTGCCACGACTCTGCTCTGTGGTGATCACATCTTCTGTGATACCCAAATCTTCGATACCCACCATGCGCCCGGCATTCACTTCATTGAGCATCTGATGGTATTCCTCCATGCTCACCTGCAGTTTCTCTGCCACTTCATTGTCTCTGGCGTCACGACCAGTGTCTTTTTCCACCTGCGAGATGGCTTCGGCAATGGCGCGGCTGTTTTTGTGCACCGACCTGGGTGTCCAGTCACCTTTGCGGATCTCATCCAGCATAGAGCCGCGGATACGGATACCGGCAAAGGTTTCAAAACTGGCACCTTTGGAACCGTCAAAGTTTCTCGACGCTTCCAACAAGCCAATCATGCCAGCCTGAATCAAATCGTCAACTAAAACACTTGCAGGGAGTCTTGCCATCAAATGATGAGCAATGCGCTTAACCAGTGAAGCATGTTGTTCTACAAGCTTACTTTTATCATCAAGTTGCTGATAGGCAGCGGCTTTATTATTCACACTTTATCTCTCTGCACCTCAGTCCCTTGATCAACTAATTGCTCCAGGAAAAACTCCAGATGTCCGCCTGGTTGCGCCGGAACAGGCCATTTAAGCGCCTGTTTGGCTAAATTGTTTATGGCTATCGCGGCTGGTGAGCCCGGGAAGACTTCAACAATGGCTTTTTGCTTACGCACCGCCTTGCGGATGTTTTCATCGAAGGGTACCGTTGCCACCAGCTCAAGCGCCACATCCAGAAATCGGTTTGTGACCTTGGACAGCTTAGCAAAGAGTTCCTGTCCTTCACGTAAATTACGCACCATATTCGCCACTATTTTAAAGCGAAACACACCGTGGTCCCGGTTAAGGATTTTGATCAGGGCATAGGCATCGGTCAGGGAAGTCGGTTCGTCACACACCACCACCATTATATCCTGGGCGGCCCGTGAAAAACTCAGCACCATATCGGAGATACCTGCGGCGGTATCCACAATCAGTACATCAATTTTACTCTGTAATTCGCTGAAGGCACGGATCAAACCGGCATGCTCGGTGGGAGTCAGTTCTGTCATCGACTGAGTGCCGGATGTAGCCGGAGCGATTTTAATTCCCGCAGGCCCTTCTACCAACACATCTTCAAGCAAACATTCACCGGACAGTACGTGGGACAGGTTTTTCTCCACCCGCAGCCCCAACATCACGTCGATATTGGCCAGCCCGAGGTCGGCATCAAGAACCATCACCCGCTTGCCTTGTCTGGCCATGGCGATGGCGGTGTTGAGGGTGATATTGGTTTTACCTACCCCACCTTTGCCGCCTGTCACAGCGATAACTTTAATTAAATTGGGTTGGTTCATTCGTCTTAAGCTACTCGCTTGATCCTCAATCATAATGATACTGCTGAGTTTGCAACCTGCTGAGTTCTCGTGGGTACTGAAGCATACTGCTTATAGAGCCGGGCTGCACATGAAATCAGATATTTTCCGTCAGCAACCTTAATATCCTCCGGCACTTTCTGTCCATCGGTCAGATATCCTACGGGCAGTTTATGCTCAACCGCCAGACTGATGGCTTCGCCGAGACTGTAACACTCATCCAGTTTGGTGAAAATACAGCCCTGTAAAGAAATCTGCCTGTAAGTCTTCAGTGTATGCTCCATTACCTGATGCTGCGCATTGGCTGCCAAAACCAGATAATGTTTGATATTAGCACAAGATGACTCGCTCAAGGTATCTAACTGTTTGATTAATCTGGCGTCTCTTTGCCCGAAACCGGCCGTATCAACGAGCACCAGGCCCTTGTTACGGAACTGATAGAGCAGATCAGACAGCTCTTCGGCGTTGCTGGCTTTTTTCACATTACAGCCAATTATTTTGCCGTAAGTGGCCAGTTGCTCATAGGCGGCGATGCGATAGCTGTCGGTAGTGATCAGTGCCACCTGCTGGTGCCCGTGCTGACGTGCGTATTGCGCAGCCAGTTTGGCTATGGTGGTGGTTTTGCCGGTGCCTGTTGGCCCCACCAGTGCTACCACACCACCCTGTGTCAAAATTTCGTTATTACTGGTATGCAGTCTGTTCATCAGCAACTTAAGCAGAAACTTCCAGGCATCCCGTTGTTCGCAATTAGGCGGCGCATAAGACACCACCTGCTCGGCCAGCGATGATGTGATGCCTAAGCGCTGTAACTGATCGATAAGATAGCTGTGCAGGGGGCGGGACTGCTGGCGTTCCTGTTTGAGCAGGCCGGATACCTGAAATTCCAGTACATTGCGTAGTGACTGTAACTCCTGACGAATATCATCCATACCCTTATCGTCATGCTGTTTGGGGGCAACAGCTGGCGATACGGTTGTGGCTTGCGCCACTTTCTGCGGCTGAGCCTGCGCAGAAGCGCTCTCGGCCTGTTTATTCTGCTTTTCCAGCAACGCGCGCAGGCTGTCGGGACCGGAATCACCGATAATTTCGCTGAGGCTGGGGGTAGCCTGGGCTTTTGCCGTTCTGGCCGAAGCGGGCTGCTGTCGGCCTCGTAATGGCGCCACGTTAGCGCCGGGCGCGGGGCTGCTCTGACGTTCACCGGCTTTTTTTACCGGCTCTTTGTCATACGCGGCCACAATTTCGATACCTTCGGCGACTTTTTTATTCGACATGATCACCGCATCGCCGCCCAGTTCCTCTTTGACCTGGTTTAAGGCGTCACGCATATCCTTACCGTAGAAACGTCTGATTTTCACTTTTTACCCCCTTGTCAGCCGCAACAACAACTGAATTTATTGGCCAACGGCGCTGACAATCTTAATTTGTTTATCATCAGGAATTTCCTGATAAGACAACACATGTAAACCGCTTATAGCGTGTTTCAGGAAGCGCGACAGTACTGGTCTGAGCATGCCTGACGTTAGCAACACGGAGGGCTCACCGGCCAGTTCCTGCTGCTGCGAGGCTTCACTTAAGGATTGCTGCAATTTCTCGGCCAGCCCCGGCTCAATACCGGCACCCTCACCGCCGCCTGCCTGCAGAGACTGATGCAACATCTGTTCCAGCTCAGGCGCCAGAGTAATCACAGGGATCTCATGACCGCCACCATTGACTTCCTGAACGATCAGACGCTTCAGCGCAATACGCACAGCTGACACCAGCACGTCGGGATCTTGACTCTTAGGACCGTATTCGCACAGGGTCTGAATGATGGTGCGCAGATCGCGGATAGGAACACCTTCATACAGCAAAGTCTGCAGCACTTTGACCACGGTACTCATGGGCAGAATATCCGGGATCAGGCCTTCCACCAGCTTAGGATTACTTTTGCCCAGCATATCCAGCAGTTGCTGCACTTCTTCATAGCCCAGCAACTGATAGGCATTGTTGGTCAGCAGCTGGCTCAGGTGTGTGGCTACCACCGTAGCCGCGTCCACTACGGTGTAGCCCAATGTCTGCGCATGTTCACGCTGTTCGGGTTTTATCCACACGGCATCCAGACCGAAAGCCGGATCTTTGGTGGCCTTGCCATCGAGCTTGCCAAATACCTGGCCGGGATTGATGGCCAGTTCACTGTCATGGCTGATGTCCGCCTCACCGATAGTGACGCCGAGCATGGCGATGGTGTAGGTATTGGGGTTCAGATCCAGGTTGTCACGAATATGCACCGGCGGCACCAGAAAACCCAGTTCCTGGGACAGTTTTTTACGCACCCCTTTGATACGGGCCAGCAACTCACCACCCTGACTTTTATCCACCAGCGGGATCAGCCGGTAACCCACTTCCAGACCGATGGTATCCACATGCTGCACATCGTCCCAGCCCAGCTCTTTGATTTCTGTGGTGTGCGTTGCCTGTTCTTTTTGCACCTCAGACAATTGAGTCTGGGTCTGCTCGCGGCTTTCTTTCCACATGCCGTAATAGGCATAGCCGCCTACTATGGCGGCCAGCCCCAGAAAAGCCACATGGGGCATGCCCGGTACAATACCCATCACAAACAGCACGCCGGTGGCGATAAACAGGGCTCTTCTGTTACCCAACTGAGTGGTCAGCTCAGCGCCGATTTCCTGATCTTCGTTTTCACGGGTAACGATAATGGCCGTAGCCACCGACAGCAGCAATGAAGGGATCTGCGCCACAAGACCGTCACCTATGGTCAGCAGGGTATAGATTTGTACCGCTTCGCCAAAGCTCAGATCATACTGGATAATACCGATAAACAGACCACCGACGATATTGATGATCATAATGATCAGTCCGGCAACGGCATCCCCTTTAACAAATTTTGACGCACCGTCCATGGAGCCATAGAAATCCGCTTCTGAGGTAATTTCCTGACGCCGGGCGCGGGCCTGATCCTGGTCAATGTAACCGGCGTTAAGATCGGCATCGATGGCCATCTGCTTGCCTGGCATAGCATCAAGAGTAAAGCGGGCACTTACTTCGGATATCCTGCCTGCACCTGCGGTCACCACCTTAAAGTTGATGATTACCAGTATGGCGAACACCACAATACCCACCGCATAGTTACCGCCGATCACCACTTCACCGAAGGCCTCGATCACTTTACCGGCCGCATCACCACCTTCATGACCATGCAGCAACACCACCCGGGTACTGGCCACGTTCAGGGCCAGCCTGAGTACCGTGGCGATCAGAAGGACCAACGGAAATGCACCGAATTCCACTGGCTTCTGGGTAAATACCGCCACCAGAATGACGACCAGCGACAGGGCGATATTAAAACTGAACAGGATATCCAGCAGAAATGGCGGCAATGGCAGGATCACCATAGCCATAATGGCGAGCAACAGCGTAGGCGCGCCGAGGCCCGTGGTCAGCTGCTTAACGCGGTTTTTATCGAAACGATTGAGGTAAGTGCTGAGTTCCATTTTCCAACAACGAAAATTTGACAACTGCAGGGGTGTAGCAACAATCAGGCCAGAGGGAGATGAGTTATGAATGCTGAGTGATAAGTGATGAATTAAAAGCCAAACCCTCAAAGCGTTAAGGCGCTGGGTTCCCGCCAACAACATGCGGGAACGACTGTCGGTCATGCCCGAGTGTCGTTATCGGGCATCCAGCACCCTGTGTAAAAAAGACAAAAAACCACAGAGGCACAGAGAGCACAGAGGTACTAAGGGGTTAATACCCTCTGCCCCTCTGCGACCTTTGCGCCTCTGCGTGATCTACAGGATTTTTTATTCTCTCGCAGCCTGTAGCCCGTATAAAGCGAAGCGGAATACGGGAAGCCGCCCGGGTATCCCCGCAATCCGCTTTGCTCCTTGCAGGCTACAAAATACAAACTTTTTAGGATAAGCATCCCAATATGCACAGTAAATGGTCTGATCAGCGGGTAAATCATAGGCTATTCCAGATAAGTATTAGATAAAATGACCTACAACCCTTGACCAGCGGCGCCCTTCGCGATACAACTATGCCAACGAAAGAAACCATTACAGAATCCATGACAAATAACCTGTTCCTGCTACTACTCCTTCTTATGGCAACCAGATTGCACGGGTAGTTGTGGCCAACAGGCTGAAGATTTACCAAAACCCGTGCACAGCACGGGTTTTTTTATGTCCAGGGATGTAGGTCGGGCTTTAGCCCGACGGGATGGCGGGGAATGTGACCTTTGTCGGAATAAAGTCCGACCTACAACGAATCAGAGCATCGGGAAGTTCAGCCTTCAGGCTGATTAAGCAAGCAGAGGAAAGACCATGTCAGACAGAGTGAAGATATTCGATACCACCTTAAGAGACGGCGAACAGGCCCTGCCTGCCAGTTTAAGCGTAAAGGAAAAACTGCAGATCGCGCTGGCGCTGGAACGACTTGGAGTGGATATTATCGAAGCCGGTTTTCCGGTTTCTTCACCCGGTGACTTCAAATCCGTGCAAACCATCGCCCGGGAGATTAAAAACTCGGTGGTGTGCGGTCTGTCCCGTGCCGTCGCCGCAGATATTGATGCCTGCGGTGAATCTTTAAAAGTGGCAGAACGCTTTCGTATCCATACCTTTATTGCCACCTCCGAGATCCATGTAGGCGCCAAGCTGCGCAAGTCTCAGGAGGAAGTGCTGGAGATGGCGGTAAAAGCGGTCAAACATGCCAGGCGCTATACCGACGATGTGGAGTTTTCCTGCGAAGATGCCGGACGCACCGATATCGATTATCTGTGCCGTATGGTAGAGGCGGCGATTAAAGCCGGGGCCAGCACAGTGAATATCCCCGACACCGTGGGCTATACCATCCCCACTGAGTTCGGTCAGATTATTCATACCCTGTTTAACCGCGTACCCAATATCGATCAGGCGGTGATTTCGGTACACTGCCACAATGATCTCGGCCTGGCGGTGGCTAACTCACTGGCGGCCGTGCAAAACGGTGCCCGTCAGGTGGAATGCACCATCAACGGTATCGGCGAGCGGGCCGGTAACTGCTCGCTGGAAGAAATTGCCATGGTGCTTAAGACCCGCGAGAACCTGCTGGGTTTGAATACGGGCATCAACAGCCAGGAAATTTCCCGCACCTCCAGACTGGTCAGCCAGATCTGTAATATGCCGGTGCAGGCCAACAAGGCCATTGTCGGCGCCAATGCCTTCAGTCACTCCTCGGGCATTCATCAGGACGGCGTGCTTAAGTCCATGAATACCTACGAGATCATGACGCCGGAAAGCGTGGGCATCAGTAAAAACAATCTTAACCTGACCTCCCGTTCCGGTCGCCACGTGATCAAACATCGCATGCATGAGCTGGGCTACAAAGATGAAGATTATGATCTGGATACCCTTTACAACGCCTTTTTGCGGCTGGCCGATAAAAAGGGGCAGGTGTTTGATTATGATCTCGAAGCGCTGGTGTTTTTCGATCAGCAAAAACAGCAGCAGGCAGAGTACGAACTGCTGTACCTGCATGCCAATGCCGGTAAGGGCATGATCCCCAGCGCCACAGTAAAATGCGCATGGGCGAGCGTGAAGGCACCGCATCGGCCATCGGCAACGGCCCGGTGGATGCCGCCTTTAATGCCATTATTGAGGTTACCGGCAATGAAGATATCGATATTGTCGATTTTAAACTCGACTCCAAAGGTGAAGGGGCTGACGCCCTGGCCCAGGTCAGCGTAGTGGCCGAATACAAAGGCCGTCGTTTCAACGGTATCGGGCTGGCCACGGACATTGTGGAAGCAGGGGTTAAGGCCCTGATTTATGTACTGAATAACACCTGTCTGGCGGATCAGATAGATGAGAAAAAACAACAGAAAATAGCAGGGGTATAAATGTCTGAATATTCCATCGCATTATTACCCGGGGACGGTATTGGCCCCGAGGTGATGGAGCAAGCAGTGAAAGTGTTACGGGCCGTTGAAGCGGCCTTTGAGCTGAAATTCTCACTTACGCAGTTCGATGTGGGCGGCGCAGCCATCGACAACCATGGTAAGGCTCTGCCTGAAAATACGCTGGCCGGCTGCGAAGCCGCCGATGCGATTCTTTTTGGCTCCATTGGCGGGCCGAAGTGGGACGACCTGCCCTTAGACGAGCGCCCGGAGCGTGCTGCGCTGCTTAAATTACGCAGCCATTTTGATCTGTTCAGCAACCTGCGCCCGGCGCGGATCTATCCCGGCATGGAGCACCTGTCGCCACTGCGTGCCGATATTGCCGCCAGCGGCTTCGATGTGATGGTGGTGCGCGAACTCACCAGCGGCATCTATTTTGGTCAGCCCAAAGGCATGCAGGGTGAAGGCGAAGAAGAATTTGCCTTTGATACCATGCGTTATTCACGCCGTGAAATTCGTCGTATCGCTAAGCTGGCCTTCGAGTCAGCGCGCCTGAGACACAAAAAAGTGACCTCGGTAGATAAAGCCAATGTGCTTGTTTGCAGCCGTTTGTGGCGGGAAGTCACTGAAGAAGTCAGTCAGGACTATCCCGATGTC